>MUNG01000001.1 GCA_002154585.1 Streptomyces pseudogriseolus
CGTTGGACTTCACCGAGCCCAAGTACAGCGGCTGCTCGGCGGGACGGCCCTGCCCGTAGGTGGCCAGCAAAGCCTGCGCCTCGATCGGGTCACCCAGCCGCGTCCCCGTCCCGTGCGCCTCCACCGCGTCCACGTCGGCCGCGGTGAGCCCCGCGTCCGCCAGCGCGGCACGGATCACCCGCTGCTGCGACGGACCGTTCGGCGCACTCAAACCGTTCGACGCACCGTCCTGGTTGACCGCACTGCCCTTCACCACCGCGAGCACCGGATGCCCGTTGGCCCGCGCGTCCGACAGCCGCTCCACCAGCAGCAGACCGCCGCCCTCGGAGAACCCGGTGCCGTCCGCCGCGTCCGCGAACGCCTTGCAGCGCCCGTCCGCCGCCAGCCCCTGCTGACGGCTGAAGTCCACGAACAGACCCGGTGAGGCCATGACCGTGATGCCGCCGGCGAGCGCGAGGTCGCACTCCCCCGCGCGCAGGGACTGGACGGCGAGGTGCAGGGCGACGAGGGACGCGGAGCAGGCGGTGTCGACGGTGACGGCCGGGCCTTCGAGGCCGTAGGTGTAGGACAGCCGGCCGGAGACGACGCTGGCGGCGGTGCCGGTCAGCATGTACCCCTCGAAGTCCTCGCCGGACGCGGCGAGCATGCCGGTGTAGTCCTGGCCGTTGGTGCCGGCGAAGACGCCGGTGCGGCTGCCGCGCAGGCTGCGCGGGTCGATCCCGGCCCGCTCGAAGGTCTCCCACGCCATCTCCAGCAGCAGCCGCTGCTGCGGGTCCATCGCGAGGGCCTCACGCGGCGAGATGTTGAAGAAGGCCGGGTCGAAGTGGCCCGCGTCGTCGAGGAAGCCGCCGGTGCGGGTGGCGACCGTGCCCGTGGTACCGGACGCGGAGTCGAAGAGGGCGTTCAGGTCCCAGCCGCGGTCCTCCGGGAAGGGCACCAGGCCCTCCTCGCCGGCCAGCAGCATGCTCCAGAGCTGCTCGGGGGTGTCGACCCCGCCCGGGAAGCGGCAGCCCATGGCCACGATGGCGATCGGGTCCTCGTCGGCGGGTGCACGCCGTACGGGCTCGGCCGTGGTCTGCTCGGCGGCGGCGCCGGTGTCCACGGCGATCTCCGCGAGCAGGAAGTCGGCCAGGGCCCGGCAGGTGGGGTGGTCGAAGACGAGCGTGCTGGGCAGGCGCAGGCCGGTGACGCGGTTCATGCCGTTGCGCAGTTCGACCGCGGTGAGCGAGTCGATGCCCAGGTCGGTGAAGGGGCGGGCGGGGTCGACGTCGTCGGCGGAGGCGTGGCCGAGAACGCCGGCGACGTGCCGGCGCACGATGTCCAGGACGGCGTCCGCCCTCTCGTACGCGGGCAGGGCGGCGACGTGGGCGGACAGCGACGAGATCTCGGTGGCCGCGTCGGCCGCCGCGCCGGTGCGGGCGGCGTCCAGGGCCCGCCGCGCGGCGGGCAGTTCGTCGAGCAGGGCGCTGGGGCGGGGCGCGGTGAACGAGGGCGCGTAGGTGTCCCAGCGCAGGTCGGTCACGACGACGTGGGTGTCGCCGAGGTCGAGGGCGCGGCCGAGGGCCTGGCAGGCGGTGGCGGTGTCCATGGGGTGGACGCCGTGGCGGCGCATGCGCTCGCCCGCCGCGTCGCCGACCATGCCGCCGTCGGCCCACAGGCCCCAGGAGACGGCGGTGGCGGGCAGGCCCGCGGCGCGGCGCTCGGCGGCGAGGGCGTCGAGGTAGGCGTTGCCGGGGGCGTAGTTGCCGAGGCCGGCGCCGCCGAGGACGCCGGCGGTGGAGGAGAACAGGACGAAGGCGGAGAGGTCCAGGTCGCGGGTGAGCTCGTGCAGGACGCGGGCCGCGGTGGCCTTGCCGCGCAGGACGCCGGTCATGCGCTCGGGGGTGAGGGAGTCGACGACACCGTCGTCGAGGGAGCCGGCGGCGTGGAACACGGCGTCCAGCGGCTGGTCGGCGGGCAGGCCCTCGATCAGCGCGGTGAGGGCGTCCCGGTCGGCGGCGTCGCAGGCGGCGAGGGTGACGTCGACGCCGCGGGCGGCGAGTTCGTCGCGCAGGTCGGTGGCGCCGGGCGCGTCGGCGCCGCGGCGTCCGGCGAGCACCAGCCGGGTGGCGCCACGGTCGGCGAGCCAGCGGGCGACGTGCCGGCCGAGGGCGCCGGTGCCGCCGGTGACCAGGACGGTGCCGCGGGGGCGCCACGGCTCGGCCGGTTCGTCGGTGCCGGGGGCGTGGACCAGGCGGCGGCCGAAGGCGCCGGAGGCGCGCAGCGCGATCTGGTCCTCCCGGCCGGGGTCGGCGAGGAGTGCGGCCAGGCGGGTGCCGGTCCGGGTGTCGAGGTCGGCGGGCAGGTCGATCAGGCCGCCCCAGCGCTCGGAGTGCTCCAGTGCGGCGACCCGGCCGAAGCCCCAGATCAGGGCCTGGGCGGCGACGGGCGCGGGGTCGGCGGTGCCGACCGCGACGGCACCGCGGGTGGCGCACCACAGGGGGGCGTCGACGCCGTGGTCGCCGAGGGCCTGGACGAGGGCGAGGGTGGTGGCCAGGCCGACGGTGACGTCCGGCACGGCGGGGTGGTCGCGGGTGTCGAGGGCGAGCAGGGAGAGCACGCCGGCGGGCCGGTCGGCGCCGGCGGTGCCGGCCGCGAGGAGGGCGGCGAGTCCGGTGCGGTCGGGCGTGCCGTCGGGGAGGACGATCCGCCGTACGGTGCGGGCGCCGCCCGCGGTGAGGGCGTCGGCGACCCGGTCGGCGGTGGCGGTGTGCCCGGCCGCGTCGGCGGGGACGACGAGCAGCCAGGTGCCGGTGAGGGTGGCGGCGCCGGGGGTGAGAGGGCTGAAGGTGACGGCGTAGCGGAGGGCGTCGGCGGTGGCGCGTTCGCGTCCGGACTGCCGCCACTGCGAGAGCGCCGGCAGCAGGTCGGACAGCGGGGCGTCGGCGGGCAGGGCGAGCGCCTCGGTGAGGCCGCGCAGGTCCTCCTGTTCGACGGTCTCCCAGAAGCGGGCCTCGACGGAGTCGGCCGCCGGGTCGTCGCCGGTGCCGGTGGCGGCGTTCTCCCGGACGGCGGGCCAGTAGCGGCGGCGCTCGAACGGGTAGGTGGGCAGGTCGGTGCGGACGGCGCCGGTGCCGGCGAAGACGGTCTCGAAGTCGACGTCGACGCCGTGCAGATGGGCCTCGGTGAGCGCGGTGAGGAACTGCCGCAGGCCGCCCTGGTCGCGGCGGAGGGAGCCGAGGACGGCGCCGTCGACGCCGGCCGCCTCGAGGCTGTCGCGCAGTCCGACGGCGAGCACCGGGTGCGGGCCGACCTCGATGAAGGTGCGATGTCCCTCGGCGATCAGGCCACGGACGGCCTCCTCGAAGCGGACGGTCTCCCGCAGGTTGGTGTACCAGTAGCGGGCGTCGAGGGTGGTGGTGTCCAGCCAGTCGCCGGTCAGGGAGGAGCGGAAGGGGATCTCGCCGTCGCGCGGCTCGAGACCGGCCAGGGCGTCGAGGACGGCGTCCTCGATCTGCTCGACCTGCGGCGAGTGGGAGCCGTAGTCGACGTTGACCTTGCGGGCGCGTACGCCGCTCTCGACGAGCGCGGTGTGCATCTCGTCCAGCGCCTCGGCCTCGCCGGAGACGACGCAGGAGGTGGGGCCGTTGACGGCGGCGAGGGCGAGGCGGTCCGCCCAGGGGCTCATCCGGGTGCGGGTGTCCTCGGCGCTCAGCGGCACGGAGAGCATGCCGCCGGTGCCGGCGATGCGGACGAGGGCGCGGCTGCGCAGGGCGACGACGCGGGCGCCGTCCTCCAGGGAGAGCGCGCCGGCCGCGCAGGCGGCGGCGATCTCGCCCTGGGAGTGGCCGACCACGGCGGCGGGGCGCACTCCGTGGGCCCGCCACAGGGCGGCGGTGGCGACCATCACGGCCCACAGGGCGGGCTGGACGACGTCGACGCGGCCGAGGTCGGCGGCGTCCTCGTCGCCGCGCAGCACCGCGCTCAGCGACCAGTCGACGTACGGCGCGAGTGCCTGCTCGCAGCGTTCGATCCACTGGGCGAACTCCGCCGACTCGGCGAGGAGTTCGCGGCCCATCCCGGCCCACTGGGCGCCTTGTCCGGGGAAGACGAGGACGGGTTCGGCGCCGCCGGGCACGGCGTCGGCGAGCAGGGCGGGCGCGGTGAGCGGCCCGTCGGCGGCGAGTTCGGCCAGCGCCTCGTCGAGGGCGGCGGTGTCGTCGGCGAGGACGGCGGCCCGGTGGGTGAGGGCGGCGCGGCCCACGGCGAGGGTGTAGCCGAGGTCGGTGAGCGGGGTGCCCGGCCTGGCGCGCAGGTGGGTGCGCAGCCGCCCGGCCTGCGCGCGCAGCGCGGCGGGGGTGCGGGCGGACAGCACGACGGGCACGGCGGGCAGTTCGGCCGTGGCGGGCGGCCGTACGGCCGCGTCCTCGGGGGCCTGTTCGACGATGACGTGGGCGTTGGTGCCGCTCATGCCGAACGAGGACACGCCGGCGCGGCGCGGGCGGCCGGTGTCGGGCCAGGGCCGCTCCTCGGTGAGGAGTTCGACGCGGCCGGCGCTCCAGTCGACGTGCGGGGTGGGGTTCTCGGCGTACAGGGTGCGGGGCAGGACGCCCTCGCGCAGGGCCGCCACCATCTTGATGATGCCGCCGACGCCGGCGGCGGCCTGGCTGTGGCCGATGTTGGACTTCAGGGAGCCCAGCCACAGCGGGCGGTCGTCGGGCCGGTCCTGGCCGTAGGCGGCGAGGAGGGCCTGGGCCTCGATGGGGTCGCCGAGGGTGGTGCCGGTGCCGTGCGCCTCGACGGCGTCGACGTCCCCGGGGTTCAGTCCGGCGGCGGCGAGGGCCTGGCGGATGACGCGCTGCTGGGAGGGCCCGTTGGGGGCGGTCAGGCCGTTGGAGGCGCCGTCCTGGTTGAGGGCGCTGCCGCGGACCACGGCGAGCACCGGGTGGCCGTTGCGGCGGGCGTCGGAGAGCCGTTCGAGGACGATCATGCCGACGCCCTCGGCCCAGCTGGCGCCGTCGGCGTCCGCGGAGAACGGCTTGCAGCGGCCGTCCTCGGCGAGGGCGCGCTGGCGGCTGAACTCGATGAGGGAGCCCGGCGTCGACATCACGGTGACGCCGCCCGCGAGGGCGAGGGAGCACTCCCCCTGGCGCAGGGACTGCGCGGCCAGGTGCAGGGCGACCAGGGAGGAGGAGCAGGCGGTGTCGACGGAGACGGCCGGGCCCTCCAGGCCGAGGGCGTAGGAGATGCGGCCGGACAGGACGCTGGGCGAGTTGCCGGTGCCGACGTAACCCTCGAAGTCGTCGTCGGAGGCGGCGAGGATCGTCACGTAGTCCTGGTAGGTGACGCCGGCGAAGACGCCGGTGGCGGAGCCGCGGGCGCCGGCCGGGTCGACGCCGGCCCGCTCCAGGGCCTCCCAGGACACCTCGAGCAGCAGGCGCTGCTGCGGGTCCATGGCGAGGGCCTCGCGCGGGGAGATGCCGAAGAACGCCGGGTCGAAGTGGCTGGCGTCGTGCAGGAAGCCGCCCTCGCGGGTGTAGACGGTGCCGGGGTGGTCGGGGTCGGGGTGGTAGAGCCGTTCGGGATTCCAGTTGCGGTCGGTGGGCAGCGGCGAGATGCCGTCCGCTCCGGCGCGCACCAGGTTCCACAGGTCCTCGGGGCTGTCGACGCCTCCGGGGTAGCGGCAGGCCATGCCG
>MUNG01000010.1 GCA_002154585.1 Streptomyces pseudogriseolus
AACGACGCCTACGTCGACTACGACTTCGCCACCGGCGCCTCCGGCTCGGCCTTCAACTGCTCGGCGCCGCGGAACACCTCGCCGCGCAACACCGGCCTGACCGACCTGCCGCCCGTCCAGCCCGCGTGGATCCCCTACGACGGCGGATCCGTCCCCGAGTTCGGCAACGGATCCGAGTCCCCCATGGGCGGACCCGTCTACCGCTACGACGCGAACTCCACCTCCGACGTGAAGTTCCCCGCCGAGTACGACGGCGACTTCTTCGCCGGTGAGTTCGGCCGCCGCTGGATCAAGCGCATCGAGACCGGCGGCGACGGCACCGTACAGTCCATCAACGCCTTCCCCTGGACCGGCACCCAGGTGATGGACATGGCCTTCGGCCCGGACGGCGCCCTCTACGTCCTCGACTACGGCACCGGCTACTTCAACGGCGACGCCAACTCCGCCCTGTACCGCATCGAGCACATCACCGGCGGACGCGCACCGCTCGCCCAGGCCAAGGCGAACACCACCTCAGGCAAGGCGCCGCTGAACGTGACCTTCTCCTCGGCGGGCAGCTCCGACCCGGACGGGGGCGCGCTCGCCTACGCCTGGACCTTCGGCGACGGCGCCACCTCCACCGCCGCCAACCCGTCCCACACCTACACCGCCAACGGCCAGTACACCGCCACGCTGAAGGTCACCGACCCCACCGGCAAGTCCGCCACGGCGTCCGTGCAGATCACCGTCGGCAACACCGCCCCGACCGTGCGGCTCGACACCCCCGCCGACGGACGGATCTACGACTTCGGCGCCGCCATCCCGTTCAAGGTCACCGTCACCGACCCCGAGGACGGCACGATCGACTGCGCCAAGGTCAAGGTCACCTTCATCGTCGGCCACGACAGCCACGGACACCCGCAGACCTCCGCCACCGGCTGCACCGGCACCCTGCACACCCTGGCGGACGGCGAACACGACCCCAACGCCAACATCTTCGGCGTCCTCGACGCCGAGTACACCGACAACGGCGCGAACGGCCAGCCCGCGCTCACCGCGCACGACCAGCACATCACCCAGCCCAGCCACCGCCAGGCCGAGCACTACGGCGACTCCTCCGGCGTCCAGGTGATCAACCACTCCAACGCGCACGGCGGCAAGACGGTCGGCGAGATCCAGAACGGCGACTGGATCTCCTTCACCCCCTACAGCCTCGACAACACCACCGGCTTCACCGCCCGCGTCTCCTCGGCCGGCGCCGGCGGCACCCTCGAGGTCCGCGCGGGCTCCCCGGCCGGCACCCTGCTCGGCACGGCCACCGTGCCGGTCACCGGCGACTGGGAGACCTTCCAGGACGTCACGGCGTCCCTGACCGGTCAGCCGGCCGGCACCACCACCCTGTACCTCGTATTCAAGGGCGGCAGCGGCGCGCTCTACGACGTGGACGAGTTCTCCTTCACGACCGGCACCGGCGGCACCCGCACGGGCGAGGTGAAGGGCGTCAACGGCAAGTGCCTCGACGTGGACAACGCCGGCACGGCGGACGGCACCGAGATCCAGATCTGGACGTGCAACTCCTCGGCGGCACAGCGCTGGACGGTGGCCGACGACGGGTCGCTGCGGGCGCTCGGCAAGTGCCTGGACGTGTCCGGCGGCGGCAGCGCGGACGGGACGCGGATCCAGCTGTGGACGTGCAACGGCACGGGGGCGCAGAAGTGGGCGGCCCAGTCGGACGGCACGGTGCGCAATCCGCAGTCGGGCAAGTGCATGGACGCCTCCGGCGGCACCTGGGAGGACGGCACGCCCGTCCACCTGTGGACCTGCCACGCCGGCGCCAACCAGAAGTGGACCCTGCCGTAGAAAGGAGGCGACCCATGATGCGCACCCTCTTCAGAACCGCGCTCGGCCTGTGCACCGCCGCCGTGCTCTGCGTGACCCCCCAGGGCCTGACCCCTCAGGCCGCCGCGACTCCCGGCACCGCGCCCGCCGCACCCCGGGCGGCCGCACCGGCGGCCGACCCCGCGTACCGGATCCTCGTCTTCTCCCGGACCGCGGGCTTCCGCCACTCCTCCATCGACGAGGGCGTGACCGCGCTGCGTGACCTCGGGGCGGCGAACAACTTCACCGTCGACGCCACCGAGGACCCGGCGGCCTTCACCACCGCCAACCTCGCCCGGTACCGGGCCGTCGTCTTCCTCTCCACCACCGGCGACGTCCTCGGGTCCGCCCAGGAGAGCGCGCTCGAGCAGTACATGGGCGCGGGCGGCGGCTACGTCGGCGTCCACGCCGCCGCCGACACCGAGTACGACTGGCCCTTCTACGCGGGACTGGCCGGCGCCCTCTTCCAGTCCCACCCCGCCATCCAGCCCGCCACCGTCGAGGTAGAGGACCGGGCGCACGACGCCACCGCCCACCTGGGCGCCACCTGGCAGCGCACCGACGAGTGGTACAACTACCGCACCAACCCCCGCACCACCGCCCACGTCCTCGCGTCGCTGGACGAGTCCAGCTACTCGGGCGGCTCCATGTCCGGCGACCATCCGATCGCCTGGTGCAAGGACTACGCCGGCGGCCGCGCCTTCTACACCGGCGGCGGCCACACCGAGGAGTCGTACGCCGATCCCGCCTTCCGCCGCCACCTCCTCGGCGGCATCCGCTGGGCCGCCGGCGTCACCCACGCCGACTGCCGCCCCGAGACCGGCTACACCCCGCTGTTCGACGGCACCGGCACCTCCGGCTGGAAACAGGCGGGCCCCGGCGGCTTCACCCTGAACGACGGCACCCTCACCTCCCAGGGCGGCATGGGCCTGTTCCGGTACGACCGGGAGATCACCGGCGACTACTCCCTCAAGCTCGACTGGAAGCTGCACGGCGACGACAACTCCGGCGTCTTCCTGGGCTTCCCCGCCTCCGACGACCCGTGGTCCGCCGTCGACAACGGCTACGAGATCCAGATCGACGCCACCGACACCGCCGACCGCACCACCGGCTCCGTCTACGGCTTCAAGTCCGCCGACCTCGCCGCCCGGGACGCGGCCCTCAACCCGCCGGGGGAGTGGAACACGTACGAGCTCCGCGTCACCGGCGAACGGCTGGAGATCTTCCTCAACGGCCGGAAGATCAACGACTTCACCAACACCGACCCCGCCCGCAGCCTCCGTCAGGGCTATATCGGGCTTCAGAACCACGGCGACGGCGACGAGGTCTCCTTCCGCAACATCCGCCTGAGGCAGGACGGGGCCACCCCCGGACCGCGCACCGGTGAGATCCGGGGCGTCAACGGCAAGTGCCTCGACGTGGACAACGCGGGCACGGCGGACGGGACCGGCGTGCAGATCTACACCTGCAACTCCTCCGCCGCGCAGCGGTGGACCGTGGCGGACGACGGGTCGCTGCGGGCGCTCGGCAAGTGCCTGGACGTGTCCGGCGGCGGCAGCGCGGACGGCACCCGGATCCAGCTGTGGACGTGCAACGGGACCGGCGCGCAGAAGTGGGCGGCGCAGTCGGACGGCACGGTGCGCAATCCGCAGTCGGGCAAGTGCATGGACGCCTCCGGCGGCACCTGGGAGGACCGCACACCGGTCCACCTGTGGACCTGCCACACCGGCCCCAACCAGAAGTGGACCCTCCCCTGAGGTGATCCTCGCAGGCCGGCCGCGTGACCCTCAGGGCCGCTCGTGAGCCGAAGGGCGGGACCCCGTCGCACGGACGGGGTCCCGTCCCGCTGTCAGGGCCGGGACGGCCGGGCGGCGCGCAACGCCTCGTCGACGCCGGCGTGGAAGGTGAACACCTCGTCCAGCCCCACCATGCGAAGGATGCGCATCTGGGCGGGGGCCACCCCGGCCAGGCTGAGCTGCGAACCCTGGGCCCGTGACCGACGGTGGGCCGACACGAACACCGTGATCCCCGACGAGTCGCAGAAGGTCAGCCCCGACAGGTCGAGCACCACACCGTACGGACCGAACGGCGCGTCGTTGACCGCCTCCGCCAGCAGCGGCGCCGTGTGGTGGTCGAGCTCCCCTGACACCTCCAGCACATAGGGGCCCGCGGCGCTCGGGCGGGGGGTGACGGTGAACGTCTCGTCCGGTACGGACACGAAATCTCCTCGGCGGGGTGTTCGTCGCATGCGGGTGAGCCCGACCTCCGCCCATCCCCAGGTGCCCGGCCGGCCGGTTCATCCTACGAAGTCCGGGCAGGTGACTCGTGCACGCCCCGGTCCGTCGCCCCGCCTACCCGCCACGGTACGCTCCATGCGGCTGCCCCTCCCTGCGGGGCGGACGCCCTGCGTATGTGGGACACGCGTGATGATCTGAGGTGGTCACATCGTGCTCTTCGGCCGTCCACGACGGTCCGGCCGGGCACGCGAACAGTGGGAACCGTGACCGGTCCCCGAACGGCGGTCGGCGAGGAGGGGACATGGAGACGGCGGGCGAAGGGCCGGGCCCCGGCGCCGGACGGCCCGGCGCGACCGGTGTCGCGCTCACCGCGATCGGCACCGGCGCCTACGTGGTGGACGGACGCGGGAGGATCGTCGCCGTCAACGCCGCCGCCGAGCGGCTGCTGGGCCGGCCCGCCGCGGCACTCGTCGGCGCCGACGCGCACGACCTGCTGCACCGCAGCGCCCACGGTGAGACCGTGCCGACCTCCCAGTGCCGTATGCGGCCTGCCTTCCTCGCGAGCCGCCCGGCGCAGAACGACCACGACTGGTTCGAGAAGGACGACGGCACGCTGCTCGCCATCGCCTGGAGCATCACCCCCTACGACACCGGTGCGGACGACACGAGCGCGCTCGTCCTCTTCCATCCCCGCGAGGCCGCCGCCGAGGCGCCCGGCACGGCCACGGCCCGCGAAGGGGCGCCCGACGAACTGGAGCGGCTCGCCCTGCTGGCGGAGACGACCACCCAGCTGACCTCCACCCTGTCCGTCGACGAGGCGCTGCACCGGCTGGTGACCCTGGTGCTGCCACGCCTCGCGGACTGGGCGGTGATCGACCTGATCAGCGAACGGGACGAGGTGTGGCGCACCAAGGTGGTGCACTTCGAGGACGGCGTCCCGGTCTCCCGCCGGGACCTCGAAGGGCCGATGGCGCCCGTTCCCGCCGAGTCCCCGATGCCGCTGTCCCGGGCCCTGCGAGGCGCCTCCTCGACCATCGCAGGACCCGACACCTACCAGGGGGCCCCCGACTCGGGCATCGCCGTCGAGCAGCGCAAGCTGTTCGAGGCCACGGGCATGCACTCCGCCGCCATCGCGCCCATCCGTGGTCTGCGCGACGTCCTCGGCGCCCTGACCCTCGGCCGCTCCGAGCAGCCCGACGCGTTCACCACCGCCGACCTCACCCTGCTCGAGGACATCACCCGCCGCGCCGGACTGGCCCTGGACAACGCCCGCCTCTACCAGCGGCAGCGCAAGGTCGCCGAGACCATGCAGCGCTACCTGCTGCCCCAGCTGCCGCGCGTTCCCGGCCTGGAGACGACGTCCCGCTACCTGCCCGCACCCGACGCCTCCCACGTCGGCGGCGACTGGTACGACGCCTTCCCCCTCGGGGACGGCGACACCGCCCTGGTCATCGGCGACGTCTCCGGACACGACCTGGACGCCGCCGCGGGCATGGCGCAGCTCCGCAACGTGCTGCGCTCCTACGCGTGGTCCTTCCGGCACGAGCCGCCCGGCCGGGTCGTCGAGCGGGTGGACCGTGCCGTGCTGCGCATCACCGACGTCTCCATGGCCACCCTGGTGCTCGCCGTCCTCGGCACGGACGAGGAGGGGCGGTGGACGATGTCCTGGACCAACGCCGGCCACCCGCCCCCGCTGCTGGTCACCCGCGAAGGCGTGGCCGGGTATCTCACGGGCGGCGGCGGGATGCTGCTGGGCACCGGCACCGGCACCGACCGGCCGCGCGCCGACGGATCGACGGTCCTGCCGCCTGGCTCCACCCTCGTCCTCTACACGGACGGGCTGATCGAGGCGCCCAGCCACCCCATCGACGAAGGGCTGGAGCGGCTGCGCCGGCACGCCGCCGTGCTCGCCCATCGCCCCGTCGAGGTGTTCGCCGACGAACTGCTCCGCCGGGCCCGCCCCGCGGACAACGACGACGACGTCGCCCTCCTCGTGGTCCGCGTCGGCGCCCGCCCGGAACGCGGCTGACCCGGACCCCACGGAACCGACCCCACGGAACCGACCCCACGGAACCGGTCACAAGCCGCTCTCGAAGCGACACCACTCGCACGGGTGAAGTCCCCGTCCGCTCGGCGGATGTCAGAACCCGACGTCCGGTCACCTGACATAGCGTCGATCCGGCACGCGCGTGCCGATCGCGCCCGCAGCGGCGTGCGTTCCTCCCCCCGGCCGAGCTCCTCGTAGTCACCCGAAGGAACCCGATGGCGACACACACGACCGAACCCCTGTCCCCGGCGCCGGCGGCGGAGGGACGACGAGGGAGGGGGCGCGTGGTCGTCTCCTGGCTGACGACCACCGACCACAAGAAGATCGGGCACCTCTACCTGATCACCTCGTTCGTCCTCTTCCTGGTGGGCGGTCTGTTCGCCATGGTGATCCGCGCGGAACTGGCCCGGCCCGGGCTTCAGATCGTGTCCCAGGAGCAGTACAACCAGTCCTTCACCATGCACGGCACGATCATGCTGCTGCTGTTCGCGACGCCCACCTTCGCCGGGTTCGCCAACGCGATCATGCCGCTCCAGATCGGCTCCCCGGACGTCGCGTTCCCCCGGCTGAACATGCTGTCGTACTGGCTGTTCGCCTTCGGCGGGCTCATCGTGATGTCCAGCTTCCTCACCCCCCAGGGCGCCGCGGACTTCGGATGGACGGCGTACACGCCGCTCAGCGGCGGGGAGCGCATGCCGACCGAGGGCGGCGACCTGTGGATCATGGGCCTGGCGCTGTCCGGCTTCGGCACGATCCTCGGCGCCGTCAACTTCGTCACCACGATCATCTGCATGCGCGCGCCCGGCATGACCATGTTCCGCATGCCGATCTTCACCTGGAACGTGCTGCTCACCTCGCTGCTGGTGCTGCTGGCCTTCCCGGTGCTCGCGGCGGCGCTGCTCGCCCTGGAGGCGGACCGGCGGTTCGGCGCGCGGATCTTCGAACCGGAGAACGGCGGGGCCCTGCTGTGGCAGCACCTGTTCTGGTTCTTCGGCCACCCCGAGGTCTACATCCTGGCGCTGCCGTTCTTCGGCGTGGTCAGCGAGATCATCCCGGTGTTCTCCCGCAAGCCGATCTTCGGGTACATGGGGCTCGTCGGGGCGACCATCACCATCACCGGCCTGTCCGCCACGGTGTGGGCCCACCACATGTTCGCCACCGGCGCGGTGCTGCTGCCGTTCTTCTCCTTCATGAGCTTCCTCATCGCCGTGCCGACGGGCGTGAAGTTCTTCAACTGGATCGGCACCATGTGGAAGGGCAGTCTCTCCTTCGAACCACCGATGCTGTGGGCGGTCGGCTTCCTCGTCACCTTCCTCTTCGGCGGTCTGACGGGTGTGCTGCTGGCGTCCCCGCCGATGGACTTCCACGTCCATGACAGCTACTTCGTCGTCGCCCACTTCCACTACGTGCTGTTCGGCACGATCGTGTTCGCCATGTTCGGCGGATTCAGCTTCTGGTGGCCGAAGATGACCGGCACGATGCTCGACCACCGTCTGGAGAAGGTGCACTTCTGGACGCTGTTCGTCGGCTTCCACACCACCTTCCTGCTCCAGCACTGGCTGGGCGCGGAGGGCATGCCGCGCCGCTACGCCGACTACCTCGCCGCCGACGGGTTCACCGCCCTCAACACGGTGTCCTCCATCGGCGCCTTCCTGCTCGGCCTGTCCACGCTGCCCTTCCTCTACAACGTCTGGAAGACCGCCCAGCGGGGCGAGAAGATCGAGGTCGACGACCCCTGGGGATACGGGCGTTCGCTGGAGTGGGCCACCTCCTGCCCCCCGCCCCGCCACAACTTCGTCACCCTGCCCCGCATCCGCTCCGAGTCGCCCGCCTTCGACCTGCGCCACCCCGCGCTGGCCGGAGTCGACCAGGCGGAGAACACCGGGAAGCGCGACGTCATCGACCCCGGCGGCCACAAGGGCGACCGCTGATGCCCAGGTCGCGGTCGCGCCGGTCCCTCGCGCACGACGCCTCGGCCGTCCTGGCCGAGGCGGAGGGCATCGTGCTGGCGCGCTCCCACCTCGCCGAGGCGCGCCGGGAGGCGGAGGCGCTCTGCGCCGACCTGCCCTGGCTGACCACCGGTCAGGCCGAGGACCTCACCCGGCGCTACCTCGACCGGCGCATCGACCTCACCCGGCAGATGCTCCGCACCACGGCCCGCCGCGCCGACGAACTGCGCCACGAGTACGAGACCCGGTACACCGACCTGCGCGGCACGCTCCTCAGACGCCACGTGGCCTGGGCATCCGGCCTGCTGGCCTGCGCCACGGGAACCAACGCGACGCTCTGGCTGCTCACGCGCTGACAGCGGCCGCGCGGCCGCTGGTCACCGTCCCGCTGCCCCACCGACCGCCGCGCCCCGCAGAATCCGGCCCAGCCATTCCCCCCGCGTCCGGCGGGCGGTCACCGACAGCTGCGCCTGCGGGAACTGCGCGTCGAAGCCGTGGGGGCCGCCTGCCCACACATGGAGTTCCGCCTGTCCGCCCGCCGCCCAGATGGCGGAGGCGTACGCCACGTCCTCGTCGCGGAACACCTCGGCCGAGCCGGTGTCCACGTAGGCGGTGGGCAGCCCGGACAGGTCGGTGGCCCGTGCGGGGGAGACGTACGGTGACACCTCGCCGTCGTCCCGACCGCCGAGCAGAGTGCGCCAGGCGAACTCGTTCGTCTCCCGGGTCCACACCCCGGGCTCCCCGGAGTACTGCCGGCTGGAGACGGTCACGTTGCGGTGGTCGAGCATGGGACAGATCAGCAGTTGCGCGGCGATCGCGGGCGTGCCCCGGTCGCGGGCCAGCAGGCACAGCCCGGCGGCGAGACCCCCGCCCGCGCTGATCCCGGCGACGACGATGCGGCCGGGGTCGACGCCCAGTTCCCCGGCGTGCGCGGCCACCCAGGCCAGCCCCCGGTGGCAGTCCTCGACGGCGGCGGTTCCGGTGGCCTCCGGGGCGAGCCGGTACTCCACGGTCACGACGACCACGCCGAACCGCTCCAGCCACTCCAGCGGGATGTCGATCTGGCCGAAGCGGTCGCCCAGGACCATCCCGCCGCCGTGCATCCAGTACACGCACGGTGCGGGGACGCCCGGGTCGCGGTCCGCGGGGTGGAGCACCGAGAGCCGTACGGCGGCGCCGTCCTCGGCGGGCACGTCCACCTCCCGCCGGACCACGCGGCGGCCGGCGAGCAAGGAGTCGGGCGACGGGGACGGCAGGGCCCGCAACTGGGCGAGGATCTGCTCGTCCATCCGCTCCACCAGGGGCATCCCGGCGAGCAGGGCGTGCAGTTCGGGGTCGACGGCGGGGCGCGGCATCGAGGTCATGGGTGTGCCTTCCGGGGCGGTGAGGGCGGGGTTCACGCGGCACCCGCCCCGAAGGCGGCCTTGCCGCGGACCGGGACGAGGTCGGTGCGGACCGGCTCGCCCGCCGGCAACCCCGAGATACGGGCCACGAGCGTCTGCGCGGCCTCGCCGGCGAACAGCCGCTCGTGCTCCTCCCTGCTCGTCCAGCCCTCGGTGATGTGGACGACGTCCGGGTCGGAGGCGGAACGGGAGACGAGATAGACGACGCAGTGCTCGCTCGCGGCGGGGTTCCCCGCGTCCATGCCGGTGAGGAGCAGTCCGGCGAGCTCCTCGCCCCTGCCCGTGAGGGCGGTCATCGTGGCCTGGAAGCCGTGGTGGACGATCATGGCGGCCTTCTTCCGTGCGGTGGAGTGCTGTGACTCCATTGAAGGGCCCTGAGCTGCGCGAACGTTAGAGCGATCCTCTCCGGTACTTGCACGATCCTCTCAGCTCCGGGAGTGCCGCACCGCGGGCTGTGCTGCAATGGGGACATGGCCCTCCTCGAAGAGCTGCGCACCCTGCTGGAGCGGTACGCCCGTCCCGACGGGACCACGCCCGTCGCCGGCGTGCATGTCTCGCGGATCGACCGGCAGGACCCTCCGGGACTCTCCATGTCCGGCACGGTCCTCGCCGTCGTCGCGCAGGGCGCCAAACGTCTCGCCCTCGGCGACCGGGTGTACGAGTACGGGTCCGGCCAGTACCTGATCGCGTCCGTCGACCTGCCCGTCACCGGCCACTGGCTCGACATCGGCCCCGACCGCCCGGCCCTCGGCTTCGGGCTCGAGCTCGACCCCGCAGTCATCGCCGAACTCCTGCTGCGGGCCGGCCCCGGAGGGCTGCCCCGGTCCGGCGGGGCGCCGTCCGCGCTCGCCGTCAGCGACGCCCCGGAGCCGCTGCTCGACGCGGTCGTCCGGCTGCTGCGGCTGTTCGACCAGCCGCGCGACCGGGAGGTGCTCGCACCGATGATCGTGCGGGAGATCCTCTGGCGCCTGATGACGGGAGAACAGGGAGCAGCAGTACGTCAGTTGGGGCTCGCCGACAGCGGCCTCAGCCATGTGTCCCGGGCGGTGCGCTGGATCCGCGAGAACTACGCGGAGTCCTTCCGGGTGGAGGACGTGGCGCGGATGACCGGCATGAGCGTCTCCGCGTTCCACCGCAACTTCCAGACGGTGACGGCGATGAGCCCCATCCAGTTCCAGAAGCAGATCCGGCTCCAGCAGGCCCGGCTGCTGCTGGCCACCCGCCCGGGCGACGTCACCGCCGTCGGACGGCGCGTCGGCTACGACAACCCCTCCCAGTTCAGCCGGGAGTACCGGCGCCTGTTCGGCGCGCCCCCGAGCCGTGACGCGGCCCGCCTCCGCGAGGCGGGCCGGGCCCCCGCGGCGCTGACGCTCTGACCCTCAGGCGAGGTCGGGCAGCTTCAGCCACTCCTCCCAGGTGAGGTCCCGGCCGATGAAGCGGGGCCGCTCGAACGGCCAGTCCTCGGCGATCCACCGCGGGACGAACGCGTCCAGCGCCCGTTCCAGCGGCCCGCCCACCTCGTCGTCCACCACCCACCAGGAGATCTCGGCGTCCGCGCCCTCCTTCTCCGGCGGGTCGATGTAGACGCAGCCGCGCAGTGCCGTGCGCTCCGCGTTCTCGATCGTGTAGTTGAACGACTCGTGCGCCTCGATCTCGGCCGCGTGCCGCTCCAGGTCGGCGAGGTTCGCCTCGTACGTCATGGTGGCCGAGGGCCAGCCCCAGGCGGGGCCGAAGATGGACCACAGCCGCTCGCGCGACCCCATCACGGTCGGGTAGTCCAGCGGCGCGTCGGCGCCGCTGATCGGGCGCAGCCGATGGCCCGCCCCGCCGGGGATGTCGACGTGCGAGGGGTGGACGAAGTCACGCGGTAGCCAGCTCATGGGCCGGAGCCAACCACGCGCCCGTCCCGCCCGGCAAAGGAATATGCGCGCCGGCCGTGACCGCCAGGGTGCGCTGCTCCAGACCGGTGAGACGCGCGGGGGTGCGCGGCGGTGAAGGCCGCAAACGGCAGATGAACCGCTTATCTGGATGTTCGAGCATCGGACGATCGCAAGGAGCCCCTCGTGCCGTCACAGCCTGCCGACCCCTCGTACACCGTGCCGGGCCTGCGCACCCAGGACAGCGGACGGATCATCGAGCTGTTGCAGATGCGACTCCACGCCCTCAACGACCTGCACCTGACGCTGAAGCACGTGCACTGGAACGTCGTCGGACCGCACTTCATCGCCGTGCACGAGATGATCGACCCGCAGGTCGACAAGGTGCGGGACATGACCGACGACATCGCCGAGCGGATCTCCACCCTCGGCGGCGAGCCGGACGGCACCCCCGGCGCGCTGGTCGCCGCCCGCTCCTGGAGCGACTACTCCATCGGCCGGGCCGAGGCGATCGAGCACCTGGGCGCGCTCGACATGGTGTACACGAACGTCATCGAGGACCATCGGGAGGCGATGCGGGAGACCGAGGAGTCCGACCCGGTCACCCAGGACATGCTCATCGAGCAGCTGCGCGGCCTGGAGCTGTTCCAGTGGTTCGTCCGCGCCCATCTCGAGTCCGCCGGCGGCAAGCTCAGCACCCGCGGCGCCACCACCGAGACCGGGGCCGCCGGCCAGGCCGCCGAGCAGGCCCGCCGCCAGCCCTGACCGTCCCGCACGAACCGGCGGCCCGCCACGCTCGAGGACGTCGGCGGGCCGCCGGCCTCACACCGCTTCCCGCACCTGCCGGGTCGTGACGCCCGACGCCCGGGCGACCAGCGCGGCGAACTCCCGCCGCACCGCGTCGTCCGCGTCCGTCCCGCCGAAGTGCCGCAGCGCGGAGTCCGCCAGCTCGGCGATCTTCGCCTCCACCACGTCCCGGGCGCCCGTCCGCTCCAGCGCCGCCCGTACGCCCTCCACGGCGCGCTCCGGCAGCGCCGGCACACCGGGGGACAGGAGCGCCACCGCCTCCTCGTCCCCGGTCGCCGCGCCCAGTTCCAGGGCGACGGCCAGCAGATAGGTGAGCTTGCGGGCCCGCAGGTCGTCCCCCACCGGCTTCCCGGTCAGCGCCGGATCACCGAAGGCGCCCAGCAGGTCGTCCCGCAGCTGGAAGGCGAGCCCCGCGCACCGGCCGGCCGCGCGCAGCGCCGCCGTCACCGCCTCGTCCGCCCCGGCCAGCGACGCGCCGAGGGCCAGCGGCCGCTCCACCGTGTAGAGGGCGCTCTTCAGCGTCGCGATGGTCAGCGCCTCCTCGACCCCGGACGCGCCGGCCGCCTGCGCCTGGAGGTCGCGGTACTGTCCGGCCACCATCTCCTCGCGCATCGCCCGCCACTCCTGGTACAGGCGCGGCCCGTTCGGCGCGGCGAGCGCGGTCTCCGTCATCAGGTCGTCCGCCCAGGCCAGGGCCAGGTCGCCGGCGAGCACCGCGGCCGAGTGCCCGAACGCCTCGGCGCCGCCCGTCATGCCCTCCGCCCGGTGCATCCGCGCCAGGTCCACGTGCATGGAGGGCGCCCCGCGCCGTAGATGCGACCCGTCCATCACGTCGTCGTGCACGAGCGCGCACGTCTGCACCAGTTCGAGCGCCACGCCCGTCCGCAGCAGCGGGCCGGGGTCGCCCGTGCCGCCGCCGGCCCGCCAGCCGCACCAGGCGAACGCCGTGCGCAGCCGCTTCCCGCCACGCCGGGCGAACGCGGAGACGCGGCCCGCCACGTCACGGGCGAACACGGCGTCGAGGTCGTACGCCTGCGACATCCGCTCGTCCAGCACCTCGCCCAGGACCCGCCGTACGGCCCTGGTCGCGGCGTCGGCGGTGAGAGGTCCACCGGCCCGGTCCGCCGGTTCCTCCGCCGCCGACCGCAGTTCACGCATGCACAGCCCCTTCACCTCGTCCGTCGCCCACACGTTCGCGCTCGCCACCGGGTACCCGCGAACGGGCCCGACGACCTTCCCCGGTTCGCGTGACCGCCCGGACCGGCGCGCCGGTGCGTACGCGGGGCGCCCCGGGCGCGAACCCGGGCATCAGCGACGGACGCCTTCGCGGCGCCGGCGGGTCCGCCGGCTGCCCGGCCCGTCCGCGCCCTCGGCCGCCGCGAGCGCGATGTTGCGGGCCATCCCGCCGAACACGAGGGCGTGGAAGGGCGACACCGACCACCAGTACGCGTGGCCCAGCAGACCCCGCGGATGGAACAGGGCGCGCTGCCGGTACCGGGTGCGGCCCGCCTCGTCCGTGTCCACGCGCAGCTCCAGCCACGCCAGACCCGGTAGCCGCATCTCGGCGCGCAGCCGCAGCAGCCGCCCCGGCTCGATCTCCTCCACCCGCCAGAAGTCCAGCGAGTCGCCCGCCCGCAGCCGGTGCGGGTCACGCCGTCCGCGGCGCAGTCCCACCCCGCCCACGATCCGGTCCAGCCGCCCGCGCACCGCCCACGCCAGCGGGAAGGAGTACCAGCCGTGCTCGCCGCCGATGCCCTCGATCACCTTCCACAGCGCCTCCCGCGACGCGGGCACCACCTGGTCCCGCTCGTCCCGGTAGAGGCTGCCGCCCGCCCACCGGGGGTCGGTGGGCAGCGGATCGCTCGGCGCGCCCGGCACCGAGGCGGACGACCAGCGGGTGGCGACCTGCGCCTCCCGCACGCGCGCCAGCGCCAGCCGCAGCGCCTCGTCGAAGGGCAGAGGCCGGCCGGGGGCGTCCGGCACGTACCGCGCGATGTCGTGCTCACGGCACACCACCTCGTGGCGCAGCGACTCGGTGAGCGGCCGGGCGATACCGGCGGGCACCGGGGTGACCAGCCCGACCCAGTGGCTCGACAGCCCGGGGGTGAGCACCGGCACCGGCACGATGACCCGCCGGCGCAGACCGGCGACCTCGGCGTAGCGGCGCATCATGTCGCGGTACGTCAGCACGTCCGGGCCGCCGATGTCGAAGGCCCGGTCGACGTCGGGCGGCATCGAGGCCGAGGCGACCAGGTAGCGCAGCACGTCGCGCACCGCGACGGGCTGGGTACGGGTGTGCACCCAGCTGGGCGTGACCATCACGGGCAGCCGCTCGGTCAGATAGCGCAGCATCTCGAACGACGCCGACCCCGAGCCGATGACGACGGCCGCCCGCAGCACGGTCGCGGGCACCGGCGAGTCGAGGAAGATCCGCCCCACCTCGGCACGGGACCGCAGATGCGGCGAGAGCGTGTGCTCCGGCACCCCGTGCGGGGTGAGCCCGCCGAGGTAGACGATCCGGCCCACCCCGGCCGCGTGCGCCTGCTCGGCGAACGTGCGGGCCGCCCGGCGGTCGGTGTCCTCGAAGTCCGCGCCGCTGCCCAGCGCGTGGACCAGGTAGTACGCCACGTCGACGCCCCGCATCGCCGCGGCCACGGACGCCGCGTCGGTGACGTCGCCGCGCACCGTCTCGACGTCCGGCGCCCAGGGGTGGTCGCGCAGCTTGTCGGGGGAGCGGGCCAGGCAGCGCACCCGGTGGCCGGCGTCGAGGAGGTCGGGGACCAGCCGTCCGCCGATGTAGCCCGAAGCCCCGGTGACCAGGCAGTGCAGTCCCGCTCCGCTTCCTCGCCCCTGCCCGTCCACGGTCATCCCTCCGCACGGTCGATGCGACACCTGTGGCGAACCTCGTCGCCATACCGATCCTCACCGCACACGCCCGCCGCCGCGCGCTGTCCGGCGCCGCGGGGGTCGAACGCGGCAGGACGGAGGCCCGCGACGGGGGCCGTACGGGTGACCGGCAGGGCGGCCGTCACCAGAGGCCGCCCTTCACCGTGCCGCCCGGCCCCACCGCCGCCAGGTCGGAGGCGAGCGCGTGCAGCCACACCTCCACGTCGACCAGATGTGACACGGACGGCGCCGGCAGCCGCGTCAGGATGCCCGGCGGCAGGGGCGGCGGCCGTACGGTCACGCCGTCCGCCGGAAAGGCCGCCGCCCGCAGCGTCGCCGACACCACCTCCTCCGTCGCCTCGCGCGCCCAGGTGACCGCGTCGGGAGGCCACGCCGACCCCTCGGACCAGGGCAGCCAGGAGGTGCCGGTCAGCACGCGGGAGCCGAAGTTCAGCGCGGCGAGCCAGTCGGGCCCGGTGTCCACGGGGCGCCGGGACGGGGGCTCGGTGCGCAGCTGCGCGTACGCGGCGTGGGCGATGCGCCGGTCCAGCAGCGCCCGCCGCAGGGCCGCCGCCGCGTCGGCGCGGGCCGTGGGCGCGGAGCGCCCGGTCGCCGCACGCTCCACGGTGATCCGGATCAGCGGCGCCGCGCCGCGGAGCAGGGCGGCGGCGCCGCGCCGCATCTCGCCCCGGGCGCCGGCGGGCCAGGCCAGCACCCCGCACACCAGCCCGATCACACTGCCCGTCAGCACGTCGACGATCCGGGCCTCCGCCAGCTGCCAGGTCACCGGGGCGATCTGCGCGAACGCCGTGGACACCACCAGCGTGAACAGGCCCTGGCCCCAGGCCGGCCCGCCGACGGGGCCCGCCGAGAACGCCACCAGCATCATCGGCACCAGCAGCGCCGCGTAGACCTCGGTCGCGTCGCCCGCCGACACCAGCAGCACACCGGCCGCCAGCGACCCGACGAGGGTCCCCGCCGTCGCCGACCGCACCGCGGACCAGGTGGCGCCCGCCGTGGTGCGGCCCAGCGTCAGCATGCCCAGCAGCACCCAGAAGCCGTGCGACAGATCCAGCGACCCCGCGACCAGCCGGGCCAGCGCCAGCCCGGAGGCCGTACGCACCGCGTTCTGGAAGACGACGGAGCGCGGGGTGAGGTGGTCGGCGATCCGTACCCACCACAGCCGGGGCGTGGACGCTCCGGCGTACCAGAACTCCTCGACCGGCAGCCCGGTCGTCGGCCGGCGCCGGCCGGCCGTCAGGGCGAGGGCCGCGCTCACCGTCACGGCGGACACCGCGGCGGCCAGCAGCGTCGACTGCCGGCGCAGCAGCGGATGGGGATCCCCGCGCAGGTCCGGGGGCACGCCCCGCGCCGCCGCGTAGCGCTCGATCATCTCCTCGATCCGCTCGAAGCCGGGCGCCTGGCGCGAGCCGCGCAGGGCGGCGGCCTCGTCGGCGCAGGCGGCGGCGAGCCCGCGCAGCAGCACGGCCGAGGGCAGGTCGACCGGCGGGCGGAGCTGTGGCGCGAGGACGGCGAGCAGGTCCAGGAACCGGCGGGTCGCGTAGCCGGCCTGGGCCAGCGCACGGTCCCTCGCCCCCGCCCCGGTGGGCCGGGTGCCGGGCGCCGTCCGTGACAGGCGCAGCTCCCGGCCCGCCGCCCGCAGCCGCTCGGCCGTCTCCCGGCCGTCGGCGCCGCCCCGCAGCAGCTCCCGCACGGCGCGCACGGCGAGTTCGAGTCCGTCGGCGACCCGGGAACGGTACGACGGCCGCTCGGGCTCCGGCAGCAGCAGCCGTTCGCACAGGACCGTCGCCGTCGCGCCGACGGCGAGTCCGGCGAGCCGGTCCGACAGCGTCCCCGGCGCGTACGGCGGGAAGCAGGCCAGGATGTAGCAGAGCTGGAGAGCGGGGACGACCCCGGCCGCCCGGGGCCCGAGGGAGGCGCCGACCACCAGGACGAACCCCACGAGCAGCATGCCGAGCGCCGCCGACCAGGTCGCCGCCGCGAGATACGTGCCGAGCGTGATCAGCGCCGCGGCGGCCGGCACGGCGCGCAGCACGGTGCCGGCGCGGCGGCGTCCCGCACCGGGGAGCGGCGACAGCAGCCCGAAGGCGACCGGGACGAACAGCGTGTAGAGCGCGAGCACCGGACGGTCCAGCAGATGGATCGCGGGGTAGAACCCGGCGACGGCGGCGACCGTGACGCGGACCGCGCCCCGGACCGCGGGCGCGGAGTCCGCCCGCGACGGCTGCTCCGGCAGCAAGGTCCGCCAGGAACGCGCGTGCCCGGCGGGGCGTTCCCGGTGCCACATGGCGCACCATCCTGCCGGGCCGGCACGCGAGGGCCGGCGGGCCGCACCGGCGTGCGCGGCGGGACCGCCCGACCGGCGGACCGCCGCCGACGCCCTCTTGCGTGACCTGTCATGGCACCGTCATCATCGCTACTCGCGAGTATCTACCCGCATAGATTCGCGCGGATCCCGCACGGATCCCATGTCTCCCGCACGGTTCACACTCGCGAGCTCCACGCAGTGCCCTGTCGACCACTCGTCCCAGGAGGCTCGATCCACGTGAGACCCCGTCACCTCCGCCGTCGCGGCGCCCTCGCCGCCGCCGCGACGGCCCTGGCCGTCCTGTGCGCCGGCCAGACCCTCACCGCCCCGCAGGCCGCAGCCGCACCCGCCCCGGCGGCCACCCCGCAGGCCCGCACCTCGACCGCGGCCCAGGTCCACGCCGCCGAGGACACGGCCGCGCGGGCGATCGCCGTCGCGCTCACCGACCCCGCCTGGCGCGCCCGCGTCAGCCGGGCCGCCCTCACCTCGCACGAGGTCGCCGTCACGGCCCTCGCCGACGGCGCCCTCAAGACCGCCCTCGCCTCGGCCGACCGCCGGATCGCCGCCGCCAAGGGACTCGGCCCCGGCGTCGGCCCTCTGCTGCGGCTGCGGCTCGGCGACCCGTCCATGCGCGGCGCGCTCACCGCCGGGACGGAGCCCTGGGTCGCCGCCGCCACCTCGGACGACGGCCCCGTCACCGCGTACGACAGCGAGGGCCGGGCCCACACGCTCGACGCCCGCGAGACCCCCGCGCGCCCCGTGTACGTCGTCGACCTCGACGGCTCCCGTGCGCTGGCCGCCGGCCTGGACGTCCTCCATGAGGAACTCGCCCGCCGCGGCGTGCGGTCCGCCGCCCCGGCCTCCGCCGAGCCGAAGCGGGCGCGCACCTCGGCCGCCGCGGCGGGCTTCTGGACCATGCGCATCAGCGCGGTCTCGTTGTCCGACGACGAGGAGCCGTGGATCAAGGGCGACGCCGAGATCTACACCCTCGTCACCGGCTTCGGGCACGACGGCACGGTGCGGGTGGACCCGGTCGACATGCCGTACCTGGACAGCGACGGCACCGTCTACCGGCCCCAGCAGATCCTGGTCAACTGGTCGTCGTACAAGTACGACCTGGCCGACGCCGTGATGATGGAGGACGACGGCAGCACCAACTACCGCGACCTCGCCAAGGCCATCGCCGCCGTCCTGCTCACCGTCACCGACCAGGGCACGTACATCCCGCTGGTGAACGCGGTGCTGGACGCGATCCCGGACGACTGGTGGACGGACGACCCCGACTACGTCGACTCCTGGTACACCCTCGCCCGCACCGACAACGGCACCCGGTACGGGGCGCGCGGCAACGGGTGGATGACCGTGGAGCCGTACTTCGTGCAGGAATTCTGAGCTACTCCTCCCAGGGCCTCGCGACGGATTCGCTCCGTCCGCCGCGAGGCCCCGCTGCCCCGTCCGGACCCGCCGGGCTCGGCAAGCGGCGCTCTCCGCCGGAGGCTGGGAACCGGGCGGGGCTCGCGCCTGCCGCCCCGGCCCGCCGAGCGTGAGGAGAGACCGTGGACGATCAGGACCGCATCGTGGTCGGGGTGGACGGCTCGCCGTCCTTGCGCCAGGCGCTGCGCTGGGCGGCCCGCCAGGCCGCGCTCACCGGAGGGACGGTGCCGGCGCTGACCTCCTGGGACTACCCGCAGTACCACGGCGCGCTGGGCTGGCTGCCCCCGTCGAGCGGTGACGAGGAGGCCCTGGAGGCCAGGGCGCGCGAGGACCTGACCCCGTGCGTCGAGGAGACGCTGGGCGCACACCCGTCGGCGGACGTGCGCACGGAGGTGCGGTACGGAACGCCGGCCAGTGTGCTGCTGCGCGCGGCGCGTGACGCGTCCCTGCTCGTGGTGGGCAGCCGGGGCCTGGGCGGCTTCGCCGGTCTCCTCCTCGGCTCCGTCGCCCAGCACTGCGTGCAGCACGCCGCCTGTCCGGTCGTCGTGGTCCGGGAGGACACCGTCACCAGTGTCGGCGAGGAGGCCTGAGCGCTCCGGCTCACCGTCGCACGGCCGCCCGCACCAGCGCCCGCGCCAGATCCCCGGCCGCCGCGACCGTCCCGAGGGACAGGGGCGCGGTGGCCACCGCGCCCTCGTGCAGCACGAACAGCCGGGTGGCGAGCGTGGCCGGTCCGTGGCAGCCGGCCGCCGCGGCCAGCTCCTCGAACAGGCCGAGCAGCCACCGCTTCTGCTCCGCGGCGACACGGTGTCCGGGGTGCCGCGGATCGGGCAGCTCGGCCAGGGCGTTGAGGAAGGCGCACCCCCGGGTGTACGTCGTCGTCCAGCTCCGCAGCGCCTCGAACGGCGCGGTGACCGCCTCCTCGGCGCCGTCGCTCGCGTCCACGGCCGCGCGGACCGCCGACCGCCAGCGCCGGTCGCGCTCGGCGAGATACGCCGCCACGAGGTTGTCCTTCGACCCGAAACGGTTGTACAGCGTCCGCTTGGTCACGCCGGAGTGCTCGGCGATCAGGTCCACGCCGACCGCCGTGATGCCGCGCTCGTAGAACAGCTCCTCGGCCGCGTCGACGATGCGACGCCCGGCCGGCGTCAGGGGAGGGGCGTCACTGCCGATGTCCATGCGCACGGACCTTCACTGATCGGTGTACGGTGAGATGTGGAGTATACAGATCAGTATATCCGCGAGGAGGTGAGGGTCTTGTCCGAGCACATGCGCGCGGTGCGCATCACACGGCACGGGGGACCGGAGGTGCTGGAGGTGACCGACGTGCCCGTGCCCGTCCCAGGGGCCGGCGAGGCATTGGTACGGGTCGCGGCGGTGGCCCTGAACAACACCGACCTGTGGACCCGCGAGGGCGCCTACGGACGCCCCGGTGACCCGGAGGCGCGCTCGGGCTGGCGCGGGCCCGTCGCCTTTCCCCGTATCCAGGGCGCCGACGTGGCCGGCCGGGTCGAGGCCGTGGGTCCCGGCGGCGACGCGGGGCTGGTCGGCCGCCGCGTGGTGGTCGACCCGGCGCTCTACGACGGCGACGGCCCCGACGCCCACCCGGTGGGGCTGATGGGCAGCGAACGCGACGGCGGCTACGCCGAGTTCGTCGTCGCCCCGCTGGAGCGCCTGCACGACGTCACCGGCTCCCCGCTCACCGACGACCAGCTCGCCTCCCTGCCCACCGCCTACGGCACGGCGCTCGGCATGATCGAACGCGGCCGGGTGCGGGAGGGGGAGACCGTCCTGGTGACGGGCGCGTCCGGCGGCGTCGGGCTCGCGGCGGTGCAGATCGCCCGCGCCCGGGGCGCCCGGGTGGTCGCCGTCAGCAGCGGCCCGAAGACCGACGCCGTGCGCCAGGCGGGCGCGCACGCCGTCGTCGACCGGGCGGGGGACGTCGTCGCGGGCCTCCGCGCCGCCGCGCCCGAGGGCGTCGACGTGGCGCTTGACGTCGTCGCCGGGGGCCTGGTGAGCGACGGAGTGCCGCTGCTGCGCGAGGGCGGACGCTGGGTGATCGCCGGGGCGCTCGGCGGGTACCAGGTGACCCTGGACGTACGCCGTCTCTACCTCCACAACGCCCAGGTGATCGGCTCGGCGATGCACACGCCGGCGCACTTCGACCTGCTGATGGACATGGCCCGGCGGGCCGCCGTCACACCGGTCGTCGCCGCCGCGTACCCGCTGGAGCAGGCGGCGCGGGCGCAGGAGGAACTCGCCCGCAGGGAGCACGTCGGCAAGATCGTCCTGCACCCGGGGGCGCCGGCGGTGGCCTGACCGTCCGGGGTGTCAGAGCGACCGGGAATGCACCGGGCTGTTCGCGACCTCCTCCGGGCACTCCCCGTGCGCCGCGCGCCTGCGACGGTCGCGCAGCCAGTCGTACGCGGCCAGCGCCAGCGACGTCAGCATCGCCCCGAGGGCCGCGCACAGTGCGACGAACAGAGCCACCTGGAAGTCGTCACCGCGGCCGAGCACCAGATAGAAGAGGCCCGGCAGGGCCGCCGTACCGACCGCCGCGCCCAGCCGCTGCCCCGTCTGGAGGGCCCCGCCCGCCGCGCCCGCCATCCGCACCGGCACGTCCCGCAGCGTCATCGTGATGTTGGGCGACACGACGAACCCGCCGCCGATGCCCCCGGCGAACAGCGCCGGCGCGGCCAGCCACGGCGCCACGTCCAGGGGCGCGAACCGCAGCAGCACGGCGGCCGTGCCCAGGCCCACGATCACGCCCGTGAGACCCCACACGGTGAGCAGCCGCCCGAACCGGTCGACCAGCCGCCCCGACACCACCGCGGCCCCCGCCGAGCCGATGGCGAACGGCGTCACGGCGAGCCCCGACTCCAGCGGGGAGTAGTGCAGACCGCGCTGGTAGAACAGCGCGAACACCAGCCAGACGCCGCTGAAGCCGATGAAGTACAGGGTGCCGACGCCCGCGCCGATGGCGTAGCCGCGCACGGTGGAGAACAGACGCGGGTCGAGCAGCGGCGTCGTCCCCCGGGCGAGCAGCCGGCGCTGCCGCCGCACGAACACGGCGAGCACCGCCGCGCCGGCGAGGAACAGCCACCACAGCCGGCTCAGCCCGCCCGACTCCGCCTGCACCAGCGGATACATGAACGCGAGCACGCCCAGGCCGAGCAGCAGCACACCCGGCACGTCCACATGCCCCCGCCCCGACTTCCGGGTCCGCGGCAGCAGGCGGCGGCCCAGCAGCACGGCGAGGACGCCGATCGGCACGTTGACGTAGAAGATCCAGCGCCAGCCCTGCATGCCGTCGGCCAGGGCGAGGATCGCGCCGCCGACGATCGGCCCGGACGCGGAGGAGATGCCGACCGTCGCGCCGAAGTAGCCGAACGCACGGCCGCGTTCGGCGCCCCGGAACATCTGCTGGATCAGCGCCGAGTTCTGCGGCGCCATGAAGCCCGCCGCCAGGCCCTGGGCGAGACGCGCCACGACCAGCAGGGTGATGCCGGGCGCCGCGCCGCAGGCCGCGCTGCACAGCACGAAGCCGCACAGGGCGATGAGGAAGATCCTCCGCCGGTCCAGCGCGTCCCCCAGCCGGCCCGCCGTCACGAGGGCGAGCGCGAACGTCAGCGCGTACCCGGACACCACCCACTGCACGTCGGCGGGGGAGGCGCCCAGGTCCCTCTGCACGGTGGGCAGCGCGACCGCGACGATCGTGACGTCCAGCAGGCTCATGAAACCGGCGACCAGCGTCACCCAGAGCGCCCGCCACCGGCGGGGGTCCGGCTCGTACGCGTCCCCCTGGGCCCCGGGCTGCCGGTCACCCGACCCTGACGCCGACGCTGTCACACGCAGTCCTCTCGCACGGCCCGACACGGGGCACGGCCCGACGTGGGGGCACGGCCCGAACAGGGCGTACGGCCGGAACAGGGCACATGGCCCGGACCGGGCGCGCCGCCCGAACAGGGCGAACATGTTCCCCGCCCGGGCCCCGCGCACACCCGGCATGCCGCAAAAGGGCGGGCGACCGGCGCGTACCGCCGTCCCCTCAGGGGGCCGGGTCAGACCGTGGCGCTGCTCCCGCGTACCACCAGCCGGTGCGGGACCGTGAGGTCGGCGGCGGGCAGGTCGTGGCGCGGGCTGTAGATGCGGTCGGCGAGACACTGCAGCGCACGCGCGGCGATCTGCCCCTTGTCGGGGGACACGGTGGTGAGCGTCGGGTGACTGAACCGGCCGTCCTCGATGTCGTCGAACCCGACGACGGCCACGTCCTGCGGCACCCGCAGCCCCCGCTCGTGCGCCGTGTGCAGGGCGCCGAGCGCCAGTTCGTCGCTGAACGCGAACACCGCGTCCGGCTCGGCGCCGGCGTCGAGCAGTTCGGCCATCGCGCGGGCGCCGTCGCTCCGGTGCAGCGCCGTCACCGGGCGTTCCCACGCGGGACGCGGGGCGATCCCGGCGCGCCGGAGCGCCGCACGGTACCCCTCGGCGCGCAGTTCCGCCGTGCCGTTGCGCAGATGGGGCTGGAGGCCGATCGCGGCGACGCGGCGGCGGCCCAGGGACAGCAGATGGGCCGTGGCCTCGTCGGCGGCGGCCACGTTGTCCACGGCCACCCGGTCCGCCAGCCCGTGCGGACTGCGCTCGCCGAGCAGCACCACGGGCAGCGGGCGGGCGGCCGCGGTGATGTCCTCGGCGGGCAGCGCCCACGGGCTGATGATCAGGCCGTCCATCACCCGGCCGCCGTCGCCGGTCAGCAGACGCCGCTCCGCCTCGGCGCCGCCCCGCGTCTGGTCGATGACCACCGTCCACGACCGGCGGCGCGCCTCGTCCACGAGCAGCCCGGCCAGCTCGGCGAAGTAGGGGGAGTGCAGCTCCGGGATCGCCAGGCCGATGATGCCGGTACGGCCCGCCCGGAGGCTGCGCGCCGCGAGGTTGGGGCGGTAGCCCAGCTCGTCGATCGCCTCCTGCACCCGCCGGCGGGTCTCCGGCGCCACCCGGGCCGATCCGTTGACCACGTTCGACACCGTGCGCGCCGACACCCCCGCGCGCGCCGCCACGTCCTTCAGGCTGCTGCTCACCCGCACATCGTGGCATGCGCCGCCCGCCCGCGAGCCACGCACCCGCGATCGACGGCAGGCCCATGCGCGCCAGGGTATTGCCACGTTGAAATCAACGATGCAACGATGGCTGCCGGACCGGTGCCCGGCAGACACCGGCCGGCGGTTCGTCGCAAGGAGGCACCCATGAGCCCGCACACCCACCCCGGCGTCACCCCGGACGCGCTCGACGTCGACGTCACGGCCGACGTGGAGGCCCTCTACGAGGACGGCATCACCGCCCGGAAAGGCGCGTTCACCCACGAGTGGGCCGACCGGCTCCGCGAGGACATCGAGGCCGCCTTCGACGAGGCGCGCAGCCGTCCCGGCGGCGCGGTCGGCCGCGGGCCCCACCGCTACTACGTGGAGATCCACCCCGAGCAGCTGCGCGGCTTCGTCGACCTCGCCGACCACCCCTGGGTGCGCTCCGTCTGCACGGCGGTCCTCGGCCCCGACTACCGCATCGTCGAGGTCGGCTTCGACGTGCCGCTGGAGGGCGCCGTCAACCAGCCGTGGCACCGCGACTTCCCGATGCCCGAGGAGACCCGGGCCGAGCGGCGGCTGACCTCGCTGGCGTTCAACGTGACCGCGGTCGACACCGAGGAGGACATGGGCCCCTTCGAGATCGCCCCCGGCACCCAGTGGGACGACAGCCCCGAGTTCGCACACGGCATGTTCCCGCCCCGCTCGCACTACCCGCGCTACGAGGAGCGGGCGGTGCGCAAGTACCCGCGGCGCGGCGACATCTCGGCGCGCTCGGCCCTGACCATCCACCGCGGCACCCGCAACCACTCCGCGACGTCCCGGCCCGTGCTCGTGCTGGGCGTCGACGGACCCGAGGCGACCAACGGCGAACGGCACGACACGGCCGTCACCCGCGCCTACTGGGACAGCTTGCCGGAGCGGGTACGGCGCCACCTGGACTGCGAGGTCGTCGACGAGCTGCGGCCGGTGACGCAGAAGCACACCATCGAGGGCCTGGTCATGGGCGACGCCTGAGCCCGTCCCGGACCCCGCACCGGCCGGGCGTGCCTGGACAGCGGGCATGTCCCGGGGGACAGGCGGACAATCACGAGCATGGGCCTGTGGGGCAAGCGGGACGACATGGTGGTCCACGGGCGGGAGCCGTTCAACGCGGAGCCGCCCGGGACCGCGCTCGCCCGCACCGCCGTCACACCCGCCGACACCTTCTACGCCCGCAACCACGGCCCGGTGCCCCGTCTCGGCCCGGCCGACTGGCGGCTCACCGTCGACGGCCTCGTGACGCGCCCGCTGCTGCTGACCCTGGCCGGCCTGCGGTCCGGCTTCGACGCGGCCGAGGCGACCGTCACCCTCCAGTGCGCGGGCAACCGGCGCGCCGACCTGACCGCCGTCCGCGCCGTCCCCGGCGAGACGCCGTGGGGACCGGGCGCCCTCTCGACCGCCCGGTTCCGCGGGGTGCGCCTCGCCGACGTCCTCGCCCGGGCCGGTCTCGCCCCCGACGCCGCCCACATCGCGTTCCACGCCCCCGACGTCTCCCCGTCCGCCGACCCGCCCCAGCCGTACGAGGTGTCCGTCCCCCGTGACCGGGCGCTCGCACCGGACGTGCTGCTGGCCTGGGAGATGAACGGCGCCCCGCTGCCCGCCGTCCACGGCGCGCCCCTGCGGGTGGTCGTGCCCGGCTGGATCGGCGCCCGCTCCGTCAAGTGGCTCACCCGCGTCACCGCGCGCTCCACCCCCTCCGACGGCTGGTTCCAGGCCACCGCCTACCGCCTCCCGCCGACCGCGAGCGCCCCGGAGGGCGTCACCCTCGGCCCGCTCCCGCTCGACTGCGCCGTCCTGACCCCCCGCGACGGCGACGTCGTGCCGCGCGGCCCGGTGCGGGTCACCGGGTACGCGCTCGCCGGCGAAGGCCGTACCGTCGCCCGCGTCGAGGTGTCCGTGGACGGCGGACGCGCCTGGTCCCGCGCCGCGCTCGAGGAGACCTCCGGTCCCGGGGTGTGGCAGCGCTGGCGTACCACCCTCGACCTGCCGGCCGGCGACGTGCACGTCCTGGCCCGCGCCTGGGACTCCTCCGGCGCGGGCATGCCCCGGTCCCCGGCCGCCGTGTGGAACCCGAAGGGCTACGTCACCACCTCCTGGCCCCGCGTGCTGCTGCGCGTCCGCTGACCGCCCCCCCCCGGCCGCGCGCCACCGCGCGCCACCCCGCGCCGCTGTTTGCCCGCCGCGCGCGGGGAAACTCAGCGCCCATGGACAACAAGCCTGGGCGTCGCCTCCTCGGACAGAACCGGATGCTGTGGCTGCTGGACGCGCTGGAGCGCGATCCCGGCCGCGACCAGCTGATCGACGCGCTCGGCCGCCGCGTCCGCGCGCTGCCGCTCGGACGCGTCCGGGACATCCTGCACGGCACGTGGCTCGGCCACCCCGTGCATCCGATGGCGATCCATCTGCCCATCGGCAGCTGGATGTCCGCCGCCGTGCTGGACCTCAAGCCGGGCCGGTCCCGGCAGGCGGACCTCCTGGTCGCCCTCGGGCTCGCCGGGGCCGTCCCCGCCGCCGCGACCGGCCTCACCGACTGGGCGGAACTCCACCGCGAACAGCAGCGCGTGGGCCTGGTGCACGCCGTGGCCAACACGGCCGCCGTCGGCCTCTACGGCACCTCCCTCGTGCTGCGCCTCACCGGCCGGGGCAGGGCGGGCCGCGCCCTCGGGTACCTCGGGCTGACCGCGGTCGGCGCCGGCGGCCTGCTCGGCGGGCACCTGGCGTACCGGCAGGCGGCCGGCGTCAACCACGCCGAGGAGGTGCCGCACGTCGTCAGCGACGGCTGGCACCGTGTCGGCGGCGTCGACGAGTTCCCGGCGGGCGAGGCCGTGCGGTGCGTCGTGGACGACGTGCCGGTGCTGGTGGTGCGCGAGACCGGCGGGGAGGTCCACGCCCTCGCCGAACGGTGCAGCCACCTGGCGGGACCGCTGTCCGAGGGCACGGTCGCCGACGGCTGCGTGCAATGCCCCTGGCACGGCAGCGTCTTCCGGCTCTCCGACGGCTGGAACGTCGAGGGCCCCGCCACCGCTCCCCAGCCCGCGTTCGACACACGGGTGGTCGACGGCCACGTCGAGGTCCGCCTGCCGGTGGAGGCCGTACCGGAGACGCCGTACGGCAGCGACGCACTCGCACGGACGTCCACCGACGGGCACCGGCCGTCGAAGTGACCGCGCGGGACGTGGTGACCATGGCGGGCGTCCGGGAGACCGCCCGCCGGGCCGCCGAGAGCGTGGCCCGGTGGCGGGACGCCCCTGCCGTGCACCCCACCGGCGTGCTGTGCTCCGGCACCCTGCACGTCGCCGGCCGCGACGCCGCGTGGGGCGTGCCCTGGCTGGACCGGCACGCCTCGTACCCGGCGATCGTGCGCTGGTCCCACGCCCTCGGCACGCCCCGGCGGCTGCCGGACGCGCTCGGCCTCGCCGTCCGCGTCGAGCACGCGGGCGGCCCGGAACGGCCGCTCGACCTGCTGTTCACCTCCAGCGGCACGGGCCGCCTCGGCCGCCACGTGCCGCTGCTCCGCCCCGACGCGCTCACCGGCGCGTACTCGACGCTGCTGACGTACCGGACGGGGGAGCGCGAGCGGGTGCTCGCCGCCTTCCCGGTGCTCGATCCGCCGTACACGCCACGGCCGACGCTGTGGCAGGAACTCGCCTGCCGTCCCGTCCGGTTCCGGCTGTGCGCGGCCGCGAGCGGTGAGCCCTGGCGGCCGTTCGCGTCCCTCACCCTGGAAGCGGTGCATCCCGCTCCCGCGGAGACCACGGTGTCGTACGACCCCGTCGCGCACAGCCTGCCCGGCCTGTGCCCGGCCGGGCGCCTCAACCGGCTGCGCGACGCCGCGTACGCCGGCTCCCGCCGGGGACGCGGCGCCACCTGACCGCTGACCTGCTGGTTGTCGCCGCCGCTGACGTCCTGACCGTCTCCGCCAGGCCGGAGGCCGTCTCAGCCGGGCCGGTGGCCGTCTCGGCCGGGCCGGTGGCCGTCTCGGCCGGGCCGGTCACCGTCTCAGCCAGGCCGGACGCCGCCCCAGTCAGGCCGGAGGCCGTCTCAGCCGGGCCGGCGGGCTGCGCGTACGGCCAGGGTGACCGTGCCGGCGGCCGCGAGCGCACCCGCTGCGGTGAGGCGGCGCGCCGAGTGGCAGGGCCGCCGACCGGCGCCAGGTCCCGCAGCCGGTCGAACGCGCTGAGCGGGACACCCCGTACCGCGTTTCCGGGCGGCCTCCGGGGAACGCCGGGGTGCGGCCGGGACGGGGCCGTCGCCCGTACGGCCTCCCACGCCGCGCCGACGCGCCGCAGCCTGCGGTCGCCGAACGCGGTCCGCAGCCGCGGCAGCAGCTCGTCCTCCTCGTCGCGGATGTCCTGCCGGATCAGCGTGAACGCCTGCCGGATCCACTCCGCGCGCCGGGGGTCGCCGGGGGAGTGCTCGATCCGGGCGATCAGCTCGTTGATCGCCTGGTGCTCCTCCTCGACCCGGCGGGTCAGCTCCTCCCCGTCGGGAGCGATGTGCCGCAGCAGCGGCCACAGCACGGTCTCCTCGGCGAAGGCGTGGCTGAACACCAGCTGGACGATGTCCGACCACACGGCGTCCGGTTCGCCCGGGGGGAGGTCCTCGGACAGGTAGCGGTTCATCATGGCGTCGAGCCGTGCGTGGTCCCGGCGCTGGCGCATCAGGATGCTGTCGTCGCCGCCGAGCGCGTCGGCGTCCAGTCCGGAGATCGACACGGCGGGCGCGGTCACGGCCGTCCTCCGCGCGCGTTCGTGTCCCGGCGGCTGTCGTAGGGGGTGCTCATGGTGGCTCCTCGGGTCGGTTCCGAGCGCCGGGTTCCCCGGACGGAGCGGACCGCGCAGCCCTGCGCGGGCCTTTTCGCGGTGCGGACCCTCCGGCGCCCGCGGGTCAGCCGACCGGCCAGCCCGCCACCCGGCTCCTCGCCGGCTTCTCCTCCTGGGGCCGCACCTGCCCGTTGCGGATGACGCCGCGCCAGGCGCCGCATTCCTGGCCCACCCCTTCGATGAACTGCCGGAAGCGGGCCAGCTCGGACCGCACCAGCCGCGGCGTCAGCGGCGTCCGGTGCGCCAGGTGCCGCCGGGACGGCCGGGTCACGGACCGCAGGCTCACCACGATCTCCGTACGGTCCGGGGCGAGGGCGCGGAACCGCACCTCGCCCCGGTGCCCGGCCCAGCGGCCGAGACCCTGCCACGCGATCAGCTCGTCGGGACGCTGTTCGACGACCTCCGCCAGGAACGTCCAGGTCGCCCAGCCGGTGCCGACCTCCCACCGGGTGAGGTTCGGGCGGAGCTGCTCGACGCCCCTCACCCAGCGCATGAAGCGCGGGAAGGTCTTGAACTGGGTCCACTGGTTGTAGGCGGTGTGCACGGGAACGGCGACCTCGATCGCCTCTTCGACGGACTGCGCGGCTGCTGACGGCATGGCCCCACCTGTCGTTCGGGTTTCTCCTCAGTGTGCCCCGCATGCCGCACCGCTACCACGCGTCCCCGCGCGCCAGCCCCCCGCCCACACCGTCACCCGATGCGCACGCCCGCTCCGCTGACCCGCACCCGGGGGTCGCCCGCCCGCAGGGCCACCGTGAGCTCGCCGGGACGCCCCAGGTCCTCGCCCTGACGCAGCGTGAGGACGACGTCCTCGGGAACCAGGCCCAGCTCACGGGCGTACCCGCCGAACGCCGCGGCCGCCGCCCCGGTCGCCGGATCCTCGACGACCCCGCCCACGGGGAACGGGTCCCGCACATGGAAGAGCGTCGGCGACTCCCGCCACACCAGCTGCACGGTGGTCAGGTCCAGGCGGTGCATCAGCGCCTCGAGACGCGCGAAGTCGTAGGCGAGGTCCGCCAGTCGGGCGCGGGTCGCCGCCGCCAGCACCAGATGGCGGGCGCCCGCGTAGGCGATGCGCGGCGGGAAGGCCGGGTCGAGGTCGGCGGCCGGCCAGTCCAGCGCGGCCAGCGCCTCCGCCAGGTCGGCGTCGGCGACCTCCTCGACGTACGGCTCGACGCTGGTGAGCGTGGCCCGCACCGTGCCGTCGTCCTCCGCCGTCACGTCCACCGGCACCGGACCGGCCTGCGTCGCGAAGAGCAGCGGTCCCGGGCCCAGCCGCTCGGCGAGCGCCACGGCCGCCGCCACGGTCGCGTGCCCGCAGAACGGCACCTCGGCCTTCGGACTGAAGTAGCGGATGCGGTACGTCCGCCCCTCGGGGCCGTCCAGTCCCTCGGGCGCGTCCAGTCCCTCGGGCCCGACCCGCCCCTCGGTGTCGTCCAGGCCCTCCGGCGGGCCGGTCAGGAAGGCGGACTCCGAGTATCCGAGGTCCGCGGCGACGGCCAGCATCTCCCCGTCGTCCAGCGCACGGGCGTCCAGCACCACACCGGCGGGGTTCCCGCCCGCGGGGTCAGTGGAGAAGGCGGTGTAGCGCAGCACCTCGGGCCGTGAAGCGGTGGTTGTCATATGGCCGACAACACGAGCGGAGATCGTGATGTTCCCCCGGCCGAGGAGAGGGAACCCGCTCCCCGCGCTTCCTCCTGGCCGCGTGGCGGCCGGGGCCACCCCATCGGCGGAAGATCATGTGGCCGCCACCCACCGGGAGCGTGAGACTGGAGGGCGTCCGCGTGTCCGGTGAAGGAGAGTCCATGCCCGAGCGGCCCGACGACGGTTCCCAGGAACGGCTCACCGTGACACCGCCCAAGAAGTGGGCCACTGGAGCGCCCGCGGTGCTGCACGCGCTGGAGTACTCCCTCGACCAGACCACCCCCGTGCGCACCGGGCAGACGCTGCTGACGATGAACCAGGTCGGCGGGATCGACTGCCCCGGCTGCGCCTGGGCGGACCCGGCCCCCGGACACCGGCACCGCAACGAGTACTGCGAGAACGGCGCCAAGCACATCAACGACGAGGCGACCACCCGCCGCATCGGCCGCGACTTCTTCCGCGAGCACCCGGTGTCCGAGCTCGCCCGCCGCTCCGACAAGTGGCTCAACGACCAGGGCCGGCTCACCGAACCGATGGTCAAGCGGCCCGACTCCGACCACTACGAGCCGATCAGCTGGCACGACGCCTTCGGACTGCTCGCCCAGGAACTCAACCTGCTGGACTCGCCCGACGAGGCCGTCTTCTACACCTCGGGTCGCGCCAGCAACGAGGCCGCCTTCGTCCTCCAGCTGTTCGCCCGCGCCTTCGGCACCAACAATCTCCCCGACTGCAGCAACCTGTGCCACGAGTCCAGCGGTCACGCCCTGCACGAGACCCTCGGCACCGGCAAGGGCACGGTCAGCCTGGAGGACATGCACCACGCCGACCTGATCTTCGTCGTGGGACAGAACCCCGGCTCCAACCACCCCCGCCAGCTGTCCGCGCTGGAGGAGGCCAAGCGCAACGGCGCCCGCATCGTCGCGGTCAACCCGCTGCCCGAGGCCGGGCTGCTGCGGTTCAAGAACCCCCAGAAGCCGCGCGGCATCATCGGCCGCGGCACCCCGATCGCCGACCGGTTCCTGCACATCCGCGTCGGCGGCGACCTCGCCCTGTTCCAGGGCCTCAACCGGCTGCTCCTGGAGGCCGAGGACGCCCGCCCCGGCACCGTCCTCGACCACGACTTCATCCGCGAGAACACCGACGGGTTCGAGGCGTTCGCCCGGCACATCCGCTCCGTCGACTGGGACGACATCACCGCCGCGACCGGGCTCACCCGCCAGGAGATCGAGCAGGTCCGCGACGAGGTGCTGCGCTCCGAACGCGTCATCGTCTGCTGGGCGATGGGCATCACCCAGCACAAGCACGCCGTGCCCACCATCCGCGAATTCGTCAACTTCCTCATGCTGCGCGGCAACCTGGGCCGGGCGGGCGCCGGAGCCTGCCCGGTGCGCGGACACAGCAACGTGCAGGGTGACCGGACCATGGGCATCTGGGAGAAGATGCCGGACTCCTTCCTCGACTCCCTCCAGGAGGAGTTCGGCTTCGACCCGCCGCGCCACCACGGACTCGACTCGGTCAACGCGATCCGCGCGATGCTCGAGGGCCGCGTGAAGTTCTTCCTCTCCCTCGCCGGCAACTTCGTGCGCGCCGCACCCGACAGCATGGTCACCGAGGAGGCCATGCGCGCTTGCCGGCTCACCGCGCACATCTCCACCAAGCTCAACCGGACGCACACCGTCTGCGGCCGTACCGCGCTGATCCTGCCGACCCTCGGCCGCACCGAACGGGACGTGCAGTCCGGCGGCGAGCAGTTCGTCACCGTGGAGAACTCGATGAGCGAGGTGCACACCTCACGCGGACGCCTCAAGCCGGCCTCCACGGTGCTGCTCAGCGAGGTCGCCATCCTCTGCCGCCTCGCCCACCGCACCCTCGCGGGACGCGGCCCCGACATCCCCTGGGGCCTGTTCGAGTCGGACTACGGCGAGATCCGCGACCGCATCTCCCGCATCGTGCCGGGGCTGCACGACTTCAACCGGCGCGTGGTGCGCCCCGGCGGCATCCGGCTCCCGAACGCCGTCAACGAGGGCGTGTTCCACACCGAGACCGCCAAGGCGCGGTTCACCCGCAACGAGCACGAGGCGCCCAGCGTCCCCGACGGGCACCTGCTGCTCCAGACGCTGCGCTCCCACGACCAGTGGAACACCGTGCCGTACACGGACAACGACCGCTACCGGGGCATTCACGGCAGCAGGCGCGTCGTCCTCGTCAACCCCGACGACCTCACCGAGCTGGGTCTCGCCGACGGGGACCGGGTCGACCTCGTCGGGGTGTGGAAGGACGGCTCGGAACGGCGCGCCGACGGGTTCACGATCGTCGCCTACCCGACGAAGGCCGGGACGGCGGCCGCCTACTACCCGGAGACCAACGTCCTGGTGCCCCTTGACAGCGTCGCCGACGGCAGCAACCAGCCGGCCTCGAAGAGCGTCGTCGTCCGCCTGGAGCACGCGCCCCGGCCGGCTCCGGCCGAGGTCCCCGGCTGACCGTGCGGCGGCGCGCCCCGCACCCCAGGATGGGAAGCAGGGGGCAGGCGACCCGGGAGGTGCGGTGATGGGCGACAACGCCGACAACGCCGATGACACCGAGGCTCAGGACACCGAGCCTTACGACACCGAGTACGACGACACCGAGTACGACGACACCGAGCACGACGGCCCCGAGACCGACGCGGCCGGGATCGAGGAAGCGTACGAGGCGGGCGACGAGGGGACGACCGTCCCCCGGGCTCCGGCCGCGCCCACCGACACGGACGTCTTCCTGGACGTCCCGCTGCTGAAGGTCGACAAGATCGACCTGGACGTCGAGGACCTCCGCGCCCATGTGTCGCTCCAGGCCGAGGTGCTCGACCTGCTGAAGCTCAGCGTCGGCGCGGACGTCTCCCTCGGCCGGGTGCACCTGGGCATCTCCGGCGTGGAGGCCCAGGCGCAGCTCAGGGTGCGCCTCGACAACGTGGCGGTGATCGTCAACCGGGTGCTCACCACCGTGGACCGCAACCCGGAGATCCTCACCGAACTGGCCCGGGGCGTGAGCGCCGCCGTGCGGGACGTCGGCGGCGGAGCCCGTGAAGCGGTGGGCGCGGTCGGCGCGGGCGCCGGACAGGCCGTCCAGGACGTCGGCGCGGGTGCGGGCGGCGCGGTACGGGATGTGGGCCGGGGCGCGGGAGGAGCCGTCGAGGAGGTCGGCCGGGGCGCCGGAGGCGCGGTGCGGGATGTGGGCGCGGGCGCCGGGGGCGCCGTACGGGACGTCGGCGCCGGGGCCGGCGGGGCCGTGCAGGACGTCGGCGCGGGCGCCGGGGAGGCCGTCCAGGACGTGGGCGGTGGGGTCGGCGCGGTCGCGGAGGACGTCGGACGCGGTGCGGGGCAGGCCGTGGAAACGGCGGGCGGGGGCGTGGCACGCACCGTCGGAGGCGTCGGCGCGCAGACGGGGCAGGTCGTCGAGGGAGCGGGGGAGACCGTCGCCGGGGCGGCCGGACAGCAGGTCACGGACACGGCGGGACGCGCGACGGCGCCCGCCCGCAAGGCGACCAGGTCGGCCGCCAAGAAGCGCACGGCGGCCGAGGGCGCCACCCGCGGACGCCGGGTCCGCGGCGAGGACGGCACGTTGCCCCCGAGGCCGGCCCGGCGGCGCGCGCCCGCCGCGGAACCCGGGGAACCACCGTGAACGCGTGACGCCGGCAGCGACGACCCGCGGGACATCGCCTTCCACACGACGGTCCACGCCGACCGCCTCCGCTTCACCGCCGCACCCCGCACCTCCGTCCGCTTCCCGGGCACGGGCGAGCGCACGTCGGTCAGCCGGAGCGAGCGCACGCACCTCCCGGACGCGGTCGAGCCGGACGTGGACTACCACGAGGTCACCGTCGACTACCGCCTGGAGACGGGTCTGAGGGAGCCTCCGCCCGACTGACCGGGCCGCGCAGGCCCTTCGGGTTCAGGTGAGCGGCCAGGTGCGCAGCGCCGCGTCCGCCATGGCCTGGAGTTCCTCCCGGCCGATCCCGCTCGCGGCCTGGACGGCGATGCCGAAGGCCAGGGTGGTGACGTAGCGGGCGAGCAGGGCCGGGTCGGCGCCGGGCGGCAGGTCGCCTTCGGCGACGGCCCGTTCGAAGCGTTCGCGCACGCTGCCGCAGCCGTCGTTGCGCCAGGCGGCGAGCAGGTCGCGCACGGCCTGCCCGCCGTCGCTGGTGCTCAGGGCGGCCTGCACGCCCAGACATCCCCGGGGAGGCGTCGGGCGGGTGGTGGTCCGCACGGTCCCCGTGAGGATCGCGGTGGCGACCTCATGGGCGGTCGGCTCCTCGAGGGCACGGATGAGGTAGCCGCCGGGGCCCTCCGTGTAGCGCTCCAGCGCCTAGCGGAACAGCTCCTCCTTGTTGCCGAAGGCCGCGTACATGCTGGTGGTGGAGATGCCCATCGCCTGCGTCAGGGTGGCGAGGCTCGCCCCCTCGTAGCCGTGCTTCCAGAAGACGAGCATGGCCGTCTCCAGCGCTTCCTCGGCGTCGAATCCCCGTGGACCGGCCCCCGTTCGCCCGCCCCCGGCCGTCGGTAGTGCTGGGGGTACCTCGACTCGGGGGCCTGCCGCACTGACTCGGCGGTACCGGCACCGGCATCGTTCTTCGTGCTGATCCACATGATCCATTCGGTCCACGGAGAAGGAATTCCGGTGTTGAAGAACAAGAAGTCCGTCCTGCGCGGAAGTCTGCTCGTCGTCGCGGCCACAGGCCTGCTGAGCACCACGGTCACGGGCGCCGCCGAGGCGGACCCGCCCGCGCGCTCGCCCCTCCAGCGCAGCCTCGACCGGCTCGTCGAGGAGGAGAGCTTCCCCGCGGCGCTCGCCTGGACCAGCGAGGACGGCCGCACGGCCTCGCTGGTCTCCGGCTCCTCGCGGCTCGGCCGCAAGGTGCCGGTCCCGCACGACGGGCAGGTCCGGGCGGGCAGCAACACCAAGACCTTCACCGCCGTCGTGGTGCTGCAACTGGTCGCCGAGGGCAAGGTCCGGCTGGACGCGCCCGTCGAGCGCTACCTCCCCGGACTCGTGCGCGGCGAGGGCATCGACGCGAACCGGATCACCGTCCGGCACCTGCTCCAGCACACCAGCGGACTGCCCAACTACACCGAGCACATAGGGCTGGAGCACTTCGAGAAGGTCCAGAACCGCTTCTTCCACCCGCACGACCTGCTCGCCGCCGCCCTGGCCCACCCGGCGAAGTTCGCGCCCGGCGCCAAGTGGGAGTACAGCAACACCAATTACCTGCTCGCCGGACTGATCGTCGAGCGGGTGACCGGGCGCCCCGTGCAGGAGGAGATCACCGAACGCGTCATCAACAAGGCGCATCTGCGTCACACGTACTGGCCTCAGCCGGGCGACCGGAGCATCCGCGGGCCGCACCCGCACGGCTACGCCCTCGCGCGCCTCGACGACGAGCGGGTGGTCGACGCGACCGAGATGGACCCCTCCTGGGGCGGCGCGGCCGGGCAGCTGATCTCCACCCCGAGCGACCTGGCCCGCTTCACCCGCGCCCTGCTCGACGGCGAGCTCCTGCCGCCCGAGCAGCTGGCGGAGATGCGCACGACGGTCGACGCCCCGGTGCTGCCGGGCTGGCGCTACGGGCTGGGCATCGTCAGCGTCCCGCTGAGCTGCGGCGGCGTGTACTGGGGGCACGGCGGAGACATCGACGGCTACGAGACCCGCGGCGGCGCCACGGACGACGGCCGCTCGGTCGGCCTGGCGGTGACCGCTCTGCCGGGGACGTTCGGCGGCGACGAGGAGAAGACGGCGCTGGCGGTGATGGACGCCGTCGACACGGCGTTCTGCAAGTGACGACGACTCCCCGAGGGTAGTGGGGAGTGCTCCCCGGTTCGGCGGTAGGGTGTTCCGGTGAAACGGGGAGCACTCCCCGTTCGGGGTTCTGCCGTGGGCGGGGCGTGGGCAGGGGAGAGGACGAGCCATGTTGGACAGGACACTCGTGCTGGGCGGCGGCGGGCCGGTGGGCGGAGCCTGGCTGACGGGGATGCTCGCCGGTCTCACCGAAACGGGCACCGACCTCGACACCGCCGACGTCCTGATCGGCACCTCCGCCGGCGCCGTCTTCGGCGCACGGCTGCGCCGCGGCACCCCGGCCGCGGAACTGTACGAGCGTCAGCTGTCCGGCGCCGACGCCGTCCGCCTGCCGGTGACCGCCCGCCGGACGGCACGCTTCCTCTGGGCGGCCCTCGGCTCCCGCGACCCCGAACGCTCGGTCGCCCGGCTGGGCCGGACGGCGCTGCGCGCCCGCACCGGCCCCGAGTCGGACGTGTTCGACACGGTGGGCCGGCTCCTCGGCGGGACACGCGACTGGCCGGAGCGCGAGCTGCGCGTCACCGCCGTCGAGGCCCGGACCGGGGAGGTGGAGGCGTTCGACGCGCGCTCCGGGGTGAAGCTGGTCGAAGCGGTCGCGGCCAGTTGCGCCGTTCCCGTCGTCTGGCCCCCGGTCACCGTGGCGGGCCGCCGCTGGATGGACGGCGGCAGCCGCTCCACCGCCAACCTCCAGCTCGCGCGCGGCAGTCGGCGGGTACTGGCCGTCGTGCCGATCCCGCGGGCGGTGGGTCCGCACCCGAGCGCGGCCGACCAGGCCGCGCGGCTGACCGAGGACGGTGCGCGAGTCGTCCTGCTGAGCCCGGACCGGGACGCCCGCCGCGCGATGGGCCGCGACATGGCCGACACGGCACGCGGACCTGCCGCGGCACGCGCGGGGTACGAGCAGGCGCTCCGCGCCGCCGCCGAGGTGGCCGACACATGGGGCCGCTGACGGCCGCGAGGCGCCCCCGAGGCCGCTGACGGCCGCGCCGGAACGGAAACGCGGTCGCGCCTCCAGGCCCCGTTCGGCACACTCGGCCCGATGGACGAGCTCACCCGCATCGCGCACCGCCTCCAGCAGGTCGACGGAGTCGTCGCGGTCGCCCTCGGCGGCAGCCGCGCCCGCGGCACGCACCGTCCCGACTCCGACGTCGACCTGGGCCTGTACTACCGGCCCCCGCTCGACACGGCGGCCCTGCGCCGGCTGGCCGCCGAGCTGTCCGGGGACGCGGTGGAGGTGACCGAGCCGGGCGACTGGGGACCCTGGGTGGACGGCGGCGCCTGGCTGACCGTCGACGGCACCCCCGTCGACTGGATCTATCGCGACCTCGACCGCGTCCGCCGCGTCTGGCGGCAGTGCCGGGACGGACACGTCGAGACCGGCATCCAGGCCGGTCACCCCTACGGCTTCTCCTCCCACACCTACGCCGGCGAAGTGGCCCTCGCCCGGATCCTCACCGATCCTGCCGGCGAGCTGACCGGACTGCGGGAGGAGATCCGCTCCGGGTACCCCCGACCGCTGCGCAACGCCCTGGTGGGGCAGGCGCGTTGGGAGGCGCCGTTCATCCTGGCCGTCGCCCGCAAGGGCGTCCCGCGCGGCGACGCCTTCCACGTCGCCGGCTGCCTCCACCGCGCGGTCGGCCTCCTCGTGCACGCCCTGCACGCCGACGCCGGCGCCTGGGTGCTCAACGAGAAGGACGCGGTCCGCTCGGCGGGCGCCCTTCCCGGCGCCCCCGCCGGTTTCACCGCACGCGCCCAGGCCCTCTTCGGCACGCTCGACGCCGCCCCGGACCGTGTCACGGCCGCGCTCGACGCCGCCGGCCGGCTGGCCGCCGACGTACTGGACGGCCTCCCCGCGGAGTGAGCCGGCTTCGACTCGGACTGTTCAGGCGCGGTCTTCCGGGTACCCGTCGCCGCGACGACCCGTACAGGAGGCCCGGCGTGCCCGGCACGCCGGCCCTTCGCGCACAGAACCCAGGAGGATCCATGAGCACGGTCAAGGAAACGGTCGACGTGAACGTCCCCGTCCGCCGGGCCTACGACCAGTGGACGCAGTTCGAGGACTTCCCGCGTTTCATGGAGGGCGTCGAGGAGGTGACCCAGCTCGACGACCGGCACAACCACTGGACCACCAAGATCGCCGGTGTGAAGCGCGAGTTCGACACCGAGATCGTGGACCAGCTCGTCGACGACCGGGTCACCTGGCGGACCGTCGGGGGCGAGACGCAGCAGCGCGGGTCGGTGCGGTTCGAGCCGCTGGACGACACGCACACCCGCGTGGAACTCACCATGGACGTCGAGCCGACCGGCATGGCCGAGAAGGGCGCGGACGCCCTCGGCGTCATCGACCGCCGGGTCAAGGGGGACCTGCACCGCTTCAAGGAGTACGTCGAGAACGGCGGCAGCGGGGGCGGCTGGCACGGCCGTATCCGCCCGGAGGACCCGGCCGCCGGCCACTGAGGCCGGGCCCGGCCCGGGACGTACGAAGGCCGGCCCTCCCCGCGGACGCGGGAGGGCCGGCCTTTCGTGCGGCGTACGGCCGTACGGAACCGGACGTGCGTCAGGACTCGACGATCTTGCGGACGTTGTCCACCGAACCGCAGCCGGACGCGAGCTGCCGCCCCCGCTCCTCCCAGAACGCCTTGCCCAGCTCCTCACGGCGCTCCATCGCCACGTTCTCCCGGGCGCCGTTGAGGATCGTGCGCTCCTCCTCGTCGGCGTGGTGCGTGACGGCCTCGACGAGCTCCTCCAGCTTCTCGTCCCACTCGTCGCCGCCGATCTCCTCCACCTCGAGCAGGGCAAGCAGGGCCTGGTTGCCCTCGTCGTGCTCCTCCTCGCCGTGCTCGACCTCGTCGTCCTCGATGTTCTTGTACCGCTTCAGCGCGGGGTAGACCTTGGACTCCTCGGCCAGCGCGTGCGCGACCAGCAGGTCCGAGAACTCGCGCAGCGCGGCGCCCCGGTCGTCCTCGACACTGCGCATCCGGCGGAACAGCTCCTCCATGCGGCGGTGGTCCTGGAGGATGAGCTCGACGACGTCCGACGTCTCCGGCATGGGACTGACTCCTTACATTGAGCGGACTCGGCGACTAGCGCATGCCCCGTCCCGCCGGTCTGAGTACTCCCGGTTTCCGTGGAGCGCCGAAGGGCCGCCGGCCGGTCACCCCGGCGTGAGATCGGTGCGCGGATCGATCGCCCAGTGGTTGCTGCGCAGCACCCGGCCCGCGAAGGTCACCTCCCGCTCCGCGACGAAGCGGAAGCCCAGGGAGCGGCAGATGCCGTTCGAGGCGCCGTTGCCCGTGGCCGGGAACGCGTGCACCACGCCCCAGCGGTCCTCGTCACGGGCCCGCTCCAGCAGCACCCGGGTCGCGCGCTTGCCCAGGCCGCGGCCCTGGAACTCGGGGAGGACCATCCAGCCGATCTCCGCGACGGGCCCGTCGCCCGAGCCGTGCGACCAGATGGTCACCGAACCGGCCACGACCTCGGGAGCGGCCGGGTCCGGCACGATCATCTTGATCCACGCGACGTCCGCCGCCGCGTCCCGGGCGTCCCGGCGCACCTTGTCCGCCATGCCCTCCCGGGGCAGCGGGCCGCCCAGTCCCGCCATCATCACCGGGTCGCACCGCATCCGGACGTACGCGTCCACGTCGTCCGCCACCACATCCCGCAACCGCACGGCGCCCTCCTCGCTGAGCCTGGACGGACCCTACTGAGTCGAGCGCCCCGGCGGGACCTGTCACGCGCGGACGTCCCGTCCGGTCGCGTACTGACGAGGGGGCGGGAACCGATCCACCACGACCGAAGCCGGACGCACCATGGTGACTCCGTCACACCGGCGGGCGTGTTTTCGCCGGTACGGGGGACACGGTGCCGTATGGCGAGACGAGTCGGTGACAGGGCAGGGACGCGGGCGGGCGCGCGGGGAGCAGGACAGGAGCCGACGGCTCTCCAGCGCGCGCTGACGACCCCGCTGCTGTACTTCTTCATCCTGGGCGACGTGCTCGGCGCCGGCGTGTACGTCCTGGTCGGACAGGTCGCCGCCGACGCCGGCGGAGCGGTGTGGGTACCGCTCGTCGTCGCCCTGCTGCTGGCGCTGCTGACGGCCGCCTCGTACGCCGAGCTGGCGACGAAGTACCCGCGGGCCGGCGGCGCCTCCCACTACGCGACGCGCGCCTTCGGGCCGTTCGCCGGGTTCGTCGCGGGGTTCTGCATGCTCGCCGCCGGCATCGTCTCGGTGGCGGCCCTCGCCCGCGGCTTCGGCGGCGACTACCTGTCGGCCTTCGTCGCCCTGCCGGTGGGGCTCGTCGCCGTGGTCTTCCTGGGCCTGCTGGCGCTGGTCAACGCGCGCGGCATCAAGGAGTCCACCCGCGCCAACGTCGTCGCCACCGTCGTCGAGGTGGGCGGCCTGGCCGTCGTCGTCGTGCTCGGCGCGTGGCTGCTGCTGCGCGGCGACGGCGACCTGGGGCGCCTCACCGAGCTCGGCACGCCGGAGAAGGGCGCGGCGGCCGCCGTGCTGAGCGGCTCCGTGCTGGCGTACTACTCGTTCGTCGGGTTCGAGACCTCCGTGAACGTCGCCGAGGAGACCCGCGACCCGCGCCGCTCCTACCCGCGCGCCCTGTTCGGCGCGCTGGCCACCGCAGGCGCCGTGTACGTGCTGGTCGGCCTGGCCGCGTCCGCCGCCGTGCCCACCGCCCAACTGGCCGGATCCAGCGGTCCGCTGCTGGAGGTCGTCAAGGAGGCGGGCGGCGTGCCGCCCAAGCTGTTCAGCGCGATCGCGCTCGTCGCCGTGGCCAACGGCGCCCTGCTGACCGGCATCATGTCCTCCCGCCTCGCCTACGGCATGGCGAAGGACGGGTTGCTGCCGGGCACGCTGACCAAGGTCCTGCCGGGCCGCCGCACCCCCTGGGCCGCCATCGCCGTCACCACCGGTCTGGCGATGCTCCTCGCCCTCACCGGCAGCGTCGCCACCCTCGCGTCCACCCTGGTCCTGCTGCTGCTCGTCGTCTTCCTCATGGTCAACACCGCGGTGCTGGTGCTGCGCCGCGACCCGGGGAGGGCCGACCACTTCCGCACGCCGGTCGTCCTGCCGGTGCTGGGCATCGCGTCGTGCGTGCTGCTCGCCACGCAGATCGAGGCGGCGGTGTGGCTGCGGGGCCTGGCGATCGTGGCGGTCGGCACGGTGCTGGCCGCGATCAGCGTCGCCCGGCGCTCGCGGAGGGCGGGGGAGGAGGAGGCGGCGGACCGGGGCGCGGACGAGGACGCCCCGCAGCCCGGCTGACCGTGGCCGGGTGACGGGCCCGCGTGGTCAGGCCCCCACGGTCCCGTCGATGCCCTCGCGCAGGAAGTCGGCGTGCCCGTTGTGACGGGCGTACTCCAGCAGGACGTGCACCATGACCATCCGCAGCGACACGTCCTCGCCCCACCTCGGCTGGTGCCCGGCCTGGTCGAGCGAGGACGCCTCCCGCTCGATCCGGCGCGAGTTCTCCACCTCCGCCTCCCACGCCGTGAACGCCTCCCGCCTGGTCGACGCGTCGGCGTCGTAGGCGGCCTGGAAGTCGACCGTGTCCGACCAGACCATGGGCGCGTCGTTGTCCTGGAACACCCGGCGGAACCAGGCGCGTTCCACCTCGGCCATGTGCCGCACCAGCCCGAGCAGGGACAGCGTGGACGGCGGCATCGACCGCTGCCGCAGCTCATCGTCGCCGAGCCCCTCGCACTTCATGGCGAGAGTCGCCCGGTGGTAGTCGAGGAAGGCGCGCAGCGTCTCGCGCTCGCTGCCGAAAAGGGGCGGTCCGACCCGGCTGTCGCTCGTCACTGCGGTGAACTCCTTCGCGTACGTGGGCGTACGAGTATGCCCGTCCCGCGACGCGCACCCGGCGGGGGCCCTGTGCGGGACCCTCGTGCGGGCCGGGTCAGAGGTGGTGGCCGCCCGACACCTCGACGGTCTGGCCGGTGATCCAGCGCCCCTCCTCGGACACCAGCGCCGCGACGGCCAGGCCGATGTCGTCGGGCTCGCCGATCCGCCCGAGCGCGAACTGCCGCGCCAGCTCCGGGACGATCCCGGGGTGCCGGGCGAAGGCGTCGTCGGCGAAACGGGTGCGCGTGGCGCCGGGGGCGACGGCGTTGACGCGGATGCCGCGCGTGCTGAACTCCTTGGCCATGTACCGGGTGAGAACCGCCATGGCGCCCTTGAGGGAGGCGTACACGGAGTATCCCGGCTCGGTCACGTGGGGGAGGGCCGAATTGCTGGTCACGTTGACGATCGCGGCGCCGTCGGCGAGCAGCGGCAGCAGGGTCTGCGTCAGGAAGAACGGGCCCTTGAACAGCCCCGCGGTCAGCCGATCGAACGCCTGCTCGGTGGTGTCCTCGATCAGCGCCGACCCGGCGAACCCCGCGTTGTTGACCAGCTGGTCGAACGAGTCCCGCCCGAACGTCCCGCGCAGCGCACCGGCCACGGCCTCGCGGAAGGCCGGGAATCCGGCCGTGTCGGCGATGTCCAGCGGCAGCGCCACCGCCGTGCCGCCCAGCCGCTCGATCTCCCAGACGGTCTCCTTGGCGCCCTGCTCGTTGGAGCTCCAGGTCAGAACGGCGCCCGACCCCCGCCGCGCGATCTCCACGGCCGTACTGCGCCCGATGCCCGAGCTGGGCCGGTGACGACGGCAACCTTCATGGTGTGCCTCCCTGAGGCCTCGGAGCCCGCGAGCTCCCTACGGAAAGGGACACCTCCAGGCAATCGCGCGGCCGGCCGGCGGGAAACAACGATCCTCCTCGCCTCTTGCTCGATCCTCCCGCGCCGTGCGCCTGGGTGTTTTCGGCCGTTCCCGGCGAACCCCTCCCGATCACGCGGATCGCGGGCCGGCCGCGCCTTATGCTTCTACGCGTTTGTAGAACGGCCCGCCGGACGCGGGCCGGACACACGCACGCACGCACAAAGGAGTGGACGCCACCATGGTGTTCAAACGACTGCTCGGATCTCTCGGGGTGGGCGGCCCCACGGTCGACACGGTCCTCGACCCCGGCCCGGCCCGGCCCGGCGGCGCACTGACCGGCCAGGTCCATCTCGAGGGCGGGCAGGCCGACTTCGACATCGAGCACCTCACCCTGGAGCTGGTGGCCCGGGTCGAGGCCGAGCACGCCGAGGGCGAGAGCGAGGGCGTCGTCGCCTTCGAACGGTTCACCGTCGGGGGCGGCTTCCGCCTCGCCGCGGGGCAGCGGCACAGCGTCCCCTTCTCGGTGACGCTGCCGTGGGAGACGCCGGTCACCGAACTGCACGGCCAGCAGCTCGGCATCGTCCTCGGCGTGCGCACCGAACTCGCGGTGGCGGGCGCCAAGGACAAGGGCGACCTGGACCCGCTGGCCATCGCCCCGCTGCCCGTCCAGGAGGCGATCCTCGAGGCGTTCGGACAGCTCGGCTTCGGCTTCAGGTCCGCGGACCTCGAGTACGGCCACATCGCCGGCACCGGCCAGCAACTGCCGTTCTACCAGGAGATCGAGCTCACCCCGGCGCCCCAGTACGCCCACCAGGTCAACGAGATCGAGGTGACCTTCCTGGCCGGCCCGGGCGGCATCGAGGTGGTCCTGGAGGCCGACAAGCGCGGCGGCCTCTTCTCCGGCGGCCACGACGCGCTGACCCGCTTCACCGTCGGCCACCACGACACGCGCGACTGGAACGCCGAAGTGGACGCGTGGGTGCGCCAGTTGACCGAGCACCGCGCGGCGTACGGGCATCAGGGCGTCGTCCACGGTCACGGCGCCCCGTACGCCGTGCACGACCACCACGACCACGGCGGTCACCACGACCACGGCGGCGAGCGCCGGAGCGGACCGGGCGTGGGCACCGCCGTCGCGGCGGGCGCGGCGGGTCTGGCCGTCGGTGTCGTCGGCGGCATGGTCGCGGCCGAAGTCGTCGACGAGGTCGGCGACTTCTTCGAAGGCGACGAGGAGGAGGGCGAGGACTGAGGGCCGCCCGTACGGGGAGGCGCGGCTGATCGCGTCAGCCGTCCACTCCTGGTAACTTCTACAGTGATGTAGAAATACAGGGAGCCCGGACGACCCCCTTCCGTCCGGGCTCCCACCCGACACGTACGGAGCTCTCATGGCCCTGTGGGACCGCCTCAAGGAGTCCGCATCGTCGATGCAGACCCAGCTCATGGCGAAGAAGAACGACCTGAAGAGCGGCGCCTTCCGGGACGCGAGCATGGCGATGTGCGCGCTGGTCGCCGCCGCCGACGGCACCGTCGACCCCGCCGAGCGTCAGCGCGTCGCCCAGCTCATCGCCACCAACGAGGTGCTGCAGAACTTCCCCGCCGACGACCTGCGCCGCCGCTTCGAGGACAACCTGAACAAGCTCACCACCGACTTCGACTTCGGCAAGGTGAGCATCCTCCAGGAGATCGCCAAGGCGAAGAAGAAGCCCGCCGAGGCGCGGGCCGTGATCCAGATCGGCATCGTCATCGGCGGCGCCGACGGCGACTTCGACGCGGACGAGCGGGCTGTGGTCCGCGAGGCGTGCTACGCGCTGGACCTGCCGCCCCACGAGTTCGACCTCTGACCGACCGCGCGACGCACGGAGGGCCGGCACCCGCACGGGGCCGGCCCTCCGGGCATGTCACGCGCGCACGGTCACAACGGTGTGGCGGCGTGCAGGATGAGCACCATCGTCACCGCCGAGTTCGCGGACGACATCGCCGACACGACGGCCCCCGTGGCCGCACCCCAGGCAGCGACGCCCACCGCCGTGAACAGCGAGGGCCACGAACGCACCGCCGGCGCGGGCCCGAGCAGCGCGGCCACCCGGCGCGGCACCGGGCCCGCCGCGGCCAGACCGGCCAGACCCGCCGGCGCGGCGGCCGGGGCGCCCGGGGACACCAGCGCCGCCTTGCCGATCGCCCGGGCCACGGTACGGCGGCTGCCGACCGTCCGCGCCGCGTCCTCGTCCGCCCACCGCTCCGTCGTGTACGACACCGCCGTGCGCAGCGGACGCAGGAACGGGTTGGCCTGCGCGGCCAGGCGCACCGCGAGCAGGAACCGGTGGTGCCGGGCGGCCAGATGCGCCCGCTCATGGGCGAACAGCGCCCGCCGCTCGGCCGGTTCCAGACACGCCAGCAGACCCGTCGTGACCACCACACGGCCCCGCCGGCCGCCGCCCGGCAGCGCGTACGCGTACGGGACGCCGTCCGGCAGGACGGCCACCTCCGTGTCCCGCAGCCCCGCCAGGGCCCGATGGGCCCGGCGGCGCACCCGTGCCTGCCGCCACCACGTCCGGCCGCACACGGCCAGCACGGCGAACAGCGCGGGAATCGCCGCCTTGCCCGCCACCTCGTCGTAGGGCACCGCCGCCCGCACCTCCGGGTCCGACCAGCCGTCGGGCAGCGGATTGCCGGGCAGCTGCGCGGTGCCCACCACCATCACCAGGGCGAGGCAGAGCGTGCTGCACACCGCCATCACCGCGGCCACCCAGGTCAGCAGCCGCGTCGCGGTCCGCGGATGCAGGTGCTGCTCGGCCAGGCGCGCGATCGGCCACGCCGTCAGCGGCAGCACCAGCGGAAGGAAGACGAAGACCCCCATGAGGCCTCAGTCTTCCCCGTCGGGCCCCGCCGGACGCAGCAGCTCCCGCAGCAGCCGCTCGTCGTCCGGCCCCAGGCCGGTCACGAAGCTGGCCAGCACGGCCTCACGGTCGCTCTCCGAGTCCAGCACCTTGCGCATCCGCCGGGCGGCCAGCCCCGCCTGGTCCAGCGCGCACGTCCAGGCGAACGACCGCCCCGACCGCTCCCGCGTGACGGCGCCCTTGGCCAGCAGCCGGGTCAGAATGGTGATCACGGTCGTGTACGCCAGATCACCGCCGAGACGCTCCTGCACCCAGCCCGCGGTGGCCGGGCCGTCGGCCTCCTTGAGCGCCGACAGGACCAGCGCCTCCAGCTCGCCCTGCCCCCGCCGCCGGGGACGCTGCCGCTGCTCGCCCACGCCCTGTCTCCCTCCTGCCGCCGTGCGTTTCCCGCGCGGACATCGTATAGACGCCCGCGTGTCCGTCTGCCGCGCGCCCTGTGCGGGCGCGCGGCCCGTCCACGGGACGTACGGTCCCATGCCCTGCCCCGTGATCTCTACAGTGATGTAGATTCGTAGCTCAGGAACCCAGCCGCGGGTCCGACCGCACCGGCCAAGAAGGAGCACACCGTGGGAGTTTCCCTGTCCAAGGGCGGCAACGTCTCGCTCAGCAAGGAGGCGCCGGGTCTGACCGCCGTCCTCGTCGGCCTCGGCTGGGACGTCCGTACGACCACCGGCACCGACTACGACCTCGACGCGTCCGCCCTGCTCCTCGACGCCTCCGGCAAGGTGCTGTCGGACCAGCACTTCGTCTTCTACAACAACCTGCGCAGCCCCGACGGTTCGGTGGAGCACACCGGCGACAACCTCACCGGTGAGGGCGAGGGCGACGACGAGAGCGTCAAGGTGAACCTCGCGGCCGTGCCCGCCGAGGTCGGCCGGATCGTGTTCCCCGTCTCCATCCACGACGCGGAGAACCGCGGCCAGAGCTTCGGCCAGGTCCGCAACGCGTTCATCCGGATCGTCAACCAGAACGGCGGCGCGGAGCTCGCCCGCTACGACCTGTCCGAGGACGCGTCCACCGAGACCGCGATGGTCTTCGGCGAGCTCTACCGGCACGGCGCCGAGTGGAAGTTCCGCGCCGTCGGGCAGGGTTACGCCTCCGGCCTGGCCGGCATCGCCGCCGACTTCGGCGTGAACGTCTGACCCGGGAAGACAGAGGGAGCGGAAGACCATGTTCGGACTGAGCGAACTGGCCATCATCCTCATCGTCGTCATCGTGATCGTCCTGGCCAGGAAGGGCCCCGAACTGGCGCGCAACGCGGGCAAGTCGGCCCGCATCCTCAAGGCCGAGGCGCGCGCCATGAAGGAGGCGGAGAAGCAGCAGCAGACGGACACGCCTCCGCGGATCATCCAGGGCGAGACGATCCAGGCCCCCACGGACCACCCCCACCCGGACGTCCACCGGGACACCGGGCGCCCGTAACGGGCACGACGGGGGACGGCTGCCGGACTCACCACAGCGCGACGAGTCCGACAGCCGTTCTTCCGGTGCCCTTGGCCCTGCGCCGCAGACGCCGCCGCAGGTGAGCCGACATTGACCTCGGCGCTTGCGAAGGCCGGGGCGACGTCCTAACTGGCGTCCACGTACGCGAGATGCGCACCGCAGACCGTGCAGCGGAAGAGCATGGCGGTCGCACCGCCGCCCAGGCGGGTCAGGAGGGGTTCGATCTGCTCCTCGTCGTACAGGCCCATGAGACGCATTTCCGACCTCAACTGCTCCAGGGCTTCCGGGTGTTCCGTCAGCTCGGCATACCCGACCTCGCCGACGAAGGCCGCCGCGTCCTGGCAGTGGACCAGCCAGTGCGGATCCTGCCAGGCGGAGAAGCCGGGTGTGCGTCGGGTGACCTCGTGCAGGACGTCCTCGCTGACGCCGTCGAGCCCGTAGGAGTCGGTGAAGTCACCCTCGAAGCGTTCGGCCGCGCTTCCGTCCGCGATGCACCACGGGCAGAGCGGTCCGCCGACCTCGTGCGCCGTGTGGAAGCTGGCCGTGTAGATCCAGCCCCTGCCGCGCTCACAGCACGCGCACCTGTCGGCGGACGCGCGGATGGACCCGGTGGCCAGAGGGTCCGGGTGGTAGCGGAAGAAGGGCAGGTCGTCATGCGTCGCCGGTTCCCGGACTTGGCTCATGAGGAGCAGTGTGTCCGTGAGCCCGCCGTCGATCAAGCGCGGTCGCGCGTCCGGCGTTCCAGGACCACGGTGTGCCGCGCGGGGTCGGACGCGTCCGTTCAGCAGGTCGCGGTCAGCCCCGCCCGGTCGGACATCCGCCTCCCGGACCGCGTCCCGGGGCGGCTGCCCGGACTGGTCACAGCGCGATGAGTCCGGCAGCCGTTTCCCTGAACCCGCAGGCGCTGAGACAGAACGCGCGCAGGGGCGCCTCGAAGTCGACGTGGAGCCATGTGCAGCCCGCCGCGCGGCTCCCCTCGGCGGCGGCACGGACGAGGGCGGTTCCCACGCCGTGGCCACGGCACCGTTGTGCCACCACGGTGTCCAGCACGAAGGCGTGGATCCCGCCGTCCCAGGCGACATTGACGAACCCGACCAGCTCCGCGCCGTCCCGTGCACACACCCACCCGAGACTGTGCCGCTCCAGCCTGCTCCTCCAGTCCGTCCGCCCGACCGGGCCCTCGAACCCTTGGCGTGCAGGGCGTTCAGGGCGCGTATGCGCTGGGCGCGGTGGCGCCGGTGGCCGGCCGCCCCGGCCACTGGATCGCCGCGGCGGACACCGGCATCTGCCTGCTGACCCCGGACGGCACACCACACGAGCCGCCCTGTGGTCCGCCGACGTCGCCGCACCGGTCCTCCGGCGACTGGCGGACAAGGCGGACATCGTCTTCGTCGGCCTGGACGAGGCACAAGGGCTGTGGGGAAGCGCCCTCACCGCCGACGACGTGCGGCATCTGCTGCCCGTTCCGGGGATCGTCGTCGTCAAGGACGGATCCCGGACGGCGACGCCTTCACACCCGAGGGCCCGGCCACCGTCCCCGCGCTGCGCACACGCGTGGTGGAACCGGTGGGAGCGGGAGACGCCTTCGCGGCGGGCTTCCTGACGGGCGTCCTGCGCGGCGAAACCCTCACCCGCGCGCTGCGCCTCGGCCACATCACCGCGGTCTCGGCCCTCCAGGTGACCGCCGACCACGGCCCCCTACCGCCCCCGCGGGAGACGGAACGCCTGCTGAGCCTGAGCGACGAGGAGTGGCAGTCACTCACCGGGCGTTGAGGGCGAGAAGCAGCGGCGATCCGACCCGCCGGAGCGCCTCCGACGGGTAAGCAGCCATCCGGCTCTCTTCTCGGAACCGTCGGTGGAAGTCCCCCATCACGTCCGCGACCGGTGCGTAGCGGGCAACGAGACCGGCGATTCCAGCCGGCATCCCCCGGGGGCGCACCCCCTCCGCGCACGCCCGCACGAACGCTCTACGCTCCTCCGGCCCGTGTCCGAGCAGAGCCACGGCCAGCCAGTCCACGAGATGCGTGACGGCGTAACACGGGTCGTACGTGCGGTGCTGCTCGACGAAGTCAGCTTCGTCCGCCGCGAGTTCGAAGCGCGAGGAGAGTGCGAGGCCGAAGTCTGTGAAGAAGAGCCGCCGGCCGTCGGTGAGGATGTTCTGGAAGTGCGCGTCGAAATGCAGCAGGCCGCCCGCGTTCATGAACGAGATCCCGGCCCTCAACTCACCGTCCACCAGCGCACACGCCCGTTCGGCGGTCTCCACACCGTGGCTCATCCGCTCACTCAGCCAGTCGTGCAGGTTCTGCGGGATGTACTCCATGAACAGGAACAGACTGGCCGAGGACTGCTCCAGACCCGCGATGCGCCCCCGTACTTCGGCCGCGCCTCCCCAGTAGGCGACGGCGCGTTCGACGTCGGCCAGTTCGTCCGGCAGAGGGTGGCCGCCGTCGTCCGGCAGCACGCGCCAGTGGTACATCAGCGGAAAGCCCTCGTAGTCGCCCCCGATGACCCAGTTGGTCGTCATGTGATGCGCGGCCAGCTCCCGCCACGCGCCGAAGCCAGGGCCGCCGATCGTGCCGACTCCGTAGTGGCAGAAGAGCGGGAGATCGAACAGGTTCGCCGTGGAGTGCAAGTGGTCCGGTCGCCGCTCGAGATCGGTCAGTCGCACCTGCTTGACGCACACCGGAGTCCCGGCCACGTCCAGCAGTACGGTCCGTCCGCCGATACCGGAACCGATCGGCGTTCCGGCGTCCACGAGTTCACGCAGTTTGCGGTCACCGCACAGGGCCAGCGAGGTGGACACGGCGCCGTGGGCGGTCAGGCGGGCGTCGCGGGACATGTCGCGGTGCTTCACGCCCGCCTCCCCGTCACGCGGTGGACCCGTCACCGCAGTGTCTGCGTCAGTTCGCTCCGGCTCGCCGTGTGCACCACACGCCCGTGCGCCCCGTTGACGATCGGCATGTACGGCGGGACGTGCCCGCACTCGACGTCGGCAATGATGGGGACGTTCAGGGAGCCGAGCGCGTCGAGGACCGCTTCGTGCTGGCTGAGGGACGGGCGGTCCGCTGCGCCGGTCCGGCCGACGAGGATGGCGTTCGCGCCGTCGAAGAAGCCGGCGAGCCTCATGCCGTGCAGCTGGCGACAGGTGGTGAACGCGTCGCTCTCGCAGACCTCCACGTACACGAGGAGTCCCTCGGGGGACCTTTCCCGGGCGAAGGCGGGGACGTCGAGGTACGGCGTCCCGGCCAGGTTGCACAGCACGTCGACGCAGCCGCCGATCAGTCGGCCCTCGGCCACCACGTCGCCGTCGCCGCCCAGACGCGTCCAGCCGCCCCGCGCGTCGAGCGTGTACTCGCGTACGTCGGGGTGGAGGACGTAGTCGTCGAAGCCCACGGTCCGGTGGCGTCCGGGCGGGGTCTGCGTGAAGCGGTGGCCGGGTGGCGCGGCCACGATGTCCAGCCAGGACAGCAGCCCGTCCGGCACGCGGTAGGGCGTGTCCATGAGGTTGTTGCCGTGCAGGGTCGCCGTGCCCGTGAGCAGCGTGAGGGGAGTCATCAGGGTCGACATGTCGGAGAAGCCGACGACCCACGTCGGTTCGGCTTCACGCAGCCGGTCCCAGTCGAGCAGCGGGATCAGGTCGATCGCGGTCTCCCCGCCCCACGGCGGCACGATCGCCTTGACGGCGGGGTCGGTGAGCATCGACATCAGCTCGTCCGCACGCTCGGCGGCCGGGGCGCTGACGTGCCCGGAACCGTCCATGCAGGCTCCGACGACGACCTCGTACCCCCGTGCCCGTATGTCACCGAGGGCGACGTCCAGCCGTCCGCGCATCGCTTCCGGCACTCCGCTCGACGGAGCGGTCACACCGACACGGTCACCGGGACGCAGGGGCATCGGAAAGCGCACTGACATGCGGTGATCCTGACACGGGACGGCGTCGCCGCGACAGCGGGTTTCGGCGCGCCCAGGCCCGTACGGGACGCGTCCGACACGCGCGGTCAACTCCGGCTTCCGTCACCGGTCTTCGTACAGCGCCGCCACCTCCCTCGCCCGTTCGGCCAGCCCCGCCCGCAACCCCAGGGGGAGCTCGTCTCCGGACACTCCCGCACCCTCTGCATCTCCGGCAGCACGACGGTGACATGGCGGCCCAGCCGGCGCTCAGCGTCGACGACGTCGAGGCGGTGCTCGCCGAGGCGCCGCAGACCTTGTTCAGTCGCGGGGGAGCACTCCCAGCAGCAGGGACGTGACGGCGAGCCGTAGCGCGTCCGGCAACTCCATGTGCAGCACGCCCAGTTCGGGCTCCTCCGCGTAGGCGGCGAGCACACTGGGCGGCGGCGGAACGTACGTGTCCAGGGCGCCCGCCACGGCCAGGGCCATCAGGCAGAAGTTCTCCGCGGCGTCACCGATCTCGGGCACGTGGCCGCGCAGCAGCTCGGCCATGGTCGCGAGCCTCGCGATGGACGCCCGCTTGTGCCGCTTGACGACCTCGACCGAGACGTTGCGTTCGAGAACGCCGCCCTGCGCGCCGAACAGGTCACACAGCACCGTGCGCTCCGCGAGCGACCGGCTGATCACCTCGGCCGCCTGGCGTGCCCGCACCTCCGGTGCCGCTCCCGCGTCGACCTCCCGGGCCAGTTCGTCCGCCAGCGCCTCCAGCCAGCTGCCCAGGAAGTCGTCGAGCAGTTCCAGCAGCACCGCCTCGCGCGACTCGAAGTAGCGCAGGACGTTGGACTTGGCCAGGCCCACGCGCCGGCTGAGCCCGTTGAGACTGACCTCGGCCACCGGCATCTCGTCGAGCATCGCGGCCGCCGTGTCCAGGATCGCCCGGCGGCGTATCGCCCGCTGCTCCTCGCTTCGCGCCCGCTTGAAGGTCATGTCCGCAGTCTAGCTTACAGACCATCGGTCTCTTGACATCATACCGCCGGTCTCTTACGTTCGTTGATAACAGACCAACGGTTCCTTAAAGCTTCAGGAGTGCGTCATGAGTGAGAAGTGGGACGAGCGGAACATCCCCGACCAACACGGCCGGGTGGCGATCGTGACCGGCGCGAACACCGGGCTGGGCTTCGAGACGGCGAGGATGCTCGCCGAGCGGGGCGCCCGGGTGGTCCTGGCCGTCCGGGACGTCGAGAAGGGCAAGCAGGCCGCCGCCCGCATCCACGGCGACGTCGGCGTCCAGGCCCTCGACCTGGCCTCCCTCGACTCGATCCGGTCGGCGGCGGCCGACCTGCGCGCCCTGCATCCGCGCATCGACCTGCTGATCAACAACGCGGGCGTGATGTACCCGCCGAAGCGGACCACCGCCGACGGCTTCGAGCTGCAGTTCGGCACGAACCACCTGGGCCACTTCGCCCTCACCGGCCTGCTGCTCGACCGGCTCCTCGACGTCCCCGGCTCCCGCGTCGTCACGGTCAGCAGCGTCGGCCACCGCATCCGCGCCGCCATCCACTTCGACGACCTGCAGTGGGAGCGCTCGTACAGCCGCGTCGGCGCGTACGGCCAGTCGAAGCTGGCCAACCTGATGTTCACGTACGAACTGCAGCGCCGGCTCGCGCGGCACGGCGCCACGGTCGCGGTGGCCGCGCACCCCGGCGTCTCCAACACCGAACTGCTCCGCAACTCGCCCGCCGCGTTCCGCCTGCCGATCACCTGGCTCGCGCCGCTGATCACCCAGAATGCCACGATGGGCGCCCTGCCCACGCTGCGCGCCGCCACCGGTCCCGACGTACGCGGCGGCCAGTACTACGGCCCCAGCGGCTTCCAGGAGGTCCGCGGCCACCCGACACTGGTGCGGTCCAGCCGCGACTCCCATGACCGGGCCGTGCAGCAGCGCCTGTGGACCGTCTCCGAGGAACTCACGGGCGTGACGTTCCCCGTGTGACGGCACAGCCGGCCTCATCCCAGGCCCAGCACCTCCATCGTGTGCTCGGCCATCCGCCGCTCGCCCAGGGCGTTCGGGTGGACGGGCACCGGACTGGTGCCGAACAGCAGGGGCTCGATCCAGCGCGTGCCGAGGGGCGTGCACGCGTCGTGGCCGTCGGAGACCTCGGCGAAGTCGACGAAGGTCGCGCCCGTCTCCTCGCTGGCGCGCTCCACCGCCGCGTTCAGGTGGGTCTGCACGTCACGCAGGTACGGCACGTCACCGGCGGCGACCGGCAGCTTCAGGTAGCACGACGGGTCGGCCTGCGCCGGGGTGATCCAGGGATAACCCAGCACCGCCACACGGGCGTTGGGCGCCTTGGCGCGCACGGCCCGCAGGGCGCTCTTCAGCGCCGGGTACGTGTTCTTCTCGATCTGGTCGGTGAAGGTCGTGCCGTACAGGTCCTTGCACGGGCTGCCCTTGCCCGCGGTGAGCAGCCCCGCGCTGCCGCAGGCCGTGATGGCGTTGATGAAGGTGCCGTTGTCGTTGCCGCCGATCGTCAGCGTCACCAGGTCGGTGTCCGCGCCGAGCGCGTTCACCTGCGGCGGGACGCCTAGGTACTGCGACGAGGTGAAGTCCTTGGTCTCGGCGGCGCCGCAGGTCACGTCCTTGAGGCGGGCGCCCGTCCGGTCCGCGATCACGTGCGGATAGTTCGCCGTGGAGCGCAGGCACAGGAGGTTACTCGTGTCCACGGGCAGGACGCCGGAGCCGGCGCTGTAGCTGTCGCCGAGGGCGACGTACCGGAGCGGGTCGGACGACGCCTGGGCCGTGCCGCCGGCCGTGACGCTCAGGGCGAGCACACCGGCCAGCGCGACTGATGCGCTCATGACATTGCGACACGTGACATGACGGCGCGAGACATGCTTCTGCATGTGATCCCTTTCCGGAGGGAGGGCGGAGCTGCGGGTGCGGGGGCTGCGAAGGCTGCGGGCGCGGCGGGCGGGAAAGAGTGCCTGGTCGAGCGGTTACCAGCTGGTTCTACCGTCAAGTAATGTGCAGCCGCCCCGAGCGGGAGTCAACATTGTTGACCGAACTTCTCGAAACACACACGCAGTCCGCGTCCGCCCCCCGTGAACGTGTGAACGCGCAGTCGCGAAGCACGGCGCCGCCTATCCTGACCCGCATGCTGCAGACCGGCTCCCGCGTCTCGACCCGCGAGTTCATCCACTCGGCCGCCGCCCGGCTGTTCCGGACCAGCGGCTGTGCACGGACCACCGTCCGCCGGATCGCCGCCGAGGCCGGCACGGACCCCGCCCTGGTGATCCGTCACTTCAGGAGCAAGGAACTGCTGTTCCTGGGGACGATGCACATGACGCTCGACCTCGGACCGCTGTTCGACGCACCGCTGGACCGCCTGGGCGAACGCCTCGCCGAACTCCTCCTCGACCTCGGCGGCTCGGCACGCGGCGTCTTCCTCGCGCTGGTGCACGGCGGCGACGAGCCGCACATCCGCGACCGGCTGAGGGACACGCACGAGCACCTCTTCGTCGAACCCCTGCGCCGCCGGCTGACCGGCCCCGACGCCGACCTCCGCGCGCGAACGGCGGCCGCCGTAGCGGGAGGACTCCTCTACGCCCTGTGGGTCGCCGAGGACCATGTCCTGCTCCGCCTGGACCGCACGGAACTGGTGTCGCGGTACGGCACCCTGCTCCAGGAGGTGCTGACTCCCCGGGGCTCCCTGGTTTCCCAAGTCCTCTAGACGGCCCGCTGTATCTTCCCGGCAGCCGCCTTGATCGCTTCTTGTCACCGCGCCGGCCGGCAGTCGCAGCCGGTCGGAGTGGGCCGATCCCACGCAGGGGCCCGCCGCCGTCAGCACCCGGGCGCGCGGAGAACTCGGGTGCGTCCGCCCCGGGAAGCTGCGAGCATGTGTGGCCGTGAAAACTGACGTGGAGACCAACGACGTTGTCGTCCGCCGTGCGGCCGGTTCCGATGCCGTCGCCGTGGCCGAGGTGTGGCTGCGTTCCTTCGCGGCGGCGCTGCCGAGTGTGCGCCGGGCGCATACGGACGACGAGGTGCGGGCGTGGATCCGCGAGGTGGTCGTTCCCTGCCGGGAGACGTGGGTGGCGACGGTGGACGAGACGGTCGTCGCGATGATGGTGCTGGACGGCGAGGACCTGGACCAGCTCTACGTAGACCCCGCCTGGCACGGCAGGGGCATCGGAGGACGCCTCGTGGACCTGGCGAAGGAGCGGAGCCCGTCAGGACTGACGCTGTGGACGTTCCAGGTCAACGAGGCGGCGCGTGGCTTCTACGAGCGACAGGGTTTCGTCGCGGCGGAGTGGACCGACGGCCGGCAGAACGAGGAACGGGAGCCGGACGTCCGGTACGTGTGGGGCCCAAGGCCGGCCGTGGCGTGAAGGTCAGCCGGGCAGCGCCGCGGTCAGGTCGACCTCGACCAGCTGCCCGGAGAAGCCGAGTTGGGTGACCCCCAGCAGTGTGCTCGCGGTGGTGAACGCCGGTCCGATGACCGAGGCGTTCAGGCGTCGCCAGGCTGCGCCCAGGACCGGCTCACCGTCGCAGACGACGTAGATCACCGTGCGGACGACATGCTCCGGCCCGGCGCCCACCGCGTTCAGGGCAGCGAGGGCGTTGGCCGCGACCTGGTCGATCTGGGTGTCCAGATCACCCGGTCCCACGAGCTCCCCGGCCGGGTCGAGCGGCACCTGCCCCGCCAGATAGGCCGTCCGTCCCGTCTCCACGACGGTGATGTGGTGGTACCCCGGCGTCGCGTGCAGCTGAGGCGGATTGATGCGCGTGATCGGACCCGTCATGGGCGCGAGTCTCTCGACGGATCCGCCCCTGGCGCATCCCATTTTTCCCGGCGTGCGTCGGCTGCCGTGGTCTCAGTCGCCGTGGCTCAAGGCGCGGTCGACGAGGTCGTGCATAGCGTTCTCCTGGCGGGCCGCGGTCTCCGGACCGGCGGAGCGGCTGTGCACGGAGACGGTGACGGCGCGCCGGCCGTCCATCGTCGTCGCCGCCTGCACGACGTACCCGAAGCCGCTCCCGCCGTGCCCCAGGTGGCCGCCGCAGCGAGGGCGCGGACATCCATCCCCTCAGCGTCCGTCACGCCAGCAGCAGCGGCATGTCCCAGTCGGCCGGCGTGCCGTCCACCGCGTACGAGTCCAGCGCCAGCGCGACACCGGCGGCGCCGTCCAGATAGCCGGACACGTCGGAACCGAACGGCACCTTCGTCATCGTGAACCGCAGTCCGAACGGCAGCGCCGGGTCGAACGCGGACAGGAGTTCGGCGGCGATGTCGTCCCGCAGCCCGCTCAGCCGCGGATCCTGCCACTCCTCGTCGAGCCGGCCGAGCTGGTGCAGTGCCCCGGCCCAACCGTGGCACAGCGCATGGTCGTTGATCCCCCAGTCACTGCGGGGGAGGGCGAGCAGCCGGTCCACCGAGGCGCGGGCGAGGTCCGAGAAGTCCGTCCGGCCGAGCGCCCGCCCGGCCAGTTGCAGCGCGCGGGACACCCCGGGAGCGCCGTAGCACCAGGCCGGCCACCTGGCGGGTCCCTCGTAGGCGGCGGAGCCGCGCTGCCACTCGGCGAAGGACAGGTGGCCGGGCCAGAAGACGCCGTGCCGGTCCGTCACCGCCCAGGTCCGCAGCAGGCCGGCCGTCGCCTCCATCGCGTCCTGCTGCCCCGGCACCCGCACGCCGTGCTCCCACGCCAGGGCCAACAACGCGAGAGGCCCTGCGACGCCGTGCGACAGGCCGAGGTTGAGATGACCGCCGGGGAACGCCCGCTCCGAACCGGTCCGGGGCGCGTCCAGGGCCCACCAGCGCGGCACCTGCACGCCGTGGTGCCGCACGGTGCCCAGCGACAGACGTACGAGGTAGCGGAGTACCGCCGTCAGCGGCTCCTCGCAGGTCTCCGCACGGGCCAGCAGATAGCGGCCCACTCCGGTCAGTCCACGGACCACCTCGTAGTGCCCGATGGTGGGCAACGGCCGGTCCTCGACCGGCGGCAGAACGGTCCGTACGAGATCGCGCTGGTAGGCGTCGAACCGCTCCAGCGCGGAGACGTATCCGCCGGTGGTGCGATGGGCGACCAGCACGGCGAACGCCAGCGCACCCGGCCCCTTGAAGATCCCGCTCGCCGCCGCGGCCCCGCCCGAGACAGCGCGTGTGCCCGTCGTCAGGTATGCGTGGGCGCGCGGAACCTGCCGCGCCGCGTCCCGGGCGGCCCCCGCGAAGGCGAGCGCCAGTCCGGGACTGCCGCTGCCCAGCGTCAGTTCGGCCCAGACCGGCTCCGCGCGCCCGTCGTCCGCGGCCTCGGCCGGGATGCGCGTGGCCGCCATGGTGGCGGCGGGATCGGACAGCCGGTCCAGGATCTCGGCGGACACGGCGCCGGCTCGCTCCCGCAGTCCCTGAGCAGTGCCACGGCTCGCGAACCCCCGAGTGCCGCCACCGCCGGTCACGTCCGTCGCCCCGCTCATCGACCGCTCTCGCTCCCGTTGCCGTCCGTGCCCGCGCCCGCGTCCGTGCCCGCGCCCGCGCCCGCGTCCGTGCCCACGCCCGCGCCCGCGTCCGTGCCCACGCCCCCGCCGCCGTGCCGCCGTCGCCCGAGGTGACCGCGTACCGCGCCCCGCAGCACCGCGTATCCCCGCGCCTCCGCCGACCGGTCGATGCCGAACCCGCGGTTGTGCCGCATGTGCAGCAGCGACAACAGCGCCTCGTCGCGGTCGGCCTCCGGTGCGGAGAGGAGCAGCCGGCCGTACGCACGTGGCTCGGGCGACTCGGTCCACAGTGCACCGAGCGCGGGCGCCCGCAGCGCTTCCGCGGCCGCCGCGACCACGCTCCCCGGCGTGATCAGCCGGTCGGCGAGGGCACGGTGCCGCTGGTAGACCTCGTGCTCCTCGGTCTTGGTGAACATCCGGTCGACCCAGCCGCACCAGTCCCAGTCCCCGAGGGACTCCAGAAGCACCGCGTGACCGAGCCCGGCGAGCACGTCCGCGGGGAGAGCCCGCCCCGGGGCCCGTGCGGCACGCACCTGCACGATCGCCGACAGGCTGTCGGTGCGGAAGAGGCGCTCGGCGGCCTCCTGAAGGGCCTCGCCCCCGTACCGGTCGCTCTCGGGCCGGTAGGTGTCGACGGTCATCGCACGCAGGGCCCCGCTCTCGACGAGCATGCGCGACGCTCGGCCGAGCGCGGGCAGCACCCGGCTGTTCAACGCCTCGCTGTCGCCGTGGAAACGCAGCCGCAGATGCGGCTCGGGATCCCGGTACCGCACGAAGAACCAACGGTCGACGTCGTCCTCGATCTCGGTGAGCACGGCGGGGAGATGATCCGCGAGCAGGCTTTCGTGGGCCGACGGCTCCGCGTACCACTTGACGAACAGCCAGTCCTCGCCCGGCAGATGGAACCGGGTGGGAGCCCGCCTGACCGGTGGCGCGGACCGCGCCCGCTCCCCGCCCGTCGTCTCCGCCGCATCGCCGGACGGCCGCGCCCCGGCGAGGGGCACCACGATCTCCGTGCTGTGACCGCCGTTCCAGCCGAGCCCCGCGCCCTCGGCCGTCATGTCCTCGTAGAGGACGAACCGAGGCTGTGGAGCGGTCAGTTCGGCGCGCAGGAGATCACGGTCCCAGCGGTCGCGCAGATCGACGGGGTACATCTGGTCGTTGCGCGCGATCTGCAGCCGGTCCGGTACGGCGAGACGCCGCCGCCAGGCGTCGAGGCCCCGCTCCCACACCTCGGCGCCCTTGGCGCGGGCCGCGTCCCGCAGCCGGCGCCCGGGCAGCCACCGTTTCGGCATCACCACCACCCTGCCGCACCGCACACGCGGCAGATACGGCAGGGTGTCGTGCCCGGCCCAGTCCCAGCCCGACCACACCCGCGGCCGAGCCGTCGCCAGATCCATCAGGAACCGGGCCACCGGCGGAGCCTGCGCGTCCAGGGCCAGCATGTGCGGCAGCACCGGCCGGACCGGGCGCCCGCTCTCCGGGTGCAGCAGGCGCAGGCCGTCCGAACCGGCGGCGACGAGCAGCGAGCGCCAGTCCAGACAGCGGGGGTCGTCCCGGTCGTCGGGCACACCGACAGGAATCCGGTACGGCAGCAGCCGCGGCACCTGCACGATGTTCAGTCCGCGCGGCTCCCGGGGCAGCAGCTCCACCTGCGCCGCCAGCACGTCGCCGTCGCAAGCGCCGGACGTCTCGGCGGCCAGCCGCGTCAGTTCGGCGGTGAGGCCGGCGGCCTCCGCGAAGCGGCCCGCGGTGGCGCCGGCCGCCCAGGCGCCGATGTGCGGGCTGCCGAGCAGACGGAAGTCGCCGCGGTCCAGAGCGCCGATGCTCTCGGCGAGCACCTGGAAGCAGAGTTCGAGACCGCGCGGCGGCGTGGCCTCGGGATCGTGCCGGGCGACATCGGCGAGACGCCGTACGACCTCGTCGGTCAGCACCAGGTCGCCGCCGGACAGGACGGCCTCCTGGATCAGCTCCCCGACCAGCGCCCGACGCGGGGCGTCCGCCTCGTCGCCGGGCCCGCTGCGCGCGTACGTCGGCTCCGCGCCGTACTCGGGAGGCAGACCGAGGCCGCGGTGCGGGTCGGCCAACTCGCCGAGCGGCACGGCGGAGGCGGTGCCGTACCGCTCGATGAAACGGTCGCGGTAGTCCCGCATGTACGCGAGCGTCGTCCACTCCGGGGTGATCGCCCAGATCGCGCCCGCGTACCGGCGCACCTCCTCACCGACGGCGTCCGGCAGGACGAAGTCGCCGGGGATGTGCAGATCCACGTGCACGGGCGGTCTGGCGTCCGCGTCGCCGCCCGTGCCGGGGACGTCCAGCCGGCGTACCGCGTCCAGCAGTTGACGCCAGGAGTCGCCGCCCAGGCCCGGATCGTCCTCCTGATGCCGGGCACAGGCCGTCCGGATGTCCCGCAGCGCCCGCGCGTCGCCGGGCAGCGCCTCGTCGAGCACCGCCTCGATGCCGTCCAGCAGCGCGGCGTCGATGCGGTGCGGGGTGATCGAGGTGAGCAGAAAGCCGTGCCGGACGAGCTCGGCGAGTTGACGGTCGAGCCGCCCGGCGTCCAGCGACGGGAAACGCGCGGTGAGCGAGTCGAGCAGCTCGCCGTACGCCACCGGGGTCCGGGCCCGCTCGCGGACCGCGCCGACCAGCGCGTTGTCCCGCACCGACTGCTCCTGTCCGCCGGTACGCAGATGCAGCCGCCCGTCCCGCAGGACACACAGGTCGTTGAGGACCACGTCCACGCGCCGGCGTACGGAGGGCTCGGCGAGCCAGGCCAGCACCCGGCGCCGCAGCCACGCCCCGTCGAGCCGGACCGCGACCTCACCGGTCTCCGGTTCCGCCTTCGCCGCGCAACCGAAACGTGCCGTGCCCACACCCGCGAACAGACCGAACGGCGTCGGACGCGCGGCGGCCCGGCGGGCGTACCGCGTCAGGGTGCGAGCGGCGCTCAACGTCCGTTTCCGGCCCAGCGCGGCCACGCCCTCGTCGCTGGTCAGACGGTCCAGACCGAGCGCCAGGGAGCCGCTGGCCACCCGGACCGCCTGGCCGAGCAGGGGATCGGCGGCGAGTCGCCGTGCTCCGGGCACCGGATCGGCGGCGTCGACGCCCGCCAGGGCGGTGCCGCGCGGCCGGCTCGCCATACGGACGAGCACGGGCTCCCTTACGTCGAATACGTCGCATGCTGCCAACGCCTGATGCGGTACGGACTCCGCCGCCACGTGTGTGCTCTCCTCGCCGCCGTCGTACGGAAGAGCGGGGCGGTCCCAGCACCGCCCCGCCCGGAAGAGCCCCTGAGGGGCGTCAGCCCGTCAGCAACACACGGGGCAGCGCGTGCCGATCGCGTAGCTGCTCGGCGAGGTGTAGGTGCCCTGCCCGAAGGACTCGGCCTGCTCCGGGAGGTCGGAGACACGGAGGTCCAGGTCGAGGTCCAGCTCGGGGGCGTCCTGGGACAGAACGATCTCGGTACTCATGCTTCTCCCTTGGGTGTTGGGGTGCACGGACTCGAACGAGCCGGGCCGCGGTCGCGGCCCGAACATGCGTATCCTTCGTGCCCACAGAGATGGGTGGTAGATGAAATCACGCCATTGATCACGGCATGGAAGGTGGCCTTCCGGCGCTCATGCCTGCGCCCCTGGCTCCATGTCCGGGATCGGGGGTGGCCGGTTCCCGTCGCTCCTGCGCTCCAGCCGGGTCCTGCCCGCCTGGTGGCCGGAGGCGGCACGGACGGTGGCGCGCACCGTCCCGTCGGCCCCGCTCCCGACCGGGTGAATGGCAATTCACTGCTAAGGTGAATCACCATTCACCAAAAGAATCACCGCCCAGGTCTGCCACTGGAGAGCCCATGGCGTCGCCCGCCCCGACACCCCGTCCGCCCCGCGACACCACCGGCCTCCGGGCCCGGCTCACCATCCCTGTCCTGGCCTATTGCGGCATCCTCATGGCGGTCATGCAGACCGTCGTCGTGCCCTTGCTCCCCGACCTGCCGCGCCTCACCGGTGCGTCGGCGTCCACCGTCTCCTGGATGGTGACCGCGTCCCTGCTCGCCGGCGCCGTCCTCACCCCCGTGCTGGGCCGCGCCGGCGACATGTACGGCAAACGCCGTGTGCTGCTGCTGTCCCTCGCCCTCATGACCGCCGGCTCGGTGATCTGCGCCCTCACCGCCGATATCGCACTGCTGATCACCGCCCGCGCGCTCCAGGGCGCCGCCGTCTCCGTCGTACCCCTCTCGATCAGCATCCTGCGCGACGAACTCCCCCCGGAACGCCGTAACGGCGCCGTCGCGCTGATGAGCTCCACCGTCGGCATCGGCGCCGCCCTCGGCCTGCCCGCCGCGGCCCTGATCATCCAGTACGCGAACTGGCACGCCATGTTCTGGGTCACCGCCGGCCTCGGCACCACCGGCGTCCTGCTGATCCGCTGGGCCGTGCCCGAGTCACCGGTGCGCGAGAGCGGCCGCTTCGACGTCACCGGCGCCCTCGGACTGGCGGCCGGACTGGTCTGCCTGCTCCTCGCCGTCTCCCAGGGCGGCGAGTGGGGCTGGGGGAGCGCCCCGATCCTCGGCCTCTTCGCCGGAGCCGCCCTCGTCCTCGCCCTCTGGTGGCGCCACCAACTCCGCGCCCAGCGCCCGTTGGTGGACCTGCGGCTGGTTTCCCGGCCCCGCGTCGGCCTGTCCCACGTGGCCGCCCTCCTGACCGGCTTCGCCTTCTACGCCAACACGCTCGTCACCGCGCAGCTCGTGCAGGCCCCCGAGGCCAGCGGCTACGGGCTCGGCCTGTCCATCGTCCAGACCGGCCTGGTGCTGCTGCCGAGCGGCGTCGTCATGCTGCTGCTGTCCCCGGTCTCCGCCCGCATCTCGGCCGCGCGCGGACCGAGGATCACCCTCGCCCTCGGTGCCGCCGTCATCGCCGCCGGCTACGGCGTGCGCATCGCCGACAGCCGCTCCCTGGTCATGATCATGGTCGGCGCCACGGTCGTGTCCGTCGGCACCACCCTCGCCTACTCGGCGCTCCCCGCCCTGATCCTGCGCGCCGTGCCCGCCACGCAGACGGCGTCCGCCAACGGCGTCAACGTCCTGATGCGCACCGTCGGACAGGCCGTGTCCAGCGCCGCCGTCGCCGCCGTTCTCGTGCACCACACCAGCCTCGTCGACGGGCTCCCGCTGCCCACCCTGCACGGCTACCTCGTGGCCTTCTCCGTCGCCGCCGCCGTCGCCCTCGCGGGCAGCGCCGTGGCCCTGCTGATACCCGGCGACCCGGCCCCCGAGAACGAGCCCGTCCGCACGGAAGGCGCCCGGTCCGTCGCCGACGGCACCGCCAAGGAGGACGCGTGAGCACCGAGATCCCGCCGCCCGGCGAGACGCCCCGTCCCGCACGACGGGACGCCGAGGCGACCAAGGCGGCCATTCTTCGAGCCGCCCGCCACTTCCTCGCCCGCCAGGCGCACGCCGACATCACCCTCAAGGCGGTCGCGGAGCGCGCCGGGGTCAGTCCGCCGTTGATCCTGAAGTACTTCGGCAACAAGGACGCCGTCTTCGCCCGCGTGATGTCCTTCGAGGAGGACGCCGAGGCCCTCCTCGGCGCGCCCCTGGAGGACCTGGGCCGCCACATGGTCCGGCACGTCCTGGTCAGCCAGCGCGAGCACGGCTCCGACCCGCTTCTGCGCATCGCCTTCGCACCGCTCCAGGGCGACCACGGCGACATCCTGCGCGCCAACTTCCGCGCCCAGGTCACCACCCGGCTCGCCGCCCGCCTCCCCGGCCCCGACGCGGGCCTGCGCGCGGAACTGGCCCTGGCCGCACTCCTCGGCCTGGGCGTGATGTTCGGCATCGCCCGCGGAACGGACGTGAGGTCGACCCCCGTCGACGAAACGGTGGAACGCTACGGCCCGCTGGTCCAGGCGCAGTTGATCCCGCGGGCGTACTGAGACTGCCCCTTTGGCGTACGGCGGGGACTGCACCTCGGACTTCATATTTTCTTCACACAACCGCTACAGTTCGTGCTGCAACTAGCACCCGGGGGGCGCCATGACCAATCCGTACATACCGCCAGCCGGCCGCACCGCGCCGAAGTGGGCGCGTCAGCGATTCCTGCTGCCCGCGCTCGGAATCGCCTGCATCGTGAGCCTGTCGGGATGTTCCGGCGACAGCAGCGCGAAGGACGACGCCCAGCCTCTGGCGGTCAAGGCCCAGCCGACGGTGACCGTCACCGCCACCGCGACCGTGACCGCCACACCGACCGCCGACCCTGAACCCGCGCCGACCGTGACGGTGACGGAAACGGAAACGGTCAAGGTGAAGGTGACCAAGACCGTGACCGAGGAACCCGCCGAGGAGGACTACAGCGGCGGGGGAGGCGGAGGCAGCGTCTACTACCAGAACTGCGCCGCTGCTCGGGCGGACGGGGCGACGCCCGTGTACCGCGGCGACCCCGGCTACGGCAGCCACCTCGACCGGGACGGCGACGGCGTCGGCTGCGAGTGGGGCTGACCGACGCCCCGTGGCACCCGTCCGACGCGGGTCCACGGGCGGCCCCGCCGCCACTGCGGCGCCGCCCACCGCGCAGGAACAACCGCCGACGGCAAGGGGCGGTGCCGAAGTGACCGGCAGCAGCGGGAGCGGCCTCACCCAGCCTGGGCGCAGGCCATGAAGCGCGGCAAGCGGTACGCCGTCGCCGCCTCAGGGCAGTGGACCGACGCGCGCCCCCGCTGGGTGCGCGTCCGGCCGCGCCCCTGAATCCGGCCCACCGTCTCTCAGGCCCCGGTCAGCAGGTCACCCTCCTCCACGGCCGATAGCGACAGCGTCTTGTATCCGACCTGCTCGAACAGCACGACGACCCGGTCGTCCTCCCTGCGCATCACCGTGCCCGCACCCCAATCCGCGTGCTGCACGCGCTCGTTCGGCTCGTACGGCCCCGTCTCCCCGGCCGGGGGATCGGCGTCCTCATGCCCGGCGTCCGACGCCCCGGGCTCGTCGTCCAGACGCTCACACCCGTCGCAGTGGCCGCACGGGGTGTCCAACTGCTCCCCGAAGTAGCCGAGCAGGTACTGCCGTCGGCAGCCCGGCGTCTCCGCGTAGCCGCGCATCATCTCGATGCGTGAGCGGTCGATACGGCGCCGCCGCTCGAACACCTCCTCCGCCGCCTCCGCGGCGTCCTCCGCCGACCGCCCCGGCACGGCCCGCACCGCACGGCGCCTCCCCTCGGCCGCGACGGCGCCCGCCTCCTCCAGCAGGTTCAGCAGATCGCCGGCCTTCCGGCGCGACAGCCCGCACAGCTCCGCCGTACGGCTGCGGCTCCGCGGGGCGTCCTGGTCGAGCAGCACGCTCATGACGCGCCGCAGCGCCTCGGTGTCCAGCGACCGGGACGTCAGGAACTTCTGCAACCCCAGATCCTCCGGCCGGTAGAACAGCACGGCCTCGGCGGCTTCCCCGTCCCGGCCCGCCCGCCCGACCTCCTGGTAGTACGAGTCGAGCGACTCGGGCACGGACGCGTGGGCGACGAACCGTACGTCGGGCTTGTCGATGCCCATCCCGAACGCCGAGGTGGCGACGACCACGGCAGGGCTCCCGGCCATGAATCCGTCCTGGATGCGCCGGCGCTCGTCCGCCTTCAGACCCGCGTGGTACGCCTCGGCGTCCACCCCGTCCTCCCGGAGACGCTCCGCATACGCCTCGGCGTCCTTGCGGGTGGCGGTGTAGAGGATGCCCGGGGCGGGCGCCTCGGCCGTCCAGCGGGACACGGCCTCACGCTTGGACGGGTCGTCGGTGAACGTCCGCACGGTCAGCCGGATGGCGGGCCGGTCCGTGCCGGTCGTCACGAGCCGGGGGTCGCGCATGTGGAGGTGCTCGACGATGTCCTCCCGCACGGGAGCCGCCGCGGTCGCCGTCAGCGCGAGCACGGGCGGCCGGCCCAGCCGCTCGGCGGCCTCACCGAGGGTGAGATAGTCCGGACGGAAGTCGTGCCCCCAGGCGGACACGCAGTGGGCCTCGTCGACGACGAACAGCGACGGACGCAGCTCACCCAGCCGCTCCAGGACGTCCTTCCTGGCCAGCTGCTCGGGGGAGAGGAACAGGTACTCGGCGTCACCGTCCTCGACCGCCTGCCAGCCCTCGTCGGTCACCGACCGCGACTGCGCGGAGTTCACCGCCACGGCGTCCGGAGCCTCACTGTCCCGCAGCCCCGTGACCTGGTCGCGTTGCAGGGCGATCAGCGGCGACACGACGACGGCGGGACCGCCCAGCAGCACGGTCGGCACCTGGTAGATCGCCGACTTCCCCGACCCCGTGGGCATCACGACCAGCACGTCACCGCCGTCCAGCAGCGCCTGCATCGCCTCGGCCTGCTCCGCGCCCAGATCACTCCACCCGAACCGCTCGCGGGCCACGCGACGCAGCTCGGCGCCCCGCTCGTGCTCATCCATCGCGTACGCCCTTTCCAGCCCCTGACCAGTGAGTTCCCGGCCCGGGTGCCCGCTGCGGGGGCGGGGATGCACGCGGCGTACGAGCCGATGAACAGCACTCGGCGCGGTCACACGCGTGTTGTAGCCGCGCCGGTGCATTCGACGGCAGCGGGATGTTGCCGGGCACGGGCAGCGTTGCAGCGCAACGCTTCGGCGCCCGGCGTGCGCCCGGGCTCGTCACCAGCAGCGAGTGCTCCGAGAGGCATCGAGTCCTGTGCGCAACGGGGGAGCGCGCACCGCTCGGCTTCCACGTCAGGGATCGCAACACCACCGGCTTGGTTCATTCTGGTTGCTCCGTCCCGCGACCGGCTGGATGACTGGACGAATGCCGTCGTACCGCGACGGACTGAGAGAACGGAGAAATGGTGGACCGCCCCTTACTGTCGATGAGGTCATCTTTGATCTTCCTGCTCGCCGTGCTGACCGGCGGCGTGGCGAGCGGACTGACGGCCGCTGCCGGGGAGGGATTCGCACGCAGCCTGCTCGCGGGGCTCGCCGCCGCAGGGTTGGCAGTGCCCTTCTTCAACCGACTGATCGCTACGGAGGAGAGCACCGTCCGGCCCCAGGGGACCGCGGGTGCGAGCAGGGGTGAGGGAGAGGCCCGTGAGTAAGCTGCAGCCTCTGGGCGAAAACCTCAGCGATGCGTCTCGGGCGTTGGCGCAAGCCTTGAGGGAGTTGTTCGAAAGTCTGCAGGTGTCCGTGCGCCGTTACGCGGCTCGGCGTCGACTGGATCCGGGGACGGTCTCGCGATACCTCAACGGCACGCGGTTACCTCCGTGGCAGGTGATCAGCGACCTTTTCGCCGACGTCGCCGAACATCGAGGGACCGCTGTGACGACCGAGGCCATCGAACTGGTACGAGGCCTGTACGGGTCGGCTGTGGACGCCGCCTCGTCGCCGAGGCACGCGGTGGAGATCTTGGAACAGCAGCTGGCCGATGCCGACCACGTCTCCCGGCGATCGAGCGTCCGAGGCGACGTACTGGGCGACGCACTGCTCGACCGGACACAGCGCATCGCCGATCTCGAGACCAGGCTCAACCAGTTGGAAGCCGACCGCATCGCGGAACAACGGCGTGCGGACGAGCTCGCCCGGGCGCACCCGGACGTGTCCGGGCTTCTGCAGGAACGCGACGCGCTTCGGCTGGAGGTCGAGCGTCTCGGAGCAGCTCTGGCCCAAGCGCAGGCTCAACGAGCTGCGGCGGAGGGGCGCTGCGAGTTACTCGAGCGGCAGCTGGATGCGGTCGAGCAGGCGACGAAGGCGGCGTTGCCGACAGGCCCACAGGACATGCCCAAGATCCTCGTGGTTGACGATCAGCCTGACAACCTGCTGGCCATGACCGCCGTGTTGGCGACGCTCGAGCAGGAGCTCGTCACGGTCTCCTCCGGACGGGAGGCGCTCAAGGCTCTGCTCGACCACGACGACTTCGCCGTCATCATCATGGACGTGCAGATGCCGGAGATGGACGGCTACGAGACGTGCGCCCACATCAAACGCCGCCAGAGGACCCGGGACGTGCCGATCATCTTTCTGACCGCGATGGGGGGCGGGCCCGAGCACTCGGCCCGCGGGTACGCGGCCGGCGCGGTCGACTACATCAGCAAGCCCTTCGACCCGTGGGCTCTGCGCGCGAAGGTCGCGGTCTTCACGTCCATCTACCTCGAGCGCAACGGTCGCTAGGTGTCAGGGCTCGCCGGGAGGGAGTAACGCGGTCCGTGGCCGTGAACTCTCGCGCTTCCGCGAAGGTCACCGCACAGCCGCCGTCCCTTCCGCCACCCCCGGCGCACTGTGCGCGCGCCGGTACGCCGCCGGGGACAGGCCCACGTACGTGTGGAACTGCCGGCGCAGCGCGACAGGGTCGCCGAAGCCGCAGGCGGTCGCGATGCGGGCCACGGGCAGGGTGGTGGACTCCAGCAGATGCCGTGCGTGGGCGAGCCGGCGCTGGGCCAGCCACTTCAGCGGGCTGAGCCCGGTCTCCTGCCGGAAACGGCGCGTGAACGTGCGCACGCTCATGTGCGCGTGCCGCGCCATGTCCTCGAGCGTGAGCGGGTCGGCCAGCCGCTCCAGCGCCCACTGCCGGGTGTCCGAGGTGGAGCGGTCGGCGTCCTGGGGTACCACGTGCTCGATGAACTGCGCCTGTCCGCCCTCACGCCACGGCGCCGCCACGCACCTCCGCGCGGCCGCCGCCGCGACACTCGCCCCGTGGTCCAGCCGGACCAGGTGCAGGCACAGGTCGATGCCCGCCGCGCCGCCGGCCGACGTGAGGATGCGGCCGTTGTCGACGAACAGCACGTTCGGGTCGACCTCGATCCCGGGGAACAGCTGCGTGAAGGCCTCGCACAGCGTCCAGTGCGTGGTCGCCCGCATACCGTCCAGGAGCCCGGCCGCCGCGAGAAGGAAGGCCGAGGTGCACAGACTCACGATGCGCGTCCCCGGCCGGATGCCCTTCAGCACCGCCGTGACGTCCTCGGGCAGGGTCCCCGTCGCGAGCAGGTCGGGGGTCGGCTCCTGGGTGGCGATCACCACCGTGTCCGCGGTGTCCAGCAGCGACTCGTCGTGCTCCACGACGATCCGGAAGTCCTCGTGCGTACGGACCGGACGCCCCCCGAGCGAGCAGGTCCCGACCGAGTACAGACGGCTGCCGTCCGGAGCCCGGGCCTCGTTGAAGACGCGGGCGGGGATGCCCAGGTCCAGCGGCAGGACCCCGTCGAGGGCGAGAACGGCAACCCGATGCGTCATGGCCCGAATAGTACGACAGGTGTCCCTCAGGCCACTCACGCCCACCGGCACCGGCGCGGCAGGGTGGATGTCACCGGGGAACGTCCCGGCGATGGATCCGTACGACATACAGGAGCGAGAAACGATGAGCGGCCACACCATGCGTGCCGTCACGATCAGCGAGTTCGGCGGCCCGGAGGTCCTCACGCCCGAGGACGTGGCCCGTCCCGAACCCCTGCCGACCGAGGTGCTGGTGCGCGTCCACGCCGCCGGCGTCAACCCGGTGGACTGGAAGACCCGCGTGGGTCAGGGCATGGCGGGACTCCAGACGTTCCCGCTGATCCTCGGCTGGGACGTCTCCGGCGTCGTCGAGCAGGTCGGCTTCGGCGTCACCACACTCCGGCCGGGCGACGAGGTGTACGGCATGCCGTGGTTCCCGCGCGCCGGCGGCGCCTACGCCGAGTACGTCACCGCACCGGCCCGCCAGTGGGCCCGCAAGCCGGCCACGGTGGACCACGTGCACGCGGCGGCCTTGCCGCTGGCGGCGCTCACCGCCTGGCAGATCCTCGTGGACACCGCCCACGTGCAGGCCGGACAGCGCGTCCTGGTCACGGCCGCCGCCGGGGGCGTGGGCCACCTGGCCGTGCAGTTCGCCCGCCACCTGGGCGCACACGTGATCGCCACGGCGAGCGCCGCCCGCCACCCGTGGCTGAAGGACCTCGGCGCCGACGAGACGATCGACTACACCACCACTCCCTTCGAGGAGGCCGCGTCCGGCGTCGACGTGGTCGTGGACCTGGTCGGCGACGAGCACGACCGGACCAGCACCCGCGCCCTGAAGACGCTGTCCCCCGGCGGTCTGCTGATCGCCGTCCCCAGCGGCGTCTCCCCGGACCTGGCGGCCGCCGCCGAGGAGGCGGGCGTACGGGCCACTGGGTTCCTCGTCGAGCCCGACGGCCCCGCCCTGGCCCGGATCGCCGACCTGATCGACGCGGGAGAGGTGAGCGTCGAGGTGGAGAAGACGTTCCCCCTCGCCGAGGCCGCCGCGGCCCACGCCCACGGCGAGGCCGGTCACACGCGCGGCAAGCTGGTGCTGACCGCGACGGACTGACGTCCTGGGGCCGCGCCGGGTTCGGGCGGAGCCGCACGGGGCACCTCGTCGATGTGAACGCGGACCAGTCACCGGAGCGCACTCCCGACGGGCACCACATCGTCGTCCGGGGCAGGAAATGGCGGGCGACCGACCCGGCCGTCCCGGAGGAGACCGCCGCACGTCTGCGCCGCCATCTCATGTCGGCGCGCCGTGCGGTGCGCTCCGCGACGACCGCGGGCGACGAGCAGGCCGAGCGTGCGGCACGGTCCCGCGTGCACCGGGCCAAGGTCGCGCTCGGTGAACGGGGCACCCCGTGGTGGGAGGAGCCGGAGGACGCGCGCCGCCGCCGCTGGGAGCAGGGCCTCGAGTCCCTCGACGCCGAGGACGACGGCTGAGTCCTCCCGGCGGCGTCGGCCGGCCCTCCGGTCGTCGACCCTGGTCACGTCAGGGCGCTCAGCCCAGTCCGCCGGTCGCCCGCAGATTCTGACCGGTGATCCACCGGCCGTCCGGTCCCACGAGGAACGCGACGACATCGGCCACGTCGGCCGGCTGCCCCAGCCGGCCGAGCGGCGTCATGCCGGCGACCGCGTCGAGCGCCTGTTGGGGGTTCGTCGTCCGCAGCAGCTCGGTGTCGGTCGCGCCGGGGGAGACGGTGTTGACCGTGATCCCACGGGGCCCGAGTTCCCGCGCCGCGACGGCGGTCAGCTGCTCGACCGCGCCCTTGCTGGCGGCGTAGGGGGCGATGCCGGGCGCGGGCCGCACGGTGTTGAGGGTGGAGATGTTCACGATCCGGCCGCCGTCGCGCATCCTCCGGGCGGCGTAGCGCATCGTGAGGAAGACCGACCGGGTGTTGACCGCCATGACCGTGGCGAAGTCCTCCACATCGGTCGAGGCGAGCGGGGTCGGCGTGAAGGACGTCGCGGCGTTGTTCACGAGGATGCTCAGACCGCCGAGACGCTCCTCGGCGGCTTCCATCAACCGCTCGGGCGCACCCTCTTCGCCGAGGTCGACACGCATCGCCCTGGCCGCGCCGCCGTCGGCCTCCACGGCACGGACGACCGCCTCCGCGGCACCCTCGTCCTTGACGTAGGTGAACAGCACGGACGCCCCGTCCCGGCACAACCGCTCGACGATCGCCCGCCCGATACCCCGGGACCCGCCGGTGACGACGGCGGTCGCATCCTTCAGCACCGTGTCCTCCACACCCGTGTGTCGACGCCTGGGCCACGAACGTACTCGGGACGCCGGCCGGCGCACCGGGTTTTCGCCGTGCGCGACACCCACCCGGGCCGCCGCCGTCCGGGCCGCCGCCGTCCGGGCCGTCGCCGTCCGGGCCACAGCCGTCCGGCCGCACGAGCCGCCGGACGGCTAGTCTCCGCAGGCACGCCTTCGAACCACGCGGACCACGCCAGGAGAACCCGTGTCACAACCGCTCACCCCAGGAGACCGACTCACCCCCGAGGAGCGACTCGCCGACGCCAAGGAGCGGTTGCGTCTCCCGCGCATCGTCGTGATCTGCGGCTCCACCCGCTTCATGACCGAGATGGCCGAAGCCGATCTGCGGGAGACCGTGGCGGGCAACATCGTCGTCAAGCCGGGCTGCGACCTGAAATCCCCGCACGCCCTCTGGTCCGATCCCGGCGAGGCCGAGGTGCTGAAGTCCCGGCTGGACGATCTGCACCGGGCGAAGATCCGGCTCGCCGACGAGGTGCTCGTGGTCGGCGACCACATCGGGGACAGCACCCGCGCCGAGATCGCCTACGCCCGGTCACTGGGCAGGCCCGTCCGGTTCACGCACCCCGAGGTCGACCCCGACGCCTCCTAGGAGTTGTCGTCAAATGTCACGCCCACATCAGCAGCGATGCGAGGGTGACGGCTGCTTGGTAGGACTCGGCGGTCTTGTCGTAGCGGGTGGCGATGCCACGCCACTGCTTGAGGCGGTTGAAGCACCGTTCGACGACGTTGCGCCGCTTGTAGACCTGCTTGTCGAAGGCCGGCGGACGTCCGCCCTGACTGCCGCGCCGGAGCCGGTTGCGAACCTGGTCGGACCGTTCCGGAATGGTGTGCCGGATGTTCCGTCGCCGCAGCCAGGTGCGTATGGCCTTGGAACTGTAGCCCTTGTCGCCGATGACGTGGTCGGGTCGGACCCGGGGCCGTCCCGGACCCGGCCGGGGCACCCGAATCGCCTCCATCACGGCGGTGAACTGCGTGCAGTCGTTGGTGTTCCCGCCGGTGACGGTGAAGGCGAGCGGGCGGCCGGCGCCATCGCAGGCCAGGTGGATCTTGCTGGTCAGGCCGCCTCTGGACCGGCCGAGTCCCGGGAAGCAGAGCCCCCTTTTCGCGCTCCGGCCGCGTGCTGGTGGGCCCGGACGATCGTGGAGTCGACCGACACCAGCCACTCGATGTCCCCGGCCGCGTCGGCCCTGGCCTGGGCGGCCCGGAGCATCCGCTCGAAGGTGCCGTCCTTGGCCCACCGGCGGAAGCGGGTGTGCAGCGTCGCCCAGGAGCCATACCGCTCGGGCACGTCCCGCCAGGCCGTTCCGGTCCGGAACTTCCACACGATCCCGTTGAGGACCGTCCGGTCGTCCAGCCGCCTGCGGCCCCGCTCGGACCGGGGCAGCAGCGGCTGCACGAAGGCCCACTCGGCATCGGACAGTTCATGGCGACGTATCACCCGACCATGATCCCCGATCGAAGATCCTTTGACGACAGACCCTAGTCCGTCCGGCCACTGCGAACCATCCGAAAGGACAGTGCAGTTGAGGTGAACCGTCCGCGTGGGTGACGCGTCATGAACCTGTGAGGAGCGGTGCCGCGAAATGCCTGCGGATCCTCGTCCGTGGGGCAACACTGGATCCCGACCCGACTCATCACCACGGGGGGCGGCCATGAACGACGATTCACGCCGCGCAAGTGACACGACAGCCCACACACAGGTCATCACAGAGCGAAAGAACCCACCCATGTGCCAGCACCAGCCACCGTGCCCCTCAGCCGACTCCGCCGACCGGGAATCCGCCCGTCTCGTGGCGCACCACCCGGAGCAGGGCTGGAGCCTGCTGTGCAACGGTGTCGTGCTCTTCGAGGACACCGGTGAGCTCCTGCCCGACGGCAGGATCATCGCCCCGCAGCGGTCCGGGGGCGTCACGCTGACGTCCGCCTGAGCACGGCCGGGCGGGACGGGGACCGCCCGGGGAATCACCGGGGCCGGACCGCGGGCGCACGCCCACGCGACCCGGCCCCGAAGCGTGTGCACGGCTCCTCACCCACCGTGGCCCGGCGGACGGGCACGGTGACAGCCACCCCGCAGGACCCGCGGTACGCCGCCGCCGGCCGCGGCACCCTATCGTGACCGGCATGCAGTCCTACACGATCGGCCAGGCAGCGCGGCTGCTCGGCGTCAGCCCCGACACCGCACGCCGCTGGGCGGACGCGGGACGCCTCACCACCCGCCGCGACGACGCCGGACGCCGGGTGGTCGACGGCCGTGACCTGGCGGCGTTCTCCGTCGAACTGGCCCGGTCGGCCACCCCCGAGGACGACATCCCGTACACCTCGGCCCGCAACGCGTTCCCCGGCATCGTCACGGCGATCAAACTCGGCGACGTCGCCGCCCAGGTCGAGATCCAGGCGGGCCCCCACCGTCTGGTCTCCCTGCTCACCCGGGAGGCGGTCGAGGAACTGGGCCTGGAGGTCGGCGTCGAGGCCACGGCCCGGGTCAAGTCGACGAACGTCCACATCGACCGCACCTGAAAGACCGCGCCACAGGGCGCAGATGAGAACTCACATCGACTCATCGCCTCGCTCATACGATCTGACAGGTGCGATAAACCTCGCAGATGCGTCATGATGAACGGCATGCGGGGTGTGCGTCCCCGCGGACGCCCGCCGCTGCCAGGGAGTGCCTTCGCATGATCCGTTCCGCCCGCCGGACCGCCGGTACCGCCGCTCTGGCTCTCCTCACCGCGCTCGGCCTGGCGGGCTGTTCCTCCGCCGACGACTCCCCGGCCCGCGCCGCCGACGGCAGTCCGAGCGGCACCGTCACCGTCTTCGCCGCCGCCTCGCTCAAGGAGAGCTTCACGGCACTGGGCGAGCGCTTCGAGAAGGAGCATCCCGGCACCCAGGTGACCTTCAACTTCGGCGGCAGCGACTCCCTGGCCGCCGGCATCGTGGGCGGCGCCCCCGCGGACGTCTTCGCCGCCGCCAGCACCACGACCATGCGAACCGTCACCGACGAGGGGCTGACCGCGGGCGCACCGGCCACCTTCGCGCGCAACCGCCTGGAGATCGCCACCGCCCCGGGCAACCCGCACCGCATCGACTCGCTCGAGGACCTGGCGGCGCCGGGTCTGAAAGTCGTGCTCTGCGACCGCACGGTGCCCTGCGGGGCCGCCGCCGAGAAGGCGCTGGAGGCGGGCGGCGTCACCTTCGAACCCGCCTCCTACGAGCAGGACGTCAAGAGCGCTCTGACCAAGGTGCAGCTGAAGGAGGCCGATGCGGCCGTCGTGTACCGCACGGATGTGAGGGCGGCCGGTGACAAGGTGGACGGCGTGGACTTCCCGGAGGCCGCGCAGGCCGTCAACGACTACCCGATCGCCCGGCTCGAGGACGCCCCCAACGCCTCAGCCGCGCAGGCCTTCGTCGCGCTCGTGACGTCACCGGAGGGCCGGAAGGTGCTCGGGCAGGCCGGTTTCCTCGCGCCGTGACCACCACCGCCCAGGACGCCCCCCGCACTTTCCCTTATACACATCT
>MUNG01000100.1 GCA_002154585.1 Streptomyces pseudogriseolus
ACGCGCTGCCGGTGCTGGGCGGGGTGGAGATCGCCGAGTCGAAGGTGCGGCAGATCACCGACTTCGAGCAGAGGATCGACGGACTGCCGGGCGGGATCAGCCTGGAGAAGGTCCAGGCGGCCGAGGACGGCGTGGAGGTCACGGTGACGGGCAAGGGCGTACGGCTGGCCGGATAGGCCGGTGTCCGGTGGGCGAGACGATGGCGTCCGCTGGACAGGCGACGTAGAGGGGACGGCGGGTCCGCCGGCGCCCGGGGTGGTGGAATTCCCGGGCGTTGTATCGCTTGATGGACGATCTCGTCTCAGTATGCGACACGCCGGTGACAGGGCCGCCCGTCCGTCCCTACGATCGTCCCCATGCAGTGTCAGACGAGCGTCCTCCGTCCGAGGGGACAGGCGGATCTCACGAAGCGGCGGGCAGTGGACCTGTGCCGTGTCGCCGCCATGCTCTGTCGCACCTTCTGAGCGGACGCGTCCTCCGTCCGCATTCCCGTTCCGTTCCCTGATCAGGGGACCCGTGCGCCGCCCCGGCCTGGGCGCCGCGCACCCCCGTACGCTCACGCCCCCCGCAACTGCCCCGGAGGAGAACAGCATGGCTCGCAGCGACGTCCTGGTCGACGCCGATTGGCTCCAGGAGCACCTGGACGACCCGACCATCGCGATCGTCGAGGTGGACGAGGACACGTCCGCCTACGACAAGAACCACATCAAGAACGCCGTCCGCATCGACTGGACCGAGGACCTCCAGGACCCGGTCCGCCGTGACTTCGTCGACCAGGCCGGCTTCGAGAAGCTCCTGTCCGAGAAGGGCATCGCCAACGACCACACGGTCGTCCTGTACGGCGGCAACAACAACTGGTTCGCCTCGTACGCGTACTGGTACTTCAAGCTGTACGGCCACGAGAACGTCAAGCTCCTCGACGGCGGCCGCAAGAAGTGGGAGCTCGACGCCCGCGAGCTGGTCCCCGGCGACGAGGTGCCGGAGCGCCCGAAGACCGACTACAAGGCGAAGCCGCAGGACACGTCCATCCGTGCCTTCCGCGACGACGTCGTGAAGGCGATCGGCGCGCAGAACCTGGTCGACGTGCGGTCGCCCGACGAGTTCTCCGGCAAGCTGCTCGCCCCGGCCCACCTGCCGCAGGAGCAGTCGCAGCGCCCCGGCCACGTGCCGAGCGCGAAGAACATCCCGTGGTCCAAGAACGCCAACGACGACGGCACCTTCAAGTCCGACGACGAGCTCAAGGAGCTCTACGCCGGCGAGGACGTCGACCTGGCCAAGGACACCATCGCCTACTGCCGCATCGGTGAGCGCTCCGCGCTGACCTGGTTCGTGCTGCACGAGCTGCTCGGCGTGGAGAACGTCAAGAACTACGACGGCTCCTGGACCGAGTACGGCTCCCTCGTCGGCGTGCCGATCGAGCTCGGCTCCGGCAAGTAATCCCTCCCCGACCGACCTCTCAGGAGTAAGACATGTGCGGTGCGAAGGCCGGCGGCCCGGACGCCTCGACGATCAAGCCCGGTGAGACCACCATCCAGGGTCAGGTGACCCGCGACGGCGAGCCGGTGACGGGGTACGTCCGTCTGCTCGACTCGACCGGCGAGTTCACCGCGGAGGTCCCGACCTCCGCGACCGGACAGTTCCGCTTCTACGCGGCGGAGGGCACCTGGACCGTCCGCGCCCTGGTGCCCGGCGGCACCGCCGACCGCACGGTCGTCGCCCGGCAGGGCGGCCTGGCCGAGGTCGCGATCGCGGTCTGAGCAGGGTTCGTACGAAGGGCCGCGTCCGTCTCGGACGCGGCCCTTCCGCGTGTCCGGACCTACGCTGGAGGTATGTACGCGCGCAGGCGGCACGCCTACTTCGCGCTGATGGGCGTCTGCGTCGGGCTGTTCGTCCTGGCCTGGGGCGTCGTGCGCCTCTGGTCGGTGCCCGCCGCCGTGGCGATGTGCCTGGTCGCCATGGTGATCCCGCCGGTCGCCGCGATGGTCGCCAACCGGCGCGGCCCCGACGACCGCTGGTGGGACGACCCCTCCGGCGACCCGCAGTCCGACGAGTGGTGGGACGAGCTCGACGGCAAGAAGGGGCCCCGGTAGGCGCCTCAGTACACGAGGGCCTGGGTGTCGTCCGCCAGGGCCTCCTGCACGAAGACCTGCGCCCCCGCGATCCGCACGCCCTCGACGACGTCCTTCTCCGTGATGTCCCGGCGCGCCGCGCACTGCGTGCACAGCGTGACCCGCCCGGCCGCGAGGACGGAGTCCAGCAGGTCGGGCAGCGGAGCGGAGTGCGGCAGCTCGAACTCGGCGGCCCGGCCGGGCAGCGCGAACCACGCCGACTCCCCGGTGAGCCACAGGGACACCTCGACACCGCTGGCCGCCGCCACCGCGGCCACCGTGAACGCCTGCGAGCAGCGCTCGGGTGCGTCGGCCCCTGCGGTCACCTTGATCACGAGCTTCTTCGCCATGACCGAATCGTAATCATGATCGCCGCAACTCCGGTCACCGGCTGTGAGTCTCCTGTGCGCGCGGACCGAACGCGCGTTCATGTGTGGGGGTGTTGTGGAACGAACCGAGGAAGAAGCGGGTCGGCGACGGCGCGGAGGGCGGACCGTCACGCTGATCGGTGCCGCCCTGGTGCTGGGTCTGGTCGCCGGGACCTGCACCGGCTATCTCGTCCAGGCCGGCCGTGCACCCACTCCTCTGCCTCCGCTGTCCCAGCCGGTGCTGGCACAGGCCCGGGGCGAAGGGCCCGCGCCTCTGCCGGCCGCGCAGGACCGGCGGGTGCGGACCGACGGCGACCTGCGCGAGCTGCTGCTGAAGAAGCCGCGTGCGGCCAAGCACCTGGAGGGGCTGCAGGACGGCGTCCGCTGGCTGGACCTGACCGCCCTCGCCGAGACCTGGACCCAGCCCGGCGAGGCGTTCGGCGACCTCGTGCGGGACGAGTTCCGCCGGGCGGCGATGACGGCCTGGGAGGAGGACGGATACACCGTGGAGATCCGTCTCACCCAGTTCCGTCAGGAGGAGTACACGGCGGCCACGGACGCCGCCGACGACGCCCAGCGCTGGGCCGAGGAGCGGGAGAACGACAGCTGGGCCCTGCCCGGCACCGGCAACGGCCGGGTCTACGTCATGACCGAGCCGGAGACCGAACCCGGCTACGAGCCCCAGTACAGCGCCGAGGCGCACGCCTGGCGCGGGGACATCGCGATGGACGTGTGGGTGACCGGGCGGGAGCCCGTCCCCAAGAAGAAGATCATGGACGTGGCCGAGCGGCAGATGGAGCGGCTGTGAGCGAAACCCCTGACGAGTCCGTCGGTCCGGAACAGCCGGACCTCCCTGCCGTGTCACGGCGCCGCCGCGTCGTCGCCCTGGCCGTGGGCGTCCTGCTGACCGGCGTGGTCGCCGCCGGCACGGGCGTCACCGCCGTGACCGTGGCGAACGCCGACCGTGATCCCGGCGCGCCCTCGTGGCGGTTCCCCAGGACCGTCCCCGCGGACGGGGAGCCGCCCGCGCCGCGGGGTCTCGCCTCGCTGCTCCTCCCGTACGGGGAGGACGGCCGGATGCGCGGACCCGACATCTCCGAGTTCGGCGCGGACGCCCAGCTCAGCGGCGCCCGCGCGACCGCGCTGCAGAAGGAGGCGCTTCAGGGCCTGCCGCGTTCGCAGCGCAAGAAGCTGGAGAAGGAGATCGACCGGCGCCGCGTCACCGGCATGGCGATGCGCAGCTACGTCAGCGGGGCGGACAGCCTCTACCAGGACGACGTCTACACGGCGAGCGTCGTGCTCTCGCAGATGGACAACCGGTCGGCCGTGCGAGGTCTCGCCCGTTCCCAGGCCGAGTTCCTGGAGGCGCTGGACGTCCTGCGCAAGGGGCCGAGGATCGAGGGCCACAAGGACGCGGCCTGCTTCCTGCCGCCCAAGGACCAGGAGCGGGACATCGAGGTGATGTTCTGCACCGCCCACGTCGGTGACGTCCTGGTCACCGTCACCGCGAGCGCCGTGGCGCCGATCGACGCCAAGAGCGTCGCCGCGCTGGTCCGCGAACAGCTCGACCGCATCGAGGAACCGGGGAAGGCCGTATGACCGAGCAGCAGCAGACCCCCGTCACACCCCGGCCGGCCGAGCCCCTGGACGTCGCCGTACCCGCCCCGTCGCCTGCCCCGCGCAGGGACCGGCGGGCGCTTCGGGCCGCTGTGCGGTGGGCCGCCGCCGTCGTCGTGTTCGCCGTGGCCGGGGCCGGCACGGCGTACGGGATCACACGGATGGAACGTACGGACGTCCCCGGCCTGGCGACGGAGTCCGACGGGCGCTGGGACTACCCGCTGCTGACGAAACCGCCGCTGCCCTCCGGCAGCCCGGGGCCGCGAGCCGAGTCCAACCCGGCCGGCGCCCACCACGCCGACCTGCGCGCACTTGTGCTGCCCGCGCCGAGGGGGGCGAAGGAGAACAGGACGCTGCGTGGCGCGCGGGGATGGCTGCCGACGGACGTCTTCCTGGCGGAGATCGCGGAGAAGGAGGACCGGGACGAGTTCCGGCAGCGCCTCGTCGACTGGGGTCTGCGGCACATCGCCGCACGCGGGTGGACCACCGAGGACGGCACCCGCACCCGGATCTACCTGCTGCGGTTCGACACCGCGAGCGTTGCGGACGACCGGTTCCACCGCGTGCTGTTCCCGTACACCGGCCCCTCCCACCGGGTGGCCGGTACGGAGAACGTGGTCAGCGACGAGACGTTCCCGGAGGCGGCCACGGTCGCCGGCGTGCAGCGCACCGTGTACGACGAGGCCGAGCCGCGCGGCGCCGAGCACGACCGGCAGGCGTACCTCGTCTCGGGCGACGTGCTCGCCGTGGTGCTGCAGTCCCGGAAGGGAGCCGCGCACGCGGTGCCCTTCCGGCAGACGGTCGTGCTCCAGAGCCAGCTGCTGGGCTGAGCCGCGCAGGGGCGCGGCACCTCGCACGACGAGGGCCGCGCCCCGCCGCGTAAGCTGGGGGCCGGCCCCGTGCAACCCTCGCATCCCGCTCAAGGAGCACCCCGTGATCATCTTCTTCGAAATCCTGCTGGTCCTGGTCTGCGTCGGCGTCCTCGCCTTCGCCGGACTGACCGTGAAGAAGCTGTTCCAGGGCCAGCGCTGACCGCGACCAGGAAGTACCCCTCATGATCGAAATCCCGTCCGACCTGCACAAGGACCTCGTCCCGCTCGCCTTCCTCCTCGGCAACTGGGCGGGCGCCGGCGTGCACGACTTCCCCGGTGCCGAGAAGTGCAACTTCGGCCAGGAGGTCACCTTCACCCACGACGGGCGGAACTTCCTGGAGTACAGCTCGCACACCTGGGTGCTCGACGGTGACGGCAACAAGGTCCGCCCGCTGGAGTCGGAGCACGGCTACTGGCGCATCGACGCCGACCGCAAGGTCGAGGTGACCATGGTCCGCGACGACGGCGTCGTCGAGGTCTGGTACGGCGAGATGGCCGACAAGAAGCCGCAGATCGACCTGGTGACGGACGCCGTGGCGCGCACCGCCGCATCCGGCCCGTACACCGGCGGCAAGCGGCTGTACGGCTACGTCAAGAGCGACCTGATGTGGGTCGGCGAGAAGCAGACCCCCGAGGTCGAGCTGCGCCCCTACATGTCGGCGCACCTGAAGAAGGTCGTCACCCCGGAGGAGGTCGAGCGCTGGGCCAAGGCCCTGCCCGACGACATGCCCGACGACGGCATCGCGTTCTTCAAGTAGGCCGTCCGGCCCAGGGGTGATCCAGACGGCAGGGCCTAGACTCGTGGTGTGGTGAGCACCGACTGGAAGAGCGACCTCAGGCAGCGCGGCTACCGGCTGACGCCCCAGCGCCAGCTCGTGCTCGAAGCCGTCGACACCCTGGAGCACGCGACCCCCGACGAGATCCTCGTGGAAGTGAGGAAGACCGCGTCGGGGGTCAACATCTCCACCGTGTACCGCACGCTGGAGCTGCTGGAGGAGCTGGGCCTGGTCAGCCACGCCCACCTCGGGCACGGCGCGCCGACCTACCACCTCGCCGACCGCCACCACCACCTGCACCTGGTGTGCCGCGACTGCACCAAGGTGATCGAGGCGGACGTGGAGGTGGCGTCCGAGTTCACGGAGAAGCTGCGGGACACCTTCGGCTTCGACACGGACATGAAGCACTTCGCGATCTTCGGCCGGTGCCAGGACTGTTCCCTGAAGACTTCAACTACCGAGTCGTAGGCTAGGCGTATGAAAAGCCCCCTGCTGACCCTGCCCGGCGCCGTCCCCGCCGAGGGCGTGGACGAAGGCGTGGCCGCCCACTACGGCGACCTGTTCCGCGAGCAGCGCGCCCTCGCCGACGGCACCGGCTTCGTCGACCTGTCCCACCGCGGGGTCGTCACCGTTTCCGGTCCCGAGCGGCTCGGCTGGCTCCACCTGCTGCTCACCCAGCACGTCCAGGAGCTGCCGCCGCACCAGGCCACCGAGGCGCTGATCCTGTCCGCCAACGGCCACATCGAGCACGCGCTCTACCTGGTCGACGACGGGGAGACGACCTGGGCTCACGTCGAGCCCGGCACCCAGGAGGCGCTGGTCGCGTACCTGGAGTCGATGAAGTTCTTCTACCGGGTCGAGGTCGCCGACCGCACCGAGGACATCGCGGTGCTGCACCTGCCCGCCGGGTCCATCGCCGAGGCGCCCGAGGGCGTGGCGGTGCGCGAGACGCCGTACGGCAGGGACCTGTTCCTGCCCCGCGACGGCCTGGAGGAGTACGCGCGCACGGCCGGCCCCGCCGCCGGGCTCCTCGCCTACGAGGCGCTGCGCGTCGAGCAGCACCGGCCCCGGCTCGGCTTCGAGACGGACCACCGCACCATCCCGCACGAGCTGGGCTGGATCGGCTCCGCCGTGCATCTGCAGAAGGGCTGCTACCGGGGCCAGGAGACGGTCGCCCGGGTGCAGAACCTGGGCAAGCCGCCGCGCCGGCTGGTCTTCCTGCACCTGGACGGCAGCGAGGTGCACCTGCCCGTGCCGGGCACCGAGCTGCGTCTTGCGGACGACGGCCCGGACGGCCGGAAGATCGGCTTCATCACGACCTCCGTACGTCACCACGAGCTGGGCCCGGTCGCCCTCGCCCTGGTGAAGCGGAACGTCCCGGTGGACGCCCCGCTGCTGGCCGGGGACACGGCCGCCGCGCAGGAGACCGTCGTCGAACCGTGAGCCGCACGGCTCACATGTCCAGCGGCCTCACATCTCCAGCAGCACGGTGAACGGGCCGTCGTTCGTCAGCGACACCCGCATCTGCGCGCCGAACCGGCCCGTCGCCACCGTCGCGCCCAGCGCGCGCAGCTGCGCCACCACCTCGTCGACCAGCGGCTCGGCGAGGTCGCCGGGGGCGGCCGCGTTCCAGGTGGGGCGGCGGCCCTTGCGGGCGTCCCCGTAGAGGGTGAACTGGCTGATCACCAGGAGCGGGGCGCCGGTGTCGCTGCACGACCGTTCGTCCTTCAGCATCCGGATCGACCACAGCTTGCGGGCGAGCTGCGCCGCCTTCTCCTCGGTGTCCTCGTGGGTGACGCCGACCAGGACGCACAGGCCCTCGCCCGCGATCTCCCCGACGGTCTCGCCGTCCACCACGACGCTCGCGCCGTCCACCCTCTGCACCACTGCACGCATACGCCCATGATGCCGGTCGGCGAACAGACGCCCGACGGCGGCCCGCGATCCACCCCAGTCGGGCTATTTTTACTCCTTAGCGCCCATCTGGGGCGGATCGGGGCCACTCGCTCACGTTGCGGCCGCTCGGGGTGGCACGATGCTGGCACATGCCGGTCGAGGGGACGGTTGAGGCACATGAGCACACCGGGGATCGGGCAGTCGTCTGCGGCTGTCGCGTTGACCCAAGGGGGCGCCGGGGAGCGGGAGTTCCGCCGGCCGCCCACGCAGCGCACGGACAGCCCCGCGCTGCCCGGGAACGGGGCGGAGGACGATCTGACCGGGCTGAGCCTGGCCGCGCTGCGCGCGATGCGGCGGGACGCGCAGCGCGACGAGGCCGACCTCAGCTACGTACGGCGGCTGCTCCAGGGGCGGATCGACATCCTGCGCGCGGAGCTGGCCCGGCGTGACCTGCCGGAAGGGGTGCCCGCGGCCCTCGCGCCGGGGGAGACCTCCGTCGTGGAGCGGCTGCCGGAGATCCTGCGGGACACCCCCGCGCGCCACCGGTCCTCCGCCCGCCATCTGACGCTGGGCACACCGCGGGGCGAGGAGTACCGGCGGCTGGCCGCCGAGATGCTCGCCGAGGTGACGCTCTCCGACCTGGGCGCGCGCACGGACGGCGAGCTGCACACCGCCATGGGCCGGCTGGTGGGCTACGAGCAGCAGGTGTCGCGCCGCCGGCAGCGGCTCCAGCGGACCGCCGACGCGTGCGGGGCGGAGATCACCCGCCGCTACCGGGAGGGGGAGGCGCAGGTCGACGACCTGCTGTTGTGACCTGAGGAGGCCCTGAGGGGCGGGGAAACCACGTCGACACCCGCCCGGGGGCCGACCTACCGTGAGGCCCATGACCTCCCGTGCCGACATCGACGTACGCCCCATCGACGAGTCCGAGTTCCCCGACTGGAGCCGGGCCATGAACGTCGGGTTCCTGCGGGAACCGACCATCAGCGAGGAGTTCCTCGAGGCGCGCCGGGCGCAGTACACGCCCGGCCGCACGGTGGGCGCCTTCGACGACGGGCGGTGCGTCGCCACCTTCCGTTCCTTCGCGCAGGAGCTCACCGCGGTCGGCGGGGCGGCCGTGCCGGCCGACGCGGTCACCAACGTCACCGTCTCCCCGACCCACCGCCGGCGCGGGCTGCTGACCCGGATGATGGCCCAGGACCTGGCGGCGGCGAAGGAGCGCGGGGACGTCGTCGCCACGCTGATCGCCGCCGAGTACCCGATCTACGGGCGGTACGGCTTCGGCCCGGCCACCTGGGCCACCGAGTGGACGGTCGACGTGCCGCGCGCCGGGCTCGACCCGCGCTGGGCGGGCCCGGAGGACGGCGGCCGGCTCGACCTGGTGGACGCCGAGGACGTCCGCAAGCTCGGCCCCGAACTGCACGCGCGGCTGCGCCGGTCCCAGCCGGGCGCGGTCAGCCGCGACGAGCTGTGGTGGCAGCTCACCACCGGCGCCGTGCGCTTCCTCCCCGGGTTCCGCGAGCCCTTCTTCGTGGTGTACCGCTCGGCCGCCGGCGAGGTCGAGGGGATGGCCGCCTACACCACGGACGACACCTGGGGCGAAGCCAAGCAGCCGCTGAACACCGCGAAGGTGAAATGGCTGACCGGGGTGACCCCGGCCGCCGAGCGGGCGCTGTGGCGGTACCTGTGCTCGATCGACTGGGTGGTCCGGGTGAGGAGCGGCTACCGGGCGCCCGACGACCTGCTTCCGCACGTCCTGCCCGACCCGCGGGCCGCCGCCGTCACCACCCAGGCCGACTTCCTGTGGGTGCGGATCCTCGACGTCGTACGGGCGATGGAGGCGCGGACGTACGGGGCGTCGGGGGCGCTGGTGCTGGAGGTGGCCGACGCGGGCGGACTGGCCGGCGGGCGGTACCGGGTGGAGGCGTCGGCGGACGGCGCCGGGACCTGCGCGCCGACGACCGAGAACCCTCATCTCTCCCTGGACGTGGCGGACCTGGCGACGCTGTGGCTCGGGGACGAGTCGGCGGTGCGGCTCGCGGCGCTGGGCCGGGTGCGGGAAGAACGAGCGGGCGCCGCCCGTGAGGCCGACGCCCTGCTGCGTACGTCCAGGCGACCGTGGTGCCCGGACATCTTCTGAGTGCTGTCGCTGTCCTGTGAGCGCAGCGGTTGTGCCGCTTCCTCCTTCCGCCGGCGGACGGGTGGGCGTGCTCGTGCATCCGTAGCGAGCTGTTCAGTTGTGGTTGTGGTGGTGCTCCCGTCGGCGGGCTCCCGGCTCCCCTCCGGAAGGGAGCCCGGCCGGCGGTCCGTGCGGAGTGCCGTCAGCCGGACTGGGCGAACAGCATCACGAGGATGACCGCGCCGATGCCGCTGATCATGGTGGAGCGTGCCTTGATGCCCACGGTGAGGGCGACGAAGGCGATGATCCCCATCGGGCCGTACTTCCACTGGACGAGTTGCTCGAACCCGATGGCCAGGGCGGCGACGACGACGGCGACGAGCGGCATGGCGGTCCCCCTTTGTCCGGTGGCCTCCCCACCGCCTCCCTGGTGAGCCAACCCCTCTATGGGTCTGCCAGGTTGAGCGAGTTGGTGACCAACTTGTTCCTAGTTATCTCCACTTGGAAGAGTCCTATAACCACCCTCAACTGAACTGCCGCAAGATGGCGAGAAGTTGTACTGTTTGGCCGTGGAGCCGGAACACGCCTCCGTCAACGGACGGAAGAAGCCACAGCGGCCACAGCGGACGCATCGTGAGGTGGCCGACGAGCTGCGCGCCCGGATCCGGTCCGGAGCGCTGCGGCCGGGCCAGCGCATGCCCACGCAGGCCCAGCTGGCCGCCGAGTTCGGCGTCGAGCGGCAGGCCGTGCGGGGCGCGTTGCGCATCCTCCAGTCGGAACATCTGCTCACCAACGTCTCCAAAGGGGCTCCCGCGACGGTCGCGGACCGCGCCGACCGCGTTCCGGCGGGCCCCGCGGCGCCTCCGCAGCCCACCACCGTGGCGCTCGCACCCCGGATAGCCTCCGCCTTCGAGGCGGAGCACGTGGAGATCGACGCCGTCTGCCTCACCGCCGTCTCCCTCACCCTCGCCATCGGGGAACCGCTGCGGCAGATCCACGCGGGGCGGCTGAAACCGGCCAAGGTCGACGTCCGGGTGCTGCTGCCCAGCCGGAACATCGACCTGGCCTTCCCGGTGCCGGTCGGCGGGCGGCAGGGGGACGAGGACCCGGTGCACGAACGCTGGCTGGCCCAGCGCAACGCCCAGGGCCAGGTGCTCCGCCACAACCTGCGGGCCCTGCGCGCGACGCACGGGATCGACGTGCGGGTGACCTTCCGGGCGCTGCCCTTCACCCCGCCGGTGAAGCTGTATCTGCTCAACAACGCCGAGGCGCTGTTCGCCTACTACACGGTGACCCGCACCGAGGCGCTGATCGGCCAGGAGAGCCTGCCGACGTATGACGCGCAGGGCGTGCGGTCGATGCTGTTCGCCTTCGAGCAGGGCACGGGACTGCGGGATGCGACCTTCGTGGAGCAGTCCCAGCTGTGGTTCAACGCACTGTGGGAGACGATCAGTTCGGAGCTGGAGCTCACGGACTGACGTCTCCCGCAGGGGTCGGTACGGGCCTGCCACGGTCCCGTGGCGGCCGGGGCGGGCCGGTCACAGGGCCGGGCGGGCCACGAGCAGCGCGAGCAGCACCGCTCCGGCGGAGCTGACGCCCGGCCGGTTGGCGTGGATGCCCACGGTGACCAGCAGCAGGCCGAGGAGGCCGGCCGCGCCGTACCTCCACTGGACGAGCTGCTCGACGGTGACGACGACGACGGCGGAGATCAGGGCGATGACGGGCATGGTGTACCCCCTTCGGGCGGAGACGGTGGAGGCGGTGGATCGTGTGACGGGCGGGGGAGCGGAACGCTAACTTCCGCCAACTCCTCCGAGTTGGCAACCAACTATGCTGAAGTTGTCCCCACTTGGCTCCTACTTGTAAACGACTTTCAAACAACTCCCCTTAGATGGATCAAAGTTGTAGCGTTTGGTCGTGGCCCAGGAGAACGTGTCAGTGAACGGCAGCAGCAGGCTCTCGGCCCAGGAGATCGCCGACATCCTGCGGGAACGCATCCGCGGGGGTGAGCTGAAGGCGGGCGACCGGCTGCCCACGCAGGCCGAGCTGGCCGAGGAGTTCGGCGTGGAGCGCGGCACCGTACGCCAGGCCCTGCGCGCCCTCCAGGACGACGGTCTCCTCAGCAACGTCAGCAAGGGCAGCCCGCCCCGGATCGCCGCGCCCGCCCCCGCGCGGGAGGAGCCCCAGCCGACGATGGTGGGGCTGGCGCCGCGGCTGACGGAGGCGTTCTCCACGCCCCGCGTGCGGATCGACGCCGTGTGCCTCACCGCGGAGAGCTTCATGCTGGCGGTCGGCGAGCCGGTCCGGCACATCCACGAGGGCCGCCTGCGCCCCGAGGCCGTCGACGTCCGCATCATGCTGCCGTCCCGGCGGATCAACCTCGCCTTCCCCGTGCCGGTCGACGGCCGCGACGGCGACGACGACCCCGTGCACGAGCGGTGGCTGGCCCAGCGCAACTCGCAGGCCCGCGTGCTCCAGCACAACCTCCAGGCACTGCGCGCCACGCACGGTGTCGACGTGCACGTGACCTTCCGGGCGCTGCCCTTCACCCCGCCGGTGAAGCTGTACCTGCTCAACGGCGAGGAGGCGCTGCTCGGTTACTACATGCTGACCCGGCGCGAGGAGGAGTGGGAGAGCCAGACCCTGGAGATGTACGACGCGCTCGGCTCCGCCTCCCTCCTCTTCTCCTTCGCCAAGCGGGCCGGCCGGCGGGACCTGGCGTTCGTGGAGGAATCACAGAAGTGGTTCGACGCCCTCTGGGAAACCATCACGACGGACCTGACACTCTCCTAGTGACTTCTGAGACGCAGCAGACTGAACCGGTGACAACCGAGACCGAGACGGAACCGAACGACCTGCGGAACCTGATCGAAGGCGCCCGGGTCGTGCTGTGGGACTTCGACGGCCCCGTCTGCCGGCTGTTCGCGGGCCACTCGGCGGAAAGGGTGGCCCGGGACCTGGTGGAGTGGCTGGAGGGGCAGGGGCTGCACGGCCTGCTCGCCGAGTCCGAGCGCGAGTCCCTCGACCCGCACGCCGTCCTGCGCGCCGTGGACCGCCGGCACCCCGGCAGCGACCTCGTCACGGAACTCGAGGAACGTCTCACCCAGGAAGAGCTGAAGGCCGCGGCCTCCGCCCGGCCCACTCCGTACGCCGACCCCCTGGTCCGCACCTGGACGGCGGTGGGCGCCCGCCTGGCCATCACCACCAACAACTCGCCGCAGGTGGTGAAGGAGTACCTGACGTCCCGGGGCCTGCTGGAGTGCTTCGCCCCGCACGTCTACGGCCGCACCCAGGAGCTCCGTCACCTGAAGCCGCACCCGCACTGCGTCCACCGGGCCCTGAACGCGACGGGCGCCGCCCCGTCGACGGCCCTGATGATCGGGGACACCCCCTCCGACTACCAGGCCGCGCGGGCCGCGGGGGTTCCGTTCCTCGGCTACGCCCGCAACGAGCGCAAGAACAAGGTGCTGCGGGACGCGGGGGCGGAGACGATCGTCGACTCGCTGGAACCGGTGCTGAAGCTGGTGCGGGAGTCGGGTCAGGCCTGAATCATCAGGGCGGTGAGCAGGACGGCCATTTCCGGCAGGACCGTGGGGAGTTGGGTCGTCGGCGGACTCGAAGCGGTACGTTGCCGGCGTGGCCGGCAGGGGTGGCGAGTCAGGCGGCGGCGGGCGGGAGGCCCAGCGGGTCGCCGACGAGTTGCGCGCGCGGACAGGGCACCTCTATCCCCTCCACTCCTTCCTGCCGGCGCAGCGCGCCCTCGCCGTGGAGCTGGGCGTCTCCCGTGACACGGTGCAGCGGGCGCTCCGGGAGCTGGTGAACGAGCCCTGGGCGCCCACATCCGGCTCCAGTCGGAGCGCATCCGCGGTGGCTTCATCTCGCCCCAGCGCATCACCCTCCGTATGCTCCTTCCGGACCCGTCACTTCCGCTGCCGTACCCGCGGGTGAAGGAGGACCCGGACGACTCCCGGATGCGGACGCGGCTGCGTGCCATCACGGAGACGCACACGGCCTCCCTGATCGGCGCGCTGAGGGACCTCCAGACCGAGGGCCTGGTCCCCTTCGTCGACGTGCGCATACGACAGGCCCCGCTCACCCCGACCTTCAAGCTCTACCTGTTCAACGCGGAGGAGGCGCTGCACGGCATGTACGAGATCATCGAACGGCCGCTGGAGCTGGGGGACGGCGAGGTGGTGGCCGCTCTGGACGTGCTGGGGCTGGGGGCCACGCTCACCCACCACGTGAAGGATCCGGCCGGCGCCGGGGCTCCCGGAACCGTGTTCGTGGAGGGCATGCAGCAGTGGTTCGACTCCGTGTGGAACCACCTCGCGCAGTGACGTGGTGCTGTACGATTCCGGCCACCGATTGAGCAAAAACTCCACCCCCGTTCGTACCAGGGAGCACATCAGCGACCGGAACGGGCTTCCGTACCTTCGGGCACTTGGGTGACACCCCCCGTCCCGGCGCCGGACGCCATGCGGTTGACTTCCGCATGCGGATACGGCGGCCGCATGCCTACCGTCATTTGTGTCTCCCTCGTACGTCACGGAGCGGCCAGTGGGCGCACCACCTCTTCCCCGACCGGCCCTCGGGGTGCCCACCGCGTCGGACGGCTGGCTGCGCGGTTTCGTGGCCCGTGCCACCCGGAACGGCACGGCCACCAGCGGTCACCACAACCAGAACTACGTGCTGCCGCTGGGGGAGAGGGAGGCACGCCTGCTGGGCCGTGAGCCGGGGGCCTCGGTGACGGTGCGCATCCGCCGGGCCGAGGCGCTGCCGGTGGTGATCAGGACCTGGGACAACGAGGACGAGATCCTCGGGGCGGTCAGGGGTGCGCTGCCACAGGCACCGCAGTGCATCGCCAAGGGCCCGGGCTTCACCGTCCACACTTATGTGGAGGGCATACCCCTTTCCAGCATCTGTGGGAACGGCAAGCCTCTCGACACGTCGCTCATCCGTGCTCTGGCTGGTCTGCTTGCGCAAATGGCGCAGGTCAGGCGCGCCACTTTGCCCGCGTTACCGCCCCACTGGCCGAGCAACGACACCGACAGCCAGGCGTTCCTGCGCACCCTCGCCCACCTCGCCGACCGGCAGATCCGCCGGCCCAATTGGACTGCGTTCGGCGGACTGTTCGCGGCACTGGGCATCCCGGAGGACGCCCTGGTCCGGCTGGCCGAGCGCACCCCTGTCATGGCGCGGCGGCCGTACAGCCTGCTCCACGCCGACCTGCACCGCGACAACGTGATCGTCTCCTACGGCGAATCGCTGCCTCTGATCTGTGTCGACTGGGAGCTGGCGACCTACGGCGACCCCCTCCACGACCTGGCGACCCACCTGGTGCGCATGCACTACCCGGAGCACCAGTGGCCTGAGGTGGTCCACGCCTGGGAGGAGGCCATGGGCCGCATTCGCCCGGCGGCCGTCAACGGCCTGGCCAAGGACCTCCAGCACTACGTCGACTTCGAGCGCGCGCAGTCCGTGTTCCCGGACGTGATGCGGGCCGCGCGGTCCCTCGAACAGGCGTACTCGCAGAAGAACCTGGACGAGGTGACGGCCGAGGTGGGCAGGGCACTGCGGGCGGCCGCGCGTCCGCTCGGCCTGCGGAGCGTGCCCGGGCCGAAGGAGATCGAGCGGACCCTGTGCCGCTGGCTGGTGTCGCGCGGCGTGCGGCGCGCCGAGGTCATCGGATGGCAGCCGGACCGGCGCCTCGCGCTGCCGGACGACTTCGGTGAGAGGGAGGTCCTCGACGCCCTGACGGTGGAGGGCGCGGCCCCGGCCGGCCGCGTTTTCAAGGGCACGGCTCACCTCAACACCGTGGTCCGGGTCCCGGGAGTCTGCCACCCGGTCGTCGTACGGCGCATGCTGCCCGACGTCACCCGGCGGGAACCGAACTTCCTCAGCGAGCACGCGGTGCTGCGGAGCATCGAGGAGGCCAAGGTCGCCGTGAACGCGCCCAAGGCCCTGGCCCTCGGCGAGACCTACCCGAACGACCCCTTCGCGATCCACACCTACATGGGCCCGGAGGACATCGACCGCCCCCCGAACCATCCGGTGCACGGCCTTCTGCCCCACGAGGCGGACACGTTGGTGGACCAGCTCTGTGCCTTGGCCCGGGTGGACTACAAGCAGCTCGACCCGACGGCCGGCGAGCCGGGCTTCCACCGCTGGCTCACGGGCGAACTGGTCCGCCTGGTCGCCGAGCTTCCCAGGAAGACACAGCAGCTCGCACGGCAGCTGGGGCTCCCGGACGCCGGCCGGCTCGACCAGATCCTGTCCCGGCAGGAGGTCAGCCACCGCCGGCCCTCCCTCCTGCACGGCGACCTCAACCCGTGGAACCTGGTGCGCCGGGACGGCGGGCTGAGCATCATCGACTGGGAGATGGCCCTGATCGGCGACCCCCTGTACGACCTGGTCCGGCACATGCACCTCACCCCGACCCGCCCGGAGATCCGGGACCGCATGTTCCGCCGTTGGGAACGCAGCCTCCCGGCCGCGTACACGCGTGACTGGCAGCAGGACTGGCAGGTGTACCGGCGTCTTGAAGTCGTCAGGTCCGCATACGTGGACCTCGACCGCATCGTCTCCCGGGATGGTCTCGAGGCCCCCAACGTCCGCCGCGCGGTCGCCTCGTACTCGGTGACCCTCACCGTCGCCAGCGGCGCCTTGGGCCTCCCCGTCCGTGCCACGACGAACCCCTACCTTGCCCGGGCCCTCGTCTAGAGGGAGCATGTCAAGCCGGTACTCGCATGCGTGTCGTGGTGCGATACACGGAGGGGGGCTCGGCATGCCAGAGCGGGGATCCGGGATCACCGGCGGAGGTGTGGCACAGCGGTTACGCCGAACGCAGGAGCGCTTTGAGCCGCTGGTTACGCGCTTTATCCTCGGTGGGATCTTCGTCGTTGGGCTAATTGCCCAATTCGTGCAGCCGGGCCGGCACGGCAACCTCGCTGTCCGGTGTGAGTACCGCTTCTACCCGGGAATACCCGGCCAAAAGATCTGCATCTTTAACCGGATGCAGGTACTGCACGGCTTCTACGACCTGTCCGTCCGCATGCGTCTCCAGCGCACCGGCCCCGAGTACTACGACCCCAAGGGTTACACCACGGACCTCAACGTCTGCTCGCCCGGCACCGCCGCCTCCGACCCCGTCGTGACGATGTGGAACAAGCACTTCGACGACCTCTGGGCGCTCGCGTCCGTGCCCGGCTGGCGGCGCAGCGCAGCCGCGTGACCAGGCCGGCCGAGCCGGCTCAGCTCCCCTCGTCCTCCACCGGCGGCATCAGCGCCCGCAGCCACCGCTCCGTCTGCGCGACGTGCGCCTCCGCCGCGCCCGCTGCCGCGCCCGGGTCGCGGTCGGCGATGGCGGTGGCGAGGACGCGGTGGTCGGCGTCGCTCTTGCGGCGGAGGTCGGGGCCCTCGGGGAGGGTGAAGACCTGGTACTTGCGGGAGCGGGCGCGGAAGACCGCGAGGAGGGAGGCCAGGGTGGGGTTGCCGGCCGCGCGGGCGATCTCCGCGTGGAAGCGGTGGTCCAGCTCGGACGCCTCCGTCGGGTCCTCCGTGGCCTCCATCGCCTCGATGAGGGAGAACAGCGTCCCGATCGTCTCGGGGGTGGCCCGGGCCGCCGCCTGCGCCGCCACGTGCGCCTCCAGGACGCGCCGGATCTCGTAGACCTCCAGCAGACCCGGCAGGGGCAGGAGTTGGAGGGTGAGGGACAGGCTGCCGATCAGGTCCTCGGGGCGCAGCTGCGAGACGTACGTGCCCGAGCCGTGGCGCGGCTCGATCACCCCCAGCGCCGCCAGCATCCGGACCGCCTCGCGCAACGAGCCGCGAGAGACGCCGAGTTCCTCGCAGAGGTCCGCCTCGGGCGGGATCCGCTCCCCGGCGCCGAGCCGCCCCGTGGCGATCATGTGGCGCAGGCCGTGGAACGCCTTGTCGACTGCCGACATCCGTTGCCTCCCCTGACGGGCCGCGTCCGCCGCGCCCGCCCGAAGGGCACTGTAGCGGGCGGAGAGGTCAGATGACTTCGGTGCAACATTCCCGAGTCATCTGATTTCTTCTGGCTCACAGGTCTTGTCATGGCCGAAAACACCGTGCCACCATCCCGAGTCATCATACGTCTTGGCCTTCGGGTCTCCCGTTGGTCCGATGTCCCTCGCGGATGGGAGTCATGTGAGCGAGACCGACGTCAGCACCGCGCCCCGCCCCCTGCTGCTGGCCGACGGCCGGCCCGCGGTGGACGCGTGGTCGCTGGACCCCGCCCTGCGCCACCTCAACCACGGTTCGTTCGGCGCCGTTCCGCTGGTCGCCCAGGAGCGGCAGAACGCGCTGCGGGCGGAGATGGAGCGGGCGCCGGTCGTGTGGTTCCCCGAGCTGCCGGGGCGGATCGCGGCGGCCCGGACCGGAATCGCCGCGTTCCTCGGCGCGGAGGCGGGCGACCTCGCCCTGGTGCCCAACGCCAGCGCCGGCGTGAGCGTCGTGTACGCGAACCTGGAGAACAGGGCCGGCGGCGAGATCGTCGTCACCGACCATGGCTACGGCGCCGTCACCATGGGCGCCGAACGCCTCGCCCGCCGCTGGGGCGGCCGGGTCCGCACCGCGCGGGTGCCGCTGGACGCGGACGAGGAGCAGGCGTACGAGGCGGTGNNNTGGAGCGGATCGGCGCGGAGGCGGCCCGGCGCGGTGTGCCGTTCCTCGTCGACGCCGCCCACGCACCCGCCCTGCTCGCGGCCCCCCTCGATGGCCTGACCTGCGACTTCTGGGCGGGCAACCTCCACAAGTGGGCCTGCGCCCCGCGCGGCACCGCCGCCCTGGTCGCCCGCGGCCCGCTCCGCGACGGCCTCCACCCCCTGATCGACTCCTGGGGCGCGCCCGACCCGTATCCGGACCGGTTCGACCAGCAGGGCACGCTCGACGCCACCAACTACCTCGCCGCGCAGACCGCGCTGGACTTCGTCGACAGCACCTGGGGCTGGGACACGNNCGGCGAGGACGCGCGCGTGGACGTCGGGATGCCGGTGCCGGGCATGCGGCTGGTGCGGCTGCCGGACGGTCTGGCCGACAGCCGGGTCGCCGCGGACGCGCTGCGCGACCGGGCGGCGGCGGAGCTGGGCGTGGAGGCCGCGTTCACCGCGTTCGGCGGCATCGGCTACGTCCGGCTGTCCGCGCATCTCTACAACACCGCCGCAGACTACGAGTACTTCGCCGAGCGGTGCGTGCCCCTGCTCGGTGAGTGGGCCCGCGCCGTCCGCCCCTGACCCCCCCGATCTCCCGATCCTCCGATCCCTCCATCCTCCACAC
>MUNG01000101.1 GCA_002154585.1 Streptomyces pseudogriseolus
CCTCCCGGACGGCCCCCGTGCAGACCTTCCTCCCCTACCCCGACTTCTGCGGCACCGCGCTGGTCCTCGACCGCAAGCGGCTCGGCAAGCAGCGGGTCGAGGCGCTCCAGGTGCTGCGCGGGCTGATCGTGCCGGGCTACGGCTGGCGCCGCCATCCGGCGGTGCGCATGTGGACGGGCTACGAGGAGGCGCTGGTGCGCTACGGCCTGGAGATCTGCCGGGTCTGGCGGGACCAGGGCCACCAGGACAGCTGCGCGGCCACCCTGGTCGCCGACCTGGCCACGGTCCGGCCCGGGGCGCCGGTGCGCGACCAGGACGAGCTGGCCCGGGCCGGTGAGCTGCCGCCGTGGCTCGGCGACGAGGCCGTGCACCGCAGTCACCGCTCCGCGCTGGTGCGCAAGGCCCCGGACGTCTACCGGCAGCTGTTCCCCGACGATCCCGACGACCTGCCCTACTTCTGGCCGTCCTCCGACCGCGACCCGGAGGCCGCGGCCGGCTGAGCCCCGGCGCTCCCGCGTGGCGGGCGCGCCGGGGCGTCACGCGTGCCTCAGCGGCCGGAGAGGTACTCCTCGACGCCGGGGGCGGTGTGGGCGTCCTCGGCGTTCACCACGCCGCCGACCGCCTTCGCGTCCGGCTTGAGGACGTACGTCTCGGTGCTCGCGGGACGGTTCACGTCGGAGAAGTCCTGCGGCGTTCCGAGCCCGGTGTCCGCGTCGGACTGGGAGCGGTGCGCCTTGACGACGTCCTCCCGGGTCAGGCCGCCCGCCTCGCACGCCTTCGCGAGGTCCTCGCCGATGAGCTTCGCGGCGTTGTAGCCGGACAGCACGCCGGAGTCGACGGGCGAGTCCGGGTACTTCTTCCGGTACGCCGCCACCATGGCCTTCACCCCGGGCAGGTCGGAGCTGACCGCGGGCGCCGCGCTGACCACGTTCAGCATGGCGGCGAGGGCGGGCGCGGCCGGCGTCTCCATCAGCTGGGGCGCGAAGCCGGGGGCGTTGCTGACCACGGGGACCTTCAGCCCGCGTGAGGCGGCGACGCCGACCAGGGAGGCCGTCTGCGCCGGTCCCGCGCTGATCAGGACGGCCTTGACGCCCTCCTTGCGCAGCGCCGACACCTGCGCCGACAGGTCGGTGTCGGTGGCCTGGATCTTCTGCCCGGCCACCTTCATCCCGGCCCGCTCGGCCGCCCAGGTGGAGCCCTCCAGGGCGTTGGCGCCGTAGTCCCCCTCGAAGTAGACGTGGCCGATGGTGTCGCCCTTCTTCAGGCCCTTGGTGCGGGTGAGGAAGTCCACCGCGGCGATCATGTCGACGTCGTAGGTGGTGCCGAGCACCTGGACGGCGTCCTTGCCGAGCAGGGAGGCCGCCCAGGCCTGCGGGAAGGTGAGCATCTTGTCCCGCTCGACGTCGTCCAGCAGGGCGGCGACCACCGGGGAGCCGATGACCTGCGGCAGCGCCACCACGTCGGGGGCGATGTCGGCGTAGGCGGTGACGGCCTTCTGCACGTCGTAGCCGTGGTCCTTGACGACGATCTCGACGTCGCGGCCGCAGATGCCGCCCTTGGCGTTGGTCTCGTCGGCCCACATCTGCTGGGCCTGCACGATGCTCTTGCCGAGGGTGGCGTAGGGGCCGGTCAGATCGGTGAGGGCGCCGAGTCTGATGGTGTCGTCGTCGACGCCGGGTCCGGTGCGGACGCCGTCGGCGGCGTCGCCCTTGTCGCCGCCCTCCGCCTTGGAGCTGCATCCGGTGGCCGCGAGCAGCAGGGCGAGGGTGCCGGCGAGGACGGCCGAGGCGGCGCGGATCCGGGGGCGGCGGGTGTGTCCGGTGTTCACAGGGTGTGCTCCTTGGGTCGAGCGGCCGCGGCCGGCGGCGAGGGCGAGGGAACGGCGGAAGCCGGGTCGGAGGTCGGGGAGCGGCGGCGCCGCAGGCGGTCACGGGACCGGCGGGCGAGACCGTGCAGCCCGTCGGGCGCGTACAGCAGGACGAGGACGATGGCGGCGCCGTACAGGTAGCGGGCGGCCTCGGTGGGGCCGACCGCGCCTTCGGCGGAGCCGGGTGCGGCGACCAGCGGGAGCTGGTCGGCGTAGCGGGTCATCAGCAGCGGCAGGGCGGTCACGAAGACGGCGCCGGCGGTGGCTCCGGCGACCGAGCCGAGGCCGCCGATGACGATCATGGCGAGGTAGTCGACGGACAGCACCAGAGAGAAGTAGTCGGGCACCACCCGGCGGAAGGCGAGCGCCAGCAGCACCCCGGCGAGGCCGGCGTACATCGACGACACCACGAAGGCGGCGGAGCGGTGCCGGGCCACGTCGACGCCCATGACGGCGGCTGCGGTCTCGCTGTCGCGCAGGGCGGCCAGCGCCCGGCCGGGGCGGGAGCGCAGCAGGCCCCGGGCGGTGAACCAGGTGACCGCGAACAGCGCGAGGCCCAGGAACCACAGCCGCTCCTCCGCGCCGAACGGCACGCCGAGCACGGTCAGTTCGTCGCCCGCGTCGAAGGTGAACCCGCCGAGCGAGAGCGGCGGCACGGAACGGCCGTTGAAGCCGCCGGTGACCGACTCGGCGGTGAGCAGGACGTGGTGGCCGAGGAAGACCAGGGCGAGGGTGGCGATGCCCAGGTAGATGCCCTTGACCCGGCCGGCGACAGGACTGAACAGCCCGCCGGCGAGGCCCGCCATGAGCACCGCGAGGGGCACGGCGAGGGCGGTCGGCAGCCCGGGCCCGGGGTCGCCGGCCAGCCAGGTGTAGCCGTACGCGCCGACGGCGAGGAAGAAGGCGTGGCCGAGGGACAGCTGTCCCGCGGTGCCGCTGAGCAGGGCGAGGCCGGTGGCGCCGATCGCGGCCGCCAGGGAGAACAGGCCGATGCGCAGCCAGAAGGCGTCCAGGTAGAACGGCGGCAGGCACAGCAGCACGGCGACCGTGAGCAGGGTGGCGCGGCGGCGGGTGAGGAGCGCGGTCCGGTCAGACACGGGCCGCTCCCTTCGCGCCGAACAGCCCGTTGGGCCGCACGAGGAGCACGAGCAGCATCACGGCGTACGGGGCGACGTCGCCGAACCCCTCGCCGAGGACGTGCAGTTCGGACTGGTAGCCGACGACCAGCGCCTCGGTCAGCCCGATGACGAGGCTGCCGGCGAGGGCGCCCGTCGGGGACGCCAGTCCGCCGAGGATGGCGGCGGGGAAGGCGTTGAGCGCGATCTGGCCGGTGGTGCGCTCCAGACCCGGCGCGGGGAACGCGGCGAGGAACACCGCGGCCAGCGCGGCGAGCGCGCCCGCCAGGCACCAGGCGCCCGCCCGTACCCGGCCGAGGCGTACGCCCATCAGCGCGGCGGCCTCCATGTCCTCGGCCGCCGCCCGCAGCGACAGGCCCCAGGAGGTGAACCGGAACAGGGCGAAGACCCCGGCGATGACCACGGCCGACACGGCGATGGCGGCGAGCCGGCTGTCCGCGACGGTCAGCGGCCCCAGTTCGGTCACCGCGTCGCCCCACGGGTCGCCGAGCGTCAGCAGGTCGCCGCCGATGCGCCGCGCCAGCTCGGTGAGCAGCACGATGTCGATGCCGATGGTGACGATGGTCTGCACGTGCGCGGAGTGGGCGTCCTGCCCGCCGCGCTGGAGCAGGAACCGGTCCAGCGCCCCGGCCAGGGCGGCCGTGGCGAGGACCGCGAGGGCGAGCGCCCCGGCGAAGCCCAGGTCGTCGTGGAGGACGGCGACCAGGTAGCCGCCGAACAGCAGCAGGGAGCCGTGGGCGAAGTTGAGCACGCCGGAGGCCTTGAAGATGACGACGAAGCCGAGGGCGACCAGCGCGTACACCGCGCCGAGGGCCAGTCCGCCCAGCAGGCTGTCCAGGAGATCCGTCATGCCGCGTCCTCCCCGGTCGCGTCGGTGCCGAGGTAGGCGCGGAGCACTTCGGGGTCCCGGCGGACCTCGTCGGGTGTGCCGTGCGCGATGGGCCGGCCGAAGTCCAGCACGGTGACCTCGTCGGCGAGGCGCATCACCAGACCCATGTCGTGCTCCACCAGCACCACGGACAGGCCGAGTTCGGCGCGCAGTTCGCCCACCACCTCGGCGGTGCGGGCGCGTTCGGCGGCGTTCATGCCGGCCACCGGTTCGTCGAGCAGCAGCACACGGGGCTCCAGGCAGAGGGCGCGGGCGAGTTCGACGCGCTTGCGGTCGCCGTACGGCAGCAGGCCGACGGGCGCGTCGAAGTGGGCGCCGAGTCCGGTCAGTTCGGCGATCTCCCGGGCGCGGGCGAGGTGCTCGCGCTGTTCGCGCCGGGCGCCCGGCAGCCGCAGGGCGCTCGCGGTGAACCCGGCCCGGGTGAGGGCGTGCCGGCCGAGCATCAGGTTGTCGGCGACGGTGCCCTGGGTGGTGACGATGTTCTGGAAGGTACGGGCCACGCCGAGCGCGGCGATGCGGTGCGGGGCGAGCCGGGTGAGTTCCGTGCCGCCGAGCGTCACCGTGCCGGCGGCGGGCCGGCACAGCCCGGACAGCACGTTGAAGCACGTGGACTTCCCGGCGCCGTTGGGCCCGATGAGCGCGTGCACCGAGCCGGGGGCGACGGTGAAGGACACCCCGTCGAGCGCGGTGAGCCCGGCGAAGCGCACGGTGACGTCCCGTACGGCGAGCTCGGGCGGTGCGGTGGTGGTGCGGTCGTTCACGCGGCCCCCTGGTCCTGCGCCGACTCGCCCAGGTACAGGCGGCGTACGGCGTCGGTGCGGGCGAGCTCCTCGGCGGGGCCCGACAGGCGGGTCTCGCCGACCTCGAGGACGTGCGCGTGGCTCGCGAGGGACAGCGCCATGCCGGCGTTCTGCTCGACGAGGAGCACGGCGGTGCCCTGCGCGTTGATCTCCTGGATCACCTCGGCGATCCGGTACACCATCTGCGGGGCGAGGCCGAGGGAGGGCTCGTCCAGGAGCAGCAGGCGGGGCGCGGCCATCAGGGCGCGGCCGATGGCGAGCATCTGCTGCTCGCCGCCGGACAGC
>MUNG01000102.1 GCA_002154585.1 Streptomyces pseudogriseolus
GTGGTCGGCGACGGGGAGGCGGAGACCGGGCCGCTGGCGACCTCCTGGCACTCCAACAAGTTCCTCGACCCCGTCCACGACGGCGCCGTCCTGCCGATCCTGCACCTCAACGGCTACAAGATCGCCAACCCGGCCGTGCTGGCCCGCATCCCCGACGACGAGCTGGACGCGCTGCTCCGCGGCTACGGCCACGACCCGCTGCACGTGATCGGCGACCGCATCGCCGCCATCCAGCGCGCCGCCCGCGAGGACGGCGCGACCGAACGCCCCCGCTGGCCGATGATCGTCCTGCGCACCCCCAAGGGCTGGACCGGACCCGCCGAGGTCGACGGCCTGCCCGTGGAGAACACCTGGCGCGCCCACCAGGTGCCGCTGCCCGGCGTCCGCGACAACCCCGACCATCTGCGCCAGCTGGAGGCGTGGCTGCGGTCGTACCGGCCGGAGGAGCTGTTCGACGAGGACGGCCGCCCTCGCGCCGACGTCCTGGCCTGCGTACCCGACGGAGCCCGCCGCCTCGGCGCCACCCCGTACGCCAACGGCGGGCTGATGCTGCGCGAGCTGCCGCTGCCGCCGCTGGAGCGGCACGCCGTCGAGGTAGACAAGCCGGGGGCCACGATGCACGAGCCGACCCGGGTGCTCGGCGACCTCCTCGAGGACGTCATGCGGGCCACCGCCGACCGCCGTGACTTCCGGCTGGTCGGTCCCGACGAGACCGCCTCCAACCGTCTCCAGGCCGTGTACGAGGCCAGCGGCAAGGCGTGGCAGGCCGGCACGTTCGACGTGGACGAGGACCTCGACCGGCACGGCCGGGTGATGGAGATCCTCTCCGAGCACACCTGCCAGGGCTGGCTGGAGGGCTACCTGCTCACCGGCCGGCACGGCCTGTTCTCCTGCTACGAGGCGTTCGTCCACATCGTCGACTCGATGGTCAACCAGCACGTCAAGTGGCTGCGCGTCACCCGACGGCTGCCCTGGCGCGCCCCCATCGCCTCGCTCAACTACCTGCTGACCTCGCACGTGTGGCGCCAGGACCACAACGGCTTCTCCCACCAGGACCCCGGCTTCGTCGACCACATCCTCAACAAGAGTCCGGAGGCGGTACGGGTCTACCTGCCGCCGGACGCCAACACCCTGCTGTCGGTCGCCGACCACGTGCTGCGCAGCCGCGACTACGTCAACGTCGTCGTGGCCGGGAAGCAGCCCTGCTTCGACTGGCTGTCCATGGAGCAGGCGAAGGCGCACTGCGCGCGCGGCGCCGGCATCTGGGACTGGGCGGGCACCGAGACCGGCGACCGTGAACCCGACGTGGTGCTGGCCTGCGCGGGCGACGTCCCCACCCAGGAGGTCATGGCGGCCGCCCAGCTGCTGCGCCGGCACCTGCCCGAGCTGGCCGTGCGGGTCGTCAACGTCGTCGACATCGCCCGCCTGCTGCCCCGCGGCGAGCACCCGCACGGCATGTCCGACTTCGAGTACGACGGCCTGTTCACCGCCGGCAAGCCGGTGATCTTCGCGTACCACGGCTATCCGTGGCTGATCCACCGGCTCGCCTACAGCCGCACCGGGCACCACCACCTGCACGTGCGCGGCTACAAGGAGATCGGCACCACGACCACGCCGTTCGACATGGTGGTCCGCAACGACCTGGACCGCTACCGGCTGGTCATGGACGTCATCGACCGCGTCCCCGGCCTGGCGGTGCGGGCCGCGGCCGTACGGCAGCGGATGGAGGACGTCCGCCTGCGCCACCACGACTGGATCCGCGACCACGGCACCGATCTGCCGGAGGTCGCCGACTGGACCTGGGACGGCTGACCCCGGCCCCGCGCCTCCCCGGACCGGCGGGCCCGCGCGAGCGGAATGTTTTGCTGGTCCTTTACAGTTGCTGGAGAAGCAGTCCATCCTGCTTCCGAAGCGGTTCACGCCGCTTCCCCGCACATTCGTCCTGTTCGAAAAGGAGCGACGGTCCCCCGATGGGTGATCCTCCCAGTAGTAGCCGTGCCACCACCCGCAGTCCGCGTCATGCGGTCCGACAGGGAGCGGGGGTGGCACGGTGACCGAGGTCCTGCTGCTCCTGCTCGCCCTGCTGCTGACGCTGGCCTGCGCGGTGTTCGTCGCGGCCGAGTTCTCCCTCACCACCGTCGAGCGCGCCGAACTCGAGCGCGCCGCCGACGCCGGTGAGCGCGGCGCGGCCGGTGCGCTGGCCGCCGTACGCCGCCTGACGGTCCAGCTGTCCGGCGCCCAGCTCGGCATCACCGTCACCTCCCTGGTGATCGGCATGCTCGCCGAGCCGTCCCTCGCAGCCCTGCTGCGCGGCCCGCTGCGGGCGGCCGGCCTCGGCTCCGCCGCCCCGACCGTGGCGACCCTGCTCGGCGTCGCCCTGTCGACGGTGGTGCTGATGGTGATCGGCGAGCTGGTCCCGAAGAACTGGGCCATCTCGCGTCCCGCGGCGGTCGCCAAGGTCGTCGCCGGACCGCAGCGCGCCTTCACGGCCGCCTTCGGCCCGTTCATCAACCACCTCAACGGCACCGCCAACCGCTTCGTGCGCCGTATGGGCCTGGAGCCCGCGGAGGAGCTGGCGTCCGCCCGCACCGCCGAGGAACTGAGCGCGCTCGCCCGGCACTCCGCCGCCGAGGGCGCCCTGGAGGCGGACTCCGCGGAGCTGTTCGTCCGCACCCTGCACCTGGGCGAGCTGACCGCCGAGAACGTGATGACCCCGCGCGTCGACGTCCGCGCCCTGGAGGTGCACGCCACCGCCGCCGACGCCGCCGCGCTCAGCCACGCCACCGGCCTGTCCCGCTTCCCGGTGTACCGCGACAGCCTCGACGAGGTCGTCGGCACCGTCCACATCCGTGACGTGCTGGCCCTGGAGCCCGAGCGGCGCGCCGCCACGCCCGTCACCGAGCTGACCACGCCGCCGCTGCTCGTCCCCGACAGCCTCCCCGCCGACCGGCTGCTGGAGCGCATGCGCGCCCACCGCGCCATGGCCGTCGTCATCGACGAGTACGGCGGCACGGCGGGCGTCGCCACCGTCGAGGACATCGTCGAGGAGGTCGTCGGCGAGGTCCGCGACGAGCACGACCCGGTCGAGGTGCCCGAGCTGGCGCCGGCACCGCCCACGGCCGACGGCCGCGAGGTGTGGGAGGCCGACGGCGGCCTCCGTGTCGACCGGCTCGTCGCCCTGGGCCTCACCGCCCCGGACGGACCGTACGAGACCGTCGCCGGACTGATCGCGACCCGCCTGACCCGGATCCCCCTCGCGGGTGACTCCGTGGACGTCGACGGCTGGCAGCTCGACGTGCTGGAGGTCGAGCACCACCGTGCCGACCGGGTACGCGTCACCGCCCCGGCGTCCGTGGGCGCCGACGTCATGGAGGAGGCCCGATGACCGTCCTGCAGCTGGCCATCGGAGCTTTCACCCTGCTCACCAACGCATTCTTCGTGGGCGCCGAGTTCGCCCTGATCTCGGTGCGCCGCAGCCAGATCGAGCCGCGCGCCCTCGCGGGCGAGAAGCGCGCCCGGATGACGCTGTGGGCGCTGGAACACCTGTCGGCGATGATGGCCACCGCCCAGCTCGGCATCACGGTGTCCTCGCTGGTGCTCGGCGCGGTCGCCGAACCGGCCATCGCGCATCTGCTGGAGCCGCCGTTCGAGGCGGTGAACGTCCCGGACGCGCTGGTGCACCCGATCGCGTTCGTGATCGCGCTGACCCTCGCCACGTATCTGCACATGCTGATCGGCGAGATGGTGCCGAAGAACATCGCGCTCGCCGCGCCCGTGCCCAGCGCGCTGCTGCTGGGCCCGCCGCTGGTCTGGCTGACCCGGGCGCTGCGGCCGTTCGTGTTCGGCATCAACGCCTTCGCCAACGTCCTGCTGCGGCTGCTGCGGGTCGAGCCGAAGGACGAGGTGGAGTCGGTGTTCACCGACGATCAGCTCGCCCGGATGGTCGTCGACTCCAGCGAGGCCGGACTGCTCACCCCGGCGGACGGCGAGCGGCTGCGGGACGCGCTGGAGCTGGGCACCCGCCCGGTCGGCGAGATCCTCGTCCCGGCCCGGCGGATGCACACCGTCGACCACACGGTCACCCCGGCGCGGCTGGAGCGCGTGGCCGCCGACGCGGGCCTGTCCCGCTTCCCGGTCACCGGCCCCGACGGCGCGCTCCTGGGCTACCTGCACATCAAGGACACCCTCGGCGTGACCGAACGGGACCGCCCGTTCCCGCGCACCGCGCTGCACAAGGTCACCCGGGTCCGCATCGACACCCCGCTCGACGACACGCTCACCGCGCTCCGCGCGGAGGGCAGCCACCTCGCCGCGGCCGTCGGCGAGAACGGCAAGGTCATCGGGTTCGTGACGATGGAGGACGTCCTGACGGAACTGGTCGGTCCGGCGGCCCCGGCCACGGCCTGACCTCCGCCCCGGCGACACCCCGCGGCCCCGGCCGGACACCTGTCCGGCCGGGGCCGCGGTCCTGTGCGCGGACGGCCGGCCGCGCACAGGCGCTCACCCGTCCAGGCGTCGCCGCCGCTCGTTGTGCCAGGCGATGGCCCGGCGGATGTCCGGCTCGTCGAGACCGGTACGGCAGCACAGTTCCGTCAGGGAGAGGACCGGGCGGCCGGACGTCAGGACGCGGCCGATCTTGCCCGCCCAGAGTTCCTCCTGCACGAACGGCCGCTGCCGGTAGGCGGCCCGGATCTGCTCCAGATGGGCCTCGCAGCACGCGGTGACGCGGCGCAGACCGTCGTGCAGCGGATCGTCGGGGCGCACGGCCGAGGAGTCCGCCACATGTCCGCACACCGCCTCCTGAGGAGGGAAGGTGCGTGCGCAGAGATCGCACAACTCCGGTACGACGGCGGCCGGTCGACGCGTGCGCTTCCTGCGGATCCCCATGGAGAACTCCCGGTGGGCGACTGCGTTCAGCGTACTGCGCCGGGCCGTCGCCCACCCGGCCGCCTACGGCACCCCCAGCTCGAACAGGACGTACCCCGCGTACGACCCGGACGCCAGCGCCGCCGTGCCGAGCACCGCCGCCAGCACGGGCCCGCTCAGCCGGCGCATGGCCAGGGCGAGCGGCACGAACAGCGGGAACAGCGGCAGCAGGTAGCGCGAGACGTTGCCGAAGTACTGCTGCGTGCCCATCACCGTCAGATACGACAGCACCGTGTACACGACCAGCACGGCGGGCGGACGCAGCCGCACCAGCAGCACGGTCAGCAGCGGCACCAGCAGCACCACCCCGACGCCGATCAGGTCCTCCATCGGCATGGCGAACAGGTAGTCGAAGTGCCCCACCGGCACGGAGGTCAGCACGTCGAGGCTGTGCCGGCCGTAGTCGAAGGTGTGTCCCCAGGCGCCCTCCTGGAGCTTGGTGTAACCGCCCCAGTCGCCCATGCGGTACCCCACCCAGGCCAGGTAGCCGGCCACCCCCAGCGGGGCGATCGCCACGGCGGCCAGCGGCTGCCGCCAGTTCTCCCGCCGCCGCACCACCGCGATCAGCCCCGCGACCGCGAGCGCCGCGACCAGGGCGAACGCCGTGGGCCGGGTCAGGCCGGCGGCGAAGGTCAGCACCCCGGCGGCCGCCCAGCGCCGGGTGATCACGGCCCAGCACGCCCAGGCGGCCAGCGCCGTGTACAGCGACTCGGAATACACCGCCCACTCCGTGCCGGACCCCGGCCACACCGCCCACAGGCCGACGGCGACCAGCCCGGCCCGGCGCCCGCCCAGCCGCGCCGTCACCGCGTGGATGCCGAGGGCCGCGACGAACGAGCACACCACGGACACGGCCATCCCGGCGCCGTACGGGCCGAGCCCGGTGACCTCCGAGACCAGCCGCATCAGCGCCGGGTACAGCGGGAAGAACGCCGCCGAGTTGCCCTCCAGCGTGATCATCCCGGTCGCGCCGGGGACCGGTGTCAGGGCCGGGTCGTAGCCGTGCTGGGCGATCTGCTGGTACCACCAGCCGTCCCAGCTGCCCAGCACGTCCCACGGGTGCGCGCCGCCGCCGAACCGGAAGTGCTTCTCCCGGAAGTCGCCGGCCGAGTCCAGCAGCACCAGGAACACGGTGAAGCCGGCCAGCTTGAGCACGCCGTACACGGCGAGGACGGGCCCGAGGCGGACGGCGAGGCGGCGCAGCCGCTCGCGCGGGCCGGGCGCGGGACCGCCGGGCGCGGGGTCGCCGGGCGCGGGGTCGCCGGGCGCGGCGGGAGGGGCCGCCGCCGGTCCGGGGAGGCGGGTGGTCGTGCTGCTCATGAGGCGGGGGTCCCTGTCGTACGGCGGGTGCGGCGGCCGGGGAGGATCCAGGCGCGCAGCAGGTGGAAGCGGAGGACGGCGGCGGCGAGGTTGGCGGCGACCAGCACCGGCAGCTCGGTCCCGGGGCCCGCGCCGGGGACCGCCTGGTGCAGGATGGCCAGCGCGCCGCCGGTGACGGCGAGACCGGCCAGGAGCGCCGTCAGCCCGCCGAGGTGATGGGCCGGCAGCCCGGCGCGTCCGCGCACGCCGAAGGTGAACCGCCGGTTGGCGGCCGTGTTGAGGACGGTGCACAGGAGCAGGGCGAGCGCGTTGCCCGCCTGGGCCCCGGCGGCCGGCCGCAGCAGGACGTACAGGGCGAGGTGCAGCAGCGTGGCGGCGGCGCCCACGGCGGCGAAGCGGAGCGGCTGGGCGAGCCGGCCGGGCGGCGGGAGCACGGGGGAGCCGGCCGTCGTCCCGGCGCCGCCCAGCGCGGCCAGCGGCAGCCGGCCGCGGGCCAGCGCCCGCCCCAGCCGGGCCATGCCGCGCAGGTCAGCGAGCGCCGTGCGGACGATGTCCACGCGGCTGTCGGGGTCGTCCACCCAGTCCACCGGCACCTCGTGGATGCGCAGCCCGGCTCGCTCGGCGATCACCAGCAGCTCCGTGTCGAAGAACCACTCCCGGTCCTCCACCAGCGGCAGCAGCCGCTCGGCCACCTCCCGCCGGACCGCCTTGAAACCGCACTGCGCGTCGGTGAACCCCACGGAGAGCGTGGTGCGCAGCAGCCCGTTGTAGCAGCGGGAGACGATCTCCCGCTTCGGCCCGCGCACCACCCGGGAGCCGGGCGCGAGACGGGTGCCGATCGCGAGGTCCGAGTGGCCGGAGATCAGCGGCGCGACCAGCGGCAGCAGGGCGGCGAGGTCGGTGGACAGGTCCACGTCGAGATAGGCCAGCACCGGGGCGGGGGAGCGGGACCAGGCGGTGTGCAGGGCGCGTCCGCGGCCCTTCTCCTCCAGCCGTACCCACCGGGTGCCGGGCAGCTCCCCGGCCAGGCGGGCGGCGATCCACGGGGTCCGGTCGGTGCTGGCGTTGTCGGCGACCGTGATCCGGAACGGGTACGGGAAGGTCTCCACGAGGTGCGCGTGCAGCCGCCGGACACAGGGTTCGAGGTCGCGCTCCTCGTTGTGCACGGGCACGACCACCTCCAGGACCGGCTCGGGGTGGGTCTGCGCGGGGAGGGGCGGCGCGGGCCGCCGGGCGGTTCTCATGGCGGGACCTTTCGTTGGTATGGGCATGCCAAGTGCGCCCGTGGGGTGGTCCGCGGGGCGGGAGGCGGAGAGCTTGGGTGCTGTGCGGTCGGCGAGGGCGGGTCTACGGCCCGCGCGGCGTCACCCGCTGGGCGGCGGGTAGGTCGGGGTCCCTTCGTAGGCGGGTGCGGAGGTTTCCGTCCCGGTGGTCTGCGGGGACACGGAGCCGGAGTCGGCCGAGCCCGGGGCCGTGGTGGCCGGTTCGGTCGTCCCCGAGGGGGAGCCGCCGGGGGTGTGGGACTCCGTGCTTCCGGTCGGCGGCAGCGACGTGCTCGGCTCCGCGGTGCCGGACACCGTCGCGGTGGGTTCGCCGGAGTGCGGGGGAGCCGTCGACCCGGTCGCGGGCAGCGGCAGATCGGCCGGCGCGGACCCGGAGCCGAGGTGGGGCAGCAGCGCCAGACCGACGCTCAGCCCGGCCACCGCCAGGGCGGAACCGCCCGCCCGCACCAGCACCCGCGTCCGGCGACGGACCCGGATTCCCTCGTACAGACGCGCGCGGTGCCCGGGGCCGTAGGGGGTGTGCGCCCGGTCCTCGCGCATCATGCGCGTCAGCTCGTGCTCGAAGTCGTCCATCGCTGCTCCCCTCACTTCACGGGCCGGGCGGAGTCGGAAAGGATCTCCCGCAGCCGCGCCACACCGCGGGACGCGTGGGAGCGGGCCGTGCCCACGGGGCAGCCGAGGGCCTGCGCCACCTGCCCCTCGGGCAGGTCCTCGTAGTACCGCAGCACCACGGCCGCCCGCTGACGGGGTGTCAGCAATGCCAGCGCGGCCTCGAGACGCGAGCGTTCCGCGACCGCCGCGGACACGTCGCCCGGTCCGGCCCGGTCGGGCAGTTCGCCCACCGGGCGCTCACCCCACCAGCGCCGGCGCGCCGAGCGGGCGGCCAGCCGCACCAGCACCTGACGGACGTACGCCTCGGGCGCCTGCTCGGCGACCTTCGGCCAGGCGAACCACAGCTTCACCAGGGACTCCTGCACCAGGTCCTCGGCGCGCTGACGGTCGCCGCCGGTGAGCAGACGCGCGACATGCAGCAGCGCCGACCAGCGGGCGGCCACGAACTCGTCGAAGCCGTCGGCCCGAAACCGCTGCATCCCTTACCGCCCCGTGTCCGTACAAGCCCTTGCACCTGGAAGAAGACACTGGGCGGGGCGAAACGATGCAGCACAGCGCTGTGACCTGCCTCACGCCGAAAACACGAATGACAGCGCCCGGAGGCACTGTCAGGCTGATCCGATGCGCACACCCAGACGAGCAGCACGCGTCGCCGTGCTGGACCCCGCGGGATCCGTCTTCCTGTTCCGCTACGACAACCCCGAGGTCGGCGTGCACTGGGCGATGCCCGGCGGCGGCCTGGAACAGGGCGAGTCACCCCGGCAGGCCGCCGAGCGGGAGGTGCGGGAGGAGACCGGCTGGACCGACCTCGTGATCGAGGACGGCGTGCTGTGTCTCTGGGAGCACGACTTCACCCGTGCCGGGACGCCCGTCCGCCAGCACGAGCACATCTTCCTCGCGTTCGCGCCCCGCCGGGATCCGGCCGGGGATCTCACGGCCGCGCACGCCGAGGACGGGATTCAGCGGTGGCGCTGGTGGTCGCCGGCCGAACTGGCGGGTGGCCACGAGCCGTTGTGGCCGCCGCAGCTCCCCGGGCTGCTGGACGGGGTGCGGAGGAACGGCGCTCCGGCCGCCCCCGTCGACCTCGGCTTCGTGCCGAACGGGCCGGCCGTGCGCGAAAGCACCCGCTGACACGGCGACGGCCCCGGCACACGCCGGGGCCGTCCTGTGTGTGTCAGTGGGCGCCGGGCCCGCCGCTGCCGAAGCCGCCGCTGCCGCCCTCGTCCCAGCGGGGGCGCTCCTGGGCGGCGCTCGTGCGGGTGCCCGCGTTGCCGTGGCCCTTCAGCTCGTGCGGGGTCAGCCGCTCGTCGGTGCGGGGCATCTCCTCCGGCTCCCGGTGCTCCCGCACCTCGCGGACCGGGCCGCCCTCGGGCATCCGGGGCTGCTCCTCCGGCCGCGGCCGGCGCGAGTCGTCGTTGCGCACCCTGCGGCTGCCGAACAGGAACATGCCGATCAGCAGCGCCAGGACCACGATCCCCGCCACCACCAGACCGGCGCCCAGGGCTCCGCGTCCCGCCGCCAGGTCGGCCGTCTGCATCGTGTTCATCATGCCCCTGCGGGTACCCCCGGTCCCCGCCCCGAACCAGATCGCCCCCGCCGGGCCCGCCCGGCGTGAACCACCTGCCCACGGTCGTCGTCGGCCAGGGCGGCGAGCCGGCCCCGCCGCCCGGACCGGCGCCGGGCGCGGGCGCATACGGGGCGGGCGCGTACGGCGGAGGCGCGTACGGCGGGGACGCCTACGGCCAAGGCGCCTACGGCCACCCCCAGCAGCACCCGCAGCCGCCCGCGTACGGCTACCCGTACAGCGGCCACGGCGCGAACGGCACCCCGCCGTACGGCCCGCCGCCCTTCCCCGCGCAGCCGCAGCCGTACGGTCCCCCGCACCAGCCGGGCCGCGACAACCGCTCCACCGCGCTGCTCGTGGTGATCGCGCTGGTCGTGGCGCTCGCCGCGGGCGGCAGCGTGTACGCGCTGATGAGCGGAGCCCGGGGCGACGACCGCGCCGGCGGCGACCCGTCGACGCCCGCCGCGCCCAGCACGCCGCAGAGCACCGGCGACGCGGGCACCGCCGACGACGCGCCGCCCACGGAGTCGGCTCCGCCGACCAGTGACGCGCTCGAGGACGGGACGGTCCCGGCGGACTTCCTGGGCAGCTGGTCCGGCTCCATCGACAACGACAGCGGCTCGCACAGCCGCCGCCTCACCGTGCAGCAGGGCGAGGTCGGCGACACCGTCATGTCCCTGGTGGCCGACGGTCCCACCGGCAGCGGCACCTACCACTGCGTCTTCGAGGCACGCCTCACCGGCACCTCCGGCGGCCGGCTCCAGCTCGGCCCGTCCAGCGTCACCACCGGCGAACCGCGCAGCGCCTGCACCCCCGGCGCCGCCAGCGAGATCAGCCTTCTCCCCGACGGCTCCCTGCGGCGCGTGAGCGACGGCACGGGCGAGCAGCTGACGTACACCCGCGACTGAACGGTCGCCGCGGGCCTGGCGGTTGCCACGCCGGGCGCGTGAACCGGGGGTGGTTGAACGTTCGGCGAACCCCGGTGAACTTACGGGGACGCACCCCGCCGCCGCCCCCGCACGGCCGTACGGTGACCACCTCGGCGGACGGGCGGGTCGGTTGCGGGGGCGGCGCGATGGAGTGGCTGAGCGCGGAGAACCTGGTGGCCGTGGCGACGGCGATCCTCGGCATCGTCGCCTCGGCCGTCATGGTCTGGTACGAGCGGCGGGTGCCGCGCCGCAGACGCATCGGCTACCGCGTGCAGCTGGACGCCCCGATCGGCGACGACGGCCGGTCGGGCCGCCCGGTCAACCGCAGGGTCGGCTGGTTCGACACGGCGGCGGGCATGACGGACGCCAGCATGGTGCTGCTGCGCATCGAGAACGACGGCTGGGAGGGCATCGGCCGCGAGCACTACCAGAACCCGGGCACGCACGGCATGACCGTGGAGTTCGAGGGGCGCACCATCCTCGGGGTGTCGGTCACCCAGCCGACCGCGACCAGCCATCTCGTCGAGCACTTCACCGCCGAGCGGGGCTTCGGGTACCAGGGCGGCACCCTCCACCTGCCGCGCGTGCCCCTCAACCGGGGCGCCTACTTCAAACTGCTGGTGCTGCTCTCCGGCGGCGGCGTGAACGACGGGATCGAGCTGCGCTGCGACCTCAGCGACGGCGAGGTGCACCGCAACCGCAGCGCCACCCCGGACGAGAAGGCCCCGCTGTTCAGCCGGGCGGCCCGGCTCATCACCATCACCCTCACGCTGTGCGTGGTGGCGCTCGCGGTGATCGTCGTCGCCCAGGACGACTCCCCGCCGCCCATCGGCTGCGAGGGCGGCACCCTCACCCTCACCGGCTCCACGGCGTTCGCACCCGTGCTGCGGGAGGTCGCGGAGGCGTACGAGGAGGACTGCGCGGCGGACGGCCCGCGCATCGAGGTCGACGCGCACGGCTCGACCTCCGGCGTCCGGCGGCTGCTCACGGCGGGCGCGGAGGCCGGCCGCGGCTCGCCGCCCCTGATCGCCCTGTCGGACGGGCCCAAGCCCGCCGGGACGCCGGCACTGCGGGAGAACCGCGTCGCGGTGTCGGTCTTCGCGCTGGTGGTGCACGAGGGCGTGGACCTGCGCGGGCTGACCACGGCGGACGTACGGCGCCTGTACCGGGGCGAGATCAGGAACTGGAAGCAGCTGGGCGGCCCCGACCTGCCGGTCACCCTGGTCAGCCGGGACGCCAACTCCGGCACCCGGCAGGTGTTCCAGCGGCGCGTGCTGGGGCGCGGCGAGATCGCCAACTCCTCCGTCGACTGCGTCCACAAGGACGACCCGACCGCCCCGGTCGCCCGCTGCGAGCTCGGCTCCACGGAGGAGGTCCTGAAGACGGTCGCCGCCCTGCCCGGCGCGGTCGGCTACAGCGAGCTGAATCTCGCGGCCCGGGCGGAGGGGCTGCGCCGGCTGGACCTGGACGGGCATCCGGCGTCCCTCGACGCCATCGAGTCCGGCACGAGCGCGTACCCGTACCAGGAGATCGAGTACGCCTACACGTACGGGCGCCCGGCCCGGGACTCGCTGGCGTCCAGTTTCCTGACGTACCTGGCCCGAGGGCTCGGCCAGGACCTCATCCGCACCCAGGGCCACGTCCCGTGCGCCACACCGGAGGGCATGAGGTTGTGCACGTGAGTGTCGTACGCCGCGCCCCTGCCGACTGCGGGCAGTCGTGCCGCTGGGGCGGCACGGGTGGGCGCAGGCGGCACCCCTCAGCGGGCCGGCGCCCCACCCCCGTACGGCCACCGGGGTGCCGGGGACTGTTGCACCCCGGGTGCGGGTTACGCCGTGGTTGATCGCGCAGTTCCCCGCGCCCCTGGAGGGGCGCCCTCACCGCGCCTCCGGCGGCCGCTGCCGCGGCATGTTCGGCCGCGCCCCGTTCGCCGCAGGCGAGAACCGCCCGGCCGACACGGCCGACTCCGACCGCCCCGCCCCGCCCTGAGCCCCCCGCAC
>MUNG01000103.1 GCA_002154585.1 Streptomyces pseudogriseolus
CGTCTGGGGCCTGGGACGGGTGGCGGCCCTGGAGCACCCCGACCGGTGGGGCGGGCTGATCGACGTGCCGCACCGGGCGACCCGACCGCAGCTCGGTCTCCTCGCCTCGCTGCTGACACGCGCGGACGAGGACCAGGTGTCCCTGCACGGCACGACGGCGTATGCGCGACGCCTGCGTCCGGCTTCCCCGCCGGCGACCGACGCCGTGCCGCACGCCGCCTGGACGGCTCCCGCCCGCATGCTGGTCACCGGCGGCACCGGCGCCCTCGGCGCACGGGTGGCCCACTGGCTCGCCGAACGCGGCGCCAGGGAACTCGTCCTGACGAGCCGGGGCGGGCCGTCCGCGGCGGGCGTCGCCGACCTGGTGGCGCGTCTGCGCGCGGCCGGAGCGGAGCGCGTCGAGGTCGTGGCGTGCGACGTGGCGGAACGCGACGAGGTGACCGCCCTGCTCGCCGCCCACCGGGTCGACGGCATCGTCCACGCGGCAGGCGTCCTGGACGACGACCTCATCGAGGCGATGACCCCCGAACGTCTGGAACGCGCCCTGCGAGCCAAGGCGTTGGGCGCGGTGCATCTCGACGAGCTGACGCGTGGATGGGCTCTGGAGGCGTTCGTCGTCTTCTCGTCGATCGCGGGCGTGTGGGGGAGCGGAGGCCAGGCGGTGTACGCGGCGGCCAACGCCTGCGCCGACGCCGTGACGCAGGCCCGCCGTGGCCGCGGCGAGCCGGGGCTGTCGGTCGCGTGGGGCCCGTGGTCGGGCGGAGGCATGGTGTCGGAGGCGGGCGTCACCGAGCTGGAGCGTCGCGGTCTGCGCATCATGGAACCGGGCCGTGCCCTCCTGGGACTGGAGCGCGCGCTGGAGGCCGGGGACGGCGCGGTGGTGGTCGCGGACGTGGAGTGGGATCGGTTCGCACCCGCGTTCACCAGCCGCAGGCCCAGCCCGCTGCTCACCACCCTCCCGCAGGCCGCGGCGGCCCTGACGGCCCATCAGGAGCCTGCGGGACCGCACGCCCCGGGTGCGGCGCGCCCGGCTCTCGTCGAACGGGTGACGGCCCTGCCGGCCGCGGACCGGACGGCCGCGCTCGAGCAGCACGTCCGGCAGGCCGCGGCCACGGTGCTCGGCCACGCCGACCCGGCCGCCGTTCCCGCCGAACGGGCCTTCCGCGACCTCGGGTTCGACTCCCTCACCGCCGTCGAACTGCGCGACCGGCTCACGAAGGACACGGGACTGCGCCTGCCCACGACACTCGTCTTCGACCACCCGACGCCGACGGCCCTCGCCCGTCACCTGGACGCCGAACTGACCGGTGAGGGCGGGACGGTGGCGGGCATGCTCGCCGAGCTCGAGACCGGCATCACGCGCATCATGCGGGCGAACCCCGACCGGGACGCGCGGAGCCTGCTCGGCACACGGCTCAGGGCTCTGCTGGCCGAGGTCGAGGGCGGCGCCGGCGAGGACACCGGCCCGGGCGCGGGACTGGACGACGCGTCACTCGGCGACCGCCTGGAGGACGCCAGCGACGACGAACTGTTCGACCTCATCAGCCGCACCCTGGAGCAGTAGGCGGCCGGCCCGCGGCGGCGGACGACCGCCGCGGGCACACGAGCAGGCGGCCGTACCAATAGGGGTGGTACGGCCGCCATGTGCCGGTGCGGGAGCCGAAGTCCGGCCTCGGTCAGGTGCCGGACGGTCGCGGGAAGGTCCCCGGACGGGTGCCGGTCCGCAGCGCCGCAAGGCACCACCGGACCCACCGGACCCACCGGGTTTCGCTTCGAACTACCCGACGAACAGACCTACTTGATGAACTCGGGCAGGACGCGAGGCGGCCACTGGCCGACCGTCAGCATGCCCATGGAGTGGGCGCGCGCCACCAGCGCGGCCCGGTTGGGAGCCTTGAGCTTGCGCAGCATCAGACCGACGTGGTACTCGACCCCCTGCCGGCTGAGGTACAGCCGGGCCGCGAGCTGCACGGTCGACGCGCCCGCGGCGATCCCTTCCAGGACCTGCGCGTCGAGCTTGCTGAGCAGCCGCTCCCGCGGCGGGCCGATCACGTCCTTGCCGTCCGTGGTGTCCGCCTCCGTGTCCGGTCGTACCTGCACGACGATGCCGGCCAGCCGCCCGGTGGTGTTCTGCACGGCGATGCCGGTCAGTTCGCCGGAGAACACCCGGCCGGCGTTCCCCAGACCGACCATGCGCTCGGCGAAGCGGGCGGAGCGGCCCTCGGAGAGCCGGGTGAAGTGGCGGTTCAGCACCGAGGGAGCGGAAGGGTGGAGCAACTCGTACAGACTGCGGCCGCAGGTGTCGGCCGAGGTGCGGCCGAACTGGCGGGAGAAGTCGGGTTCCGCGGCCACGATCTGTATGTCGGGATCTATGTGGGCCGTGTAAAAGCGGCGATTGCCCGGCGCGGGAGTCCGGGACTCCGGGGCATTCCGGTGAGCGGCGGCGTGAAGCGATGGGGAACGCCTGTCCCTGTTGTGCGGAGCACCTGTCACGTGCGTGGTCACTGCGACGCACCGTCTTTCTGCGTTCAGATGTGGGGGATTGCGCACACCACCTGACAACGCATTTGATCACAGGTGGTGCGAGCCCGACGGGGTCCCGGTCATGGATCCCGCCGAACGGATCTCTGATCAACTGCGGCTGAGCCTAGGAATCCACCTACAGAACGGTCAAGCTTGCCTTTGGCCGACCGCAAAACACTGTGGTTCGGTGGTTCGGTGGTTCGGTCCCGCGAAGCCCCGGGAAGGACACGGGGGAGTGGGCCACCCTGTCTGAGCAGCCCGATCGTCGTCGGCGTTGCGGTTCGCGGCCGCCATCGGGGACCGTTCGCACCGCGTCCGCCCCGGGCCCGCCGACCAGGGCGGCCGAGGGATCGGTCGGCCCGGATGCCCGTTTGCCGCCCGCGAGTTGCCCGTTTGCTGCCCGCGCCCGGACCGCGTGCGCCCGAGGCGGGAAGGCGGTCGTGAACCGGTGGTCGTCAGGCGCCCGGTGTTCCGTCCGGAGCCTCCAAGGCGCGTGCCAGGTCCGGGCGCCCCGAAATACCGAGTTTGCGGTACGAATTGGTCAGATGCTTTTCCACCATGCGCGACGACGTGCCCAGTTTGGCCGCTATCTCGGCATTGCTGGCACCGTCGGCCGCCAGACGCGCAACTTTCTGTTCGGACGGTGTAAGCCTGCCGTTAGGAGTGGACGGCGCGCGAGTTCCCCCGGATTTCTTCCGCGCGATTTTCTCCGCGAAAGCGGATGCCCCTTGGTCGAGGGCCATCATATATGCCCGTTCGAGTACGGAGGCGCGCCGTCTGGGGTCCGTTTCGCCGTGGGTGCCGAGGGCGTACAGCGCCTGGCACAGTTCGTGCTCGTTGGGGCCCTTCTCCAGCACATCGACGGCTTCCTCGAGGAAGTCCACGCCCTCCCGTCCCCGTGAGACCTTGCCCAGGGCCACCAGGGCGTTGCCCAGCCGGACGGGGGCGCCCCAGGCGCGGGAGCGCTCCACCTCCGACAGTGCCGCGGCCACCGCCTCCTCGTGCTCGCCGAGACGGTGGTGCATGAGGGCGGCGCTGGACGACCAGGGAACCGTCACCGGGTTGTGCCAGCCGATGCGCTCCGCGCGCCGGCCCGCCGTCTGGAAGTGGACGAGCGCCGTGCGGGTCTCGCCGCGCCTGGCCGCGAGGATCCCACGGGCCAGGTGCAGCAGCGCCGCCAGGTGCTCGTTCTCGGCGTGCAGCCGGTGCTGGACCAGGATCTGCTCCGCCAGCTGGGGCTCCTCGGTGTGCAGGGCGACGATGGCCAGGACGGCGGCGCAGATGGTCGGCAGACCCCCGGTGTCGGGTCCGGCCAGGGCGTCGGCCTGGACCATCTTCTGCCGGGCGTACACCAGTTGCCCGTCGGCGAGGGCGACCAGCGCCTGCTCCGAGCGGATCACGGCCTGCTCCACGTCACCGCCCCGGCGCTGGGCCAGCAGGTGCGCCTCGCGCAGCCAGCCGCCCGCGCCCTCCGTCCGGCCCGCGCCGGCGAGTATGTTGACGACCAGCGGCACCGTGCTGTGGACGTGCTCGGGGGCGGGCGCCTCCTGCTCCAGGAGCCGGGTGCACAGCAGCGTCAGCTCGTCGGCGGAGGCGGCGTTGGCGACGAACGCGATGTGCATCAGGGACGTCACCAGCTCGCGTTCCCCGGTGGTCCGCAGGGAGGGCGAGGGGCCCAGTGCCCGGAACCGCCGCAGGGCCCGCCGCACGTGCGCGGGGTCCTGCGCCGCCAGCACGTTCTCCCGGGCCTCCAGGCGCAGGGCGAGTTCCCGTTCGATGTAGTCGTGGGGCGCGGCGCGCCCCAGTTCCTCGGCCACGTCACGCCGCACGGAGTCGATGCGGAACGCGGCCGGATCCATCAGGAGCGGACCCAGGCGGGTCACGGCATCGGCCCGCTCCCGTACCGACTCCAGCAGCGGCACGGCCTCCGCGACATGGCGCAGCGAGGCGGCCGACGCGAAGCTGCGCTCGGCCATCGCCAGGTCGATCAGCAGCCGGGCCCGGTCGCGGCCCGTGGCGGAGGTGTCGAGCAGCGCGCGCCGCAGATAGCGGGCGGCGTCCCGCGGCGAACCGCGGCGCAGGGCGCTGTCCGCGGCGGTCCGCAGGATCTCCACCGCGTCGGAGCCGCACAGAACGGCCACCGACATGAGCTGTTCGGCGGCCAGTTCGGCCGGATGGCCGGTCCGGTGCAGCACTTCGGCCGCCACCCCGCGCATGGCGGTGAGCTCGGCCCCGGGCATGCTCTCCTCCAGGAGGTCCCGCAGCAGCGTTCCCGGGATGAGGGAGTCCGAGTGCTCCGCCACCAGCCCGGTCAGGCGCAGGACGTCCGTCGCCTCGGCCCGCCGCTGTTCGTCGATCTCGGCCAGATGGGTCACCAGCTGCCGGTCCGCGGCATCACCGAGCACCGCCAACGCGTAGGCGACGCGCCGGACATGGTCCGGCTGCGCGCGCAGGAAGACGGCCAGGCGCTGGCGGGCCCGCTCCGGCCGGAGCCCGGCCGCCGCGGCGCAGTTGGCTGCGACGGGCGCGAGCGCCTGGTAGCGGACCTCGTCCACCAGCGCCTTCACCAGCAGGGGACTGCCGCCGGAGCGCTGCCGCAGGACGTCGACGAACGCGCCGTGGACCGGTGCGCCGCACGCCTCCTCCAGCAGCAGGCGCACACTGTCGCGGCCCAGCGTGGACAGCTCCACCGTGTGGTCGGCGGCGTCCAGCAGCTGCCTGACGTACTCCCTGGCGCCGCGCACGTCGCCCGGCAGGACGGACAGGACGAACAGGACCCGACGTCGTCGTCGCCCGGCGACACAGGGCAGCAGCGCCAGCAGGGACTCGCCGTCCGACCACTGGACGTCGTCCACCATCACCATGATCGGCCGGTCCGACGCCACGGCCTTCAGGAGGGAGGCCAGCCGGCGCGGCGCCTGCTGGGAGACCAGCCCGGCCCACGGCGGGAGCGGACCGACGGCGGACGGCACCCCCGTGTCCCCCGTGTACGCCGCCTCCTCCGGCGCACCTCCCGTTGTGCACACCGCGCGCGGCACGCTTCCGTCCTCGTCGTCCGGTTCGGTCGCGGGCACCGAGTCCGTCAGCTGCCGTACCACGCCGAGCGTGAAGTTCTCCTCGGCGGCGGCCGCCTGCGCCCGGAGCACCAGAAATCCTTCGCCGTGCGCGATCCCCGCCACCGCTTCGAGGAAGGTGGACCTGCCGACTCCCAGCGGACCCCGGACGACCAGGAGGCCGCCCTCTCCCCCCGCGGCGCGGCGCAACGCCGACGCCGCCCGCGCCAGTTCGGACTCGCGCTCCAGCATCAAGGTGATGGCCCTCCCTCTGTGGCACGGGCCGCCGGCCACCGCCCGGGGTGGCCGGACGGGACTCCGTGAGCGTCACGCGGCGGGCGGACGGTGACGCGGCCGGCCACGACGGGCAAGCCGGTGCCGTGCGCGCGGGAGCCCGAGCGGCTCCACCCTGGTGCTCGTCCATTGCCGCTTGAAAGCTTAGGGGGGAGCAGATCACAGCGAGGCGTCGGTCATCAAGAGTTCATGGGAAGGAAAGACCCGGCAACCTCCGCGCGGAAAGCGGATGTTCGCCGCAGGCGGTGTGCCGTACGCGTAAGCGGAACGCTCGGTGAGGGTGGTGTCCGGACGAAGGGCGCGTCGGCCGGATGATCGGGGAGAGCGGACGAGTTACGTCGCTGACGTGGGCTTTCTCCTTTCCGGACACCCGGGTGGGCACCGCTGGATGCGAGTGAGGACGGAAGGCCGTCATCAGAAGCGGAAGGACGAGCTGGGGGAGTGGAGGAGAGCTGGGATATACCCGGGAGTAATAAGGGGAAAGCGGTTCCGGCATCCGGTGGATGTATAGGACCGGCCGTTCCCTTTACACCACGATTTCGTTCTCCACGCGCGTCCCCCGGGCATCGACAGCAAATTGACAGGAACTCCGGTGCCCCGGACAGGTGTTCACCGCGCGTGCCCGGAGACCGCGTGCGGGTGCAGCTTCTCCTGCCAGCGGGGAGTACGGGCCAGATCCGCGTGCGACTCGGACAGACACAGGTACACGTCCCTGCCCCCGTCCTCCTCGGGTGTCGGCGCGATGTGCACCGTGGGCGCCGGCAGATCGGGGAACTCGTACCAGAACGGGCGTCCGGCGCCGAGGTCGATCCGGTACAACGGGAAGCGCGACCAGTTGTTGACCGACAGGGACGCCTCGGACGCGTCGAGGCCCCCCGCCGACATGACATGACGGTGCACGCCGTGCCGGCGGTGGGAGCCGAGGAAGGCGATCTCGTCGCGGATCTTGTCCTCGGTGTTGCTCCGCAGACTCCGCCGCACCTCGTCCGCCAGCGCCCCCAGGGACCGGTCGCGCAGCTCACCGGCGGGCAGCGACGTCCAGCTCTTGGTGACGCAGTTCCCCCAGTACGCCGACGGCAGCGCGTCGCCGAGCCCGGACCGCGCCCCGGCGACCAGGCCCAGCCATTCCTCCGCCGTGTCCGCCTGACCGCGCAACTCGCCGACGACGCCCCACAGATGGGCCGTCAGCACGTCGTTGGTGGACACCCAGGCGCCCGGTTCCGTCAGGGCGCCCAGCGCCTCGCTCTTCATCGCGGCCAGCTCGGCCGCCTCGAACCGGGTGGTGACGGTGGCGCGCCTGCGCAGCCCGGGGCGCAGGCTGGTCGCCAGATGCCGCAACCGGCCCACGCGGGCGAACACACGGCCGTCCCGCGTCGCCGGGTCCTGCGACGGCCTGCCCAGCGCCTCCAGCGCCCCGCGGTCGTGGCTGGGCTCCTCCCAGGGCAGCCCCAGGTGCTCGCGCGACCAGCTCTCCAGGAAGGCCAGCGCGCTGCCGCCGTCCGCGAGCGTGTGGTTGATCAGCACGCCGAGCACCGAACCGCCCCCGCGCATCCGCGTGAGCCGGATCTTCAGCAGGGGAGTGTCCCGGGACACCACGCCGAACGGACTCACCTCGCGCACCACGTCCCCGATGACCGGCTGCGCGCGCAGCCCGTGACCGAACTCGCGCATCGGCTCGGGACTGGACGCCTCGGTGAAGCGCACGCCCGCGTCGCTGCACAGCACGCTCATCCCGCCGTCGGCGTCCCGCTCCAGCCGCCCCGCCAGCGGCGGATAGCGCAGCAGCGTCCGGGCCAGCGAATCGCGCAGCGCCGCCCCGTCCAGCGTCCCGCGGTAGAAGAAGGTCAACGGCACGTACCAGGGACCGATCAGCAGGTCGTACGGGGTGAGCCGGACCCGGCCGCCGTCGGCCGTCCCTGCCCGGACCGTGTGCACGGTCTCCGTCCGGCTGTCGACGACCGTCCGGAACGGCGGGGTCTGTCCCTTCGCCACGGCCGCCTCAGTCCCAGCCCACGAGCAGCTGGTCCACGCCGTAGTGCACGGCACGGTCCCGCAGCGGCACTTCCTCGGCCGGCTGGGCCAGCCGCAGGGTGGGGAACCGCTCGAACAGCTTGCTCAGCCCGATCCGCAGGCTCGCGCGGGCCACGTGCTGGCCCAGGCACTGGTGCGCCCCGAAACCGAGCGCCAGGTGCTTGCGCGGCACCCGGGTGACGTCGAGCCGGTCGGGGTCCTCGAACACCTCGGGGTCGCGGTTGGCGGCCGGCAGCGACAGCACCACCGTCTGGCCCGCCTTGATCGTGGTCCCGCCGATCTCCACGTCCTCCAGCGCGCACCGGCTGGACCCCATGTGCGAGATCGTCAGGTAACGCAGCAGCTCGTCCACCGCCCCCTGCGCGTACAGCTCGGGCCGGCCGCGCAGCAGCGCCAGCTGATCGGGATGTTCGAGCAGGGCGAACGTGGCCAGCGCCAGCATGTTGGGTGTGGTGTCCAGCGCACCGGCCAGGGTGAGCACGGCCATGTTGACCAGCTCCTCCTCGCTCAGCTCGCCGGTCGCGGCCAGCCTGCCGAAGAAGTCCTCGCCGCACTCGGCCATCCGCTCGCGGATCATCGGACGGATGAGGGCGTCCATCGCCTCCACGTGGTGGATGAACTCCTCCAGCGTGTAGGTGAGCGCCATCAGTGCCGAGAAGTGCTCCTGGATGCCGTTCATCAGCTCGGCCGGCACGTCCATCAGCGAACACGTCGAGCGCAGCGCGACCTTGTCCGCGAAGCCGGTCACCAGATCGGCCGGGGAGCCCTCGGCCGCCAGCTCCTCCAGCGCCTCGTCGACGATGCGGTGCAGCTCCGGCTCGTGCCGCTGCACGTTGCGCAGCGTGAAGTGGCCCGCCATCAGCCGCCGGTACTTGGTGTGCTCGGGCGCGTCCGTCTTGGCGAAGGAGCCGGGCGGCGAGGGCTGCGGGTTGTACTCGGTCATCGGGAACGGCGGGGCGACGACGTGCGCGAGCAGTTCGTTGCGGTGGCTGAAACGCTCGTCGGCGAGGATGCTGCGGACCAGGTCGTGCCGTGTCACCAGCCAGCCGGACGGGTCCTTAGGGGCCACCTGGAAGGTGATCGGGCTGACCGGTTCCTCGGCGCGCAGCCGGGCGTACTCGGCGGGCGGGTCGAAGGGGCACTTACCGCGGTCCGAGGGGATGACCGGGGGGCCGGGGCG
>MUNG01000104.1 GCA_002154585.1 Streptomyces pseudogriseolus
GGCGGCGCAGCAGCAGGGCGAGGGCGAGGCCCACGAGGACCAGGATGACCGCGATGGCGCTGGCGGGTCCCATGAGGCTGGCCTGGAAGCCCCGCTTGTACATGTCCAGTGCGAGGACCCGGGTGGCGTCGCCGGGGCCGCCCTCGGTCAGGACGAAGATGAGGTCGAAGAAGGTCAGCGACCCGACGACCATCAGGGTGGACGAGGTGATGATCGTGTACTTCAGCTGGGGCAGCGTGATGCTGAAGAACTGCCTGACGCGTCCGGCGCCGTCCAGCTCGGCCGCTTCGTAGAGCGACTTGGGGATCTGCTGGACCCCGCCCTGGTAGATCAGCGAGTGGAAGGGGACGAACTGCCAGGAGACGACGAAGACGACGACGCCGAACGCGAGTCCGGGCTGCCCCAGCCAGTCCTGGCTGAGCGCCTCGACGTTCAGCCCGGCGCCCATCCCGAAGTTCGGGTCCAGCAGCGCCTTGTAGGCGATGGCGATGGCGGCGGAGCTGAGCATCAGCGGGACGAAGTAGACGACGCCCAGCACCGCCCGGTACCGCTGGCGGCCGGCGAGGAACGTGCCGAGCAGGATGCTGAGGGGCGTCTGCACGGCCCAGGACACGGCCATCACCAGGAACGTCACCCAGAGGGCGTGCGGCAGCCCGGGGTCGGTGAGCACCGCGCGCCAGCTGGTCAGCCCGGTGGCGCGGATGGAGCCGATGCCGTCCCAGGTGGTGAAGCTCAGCGCGAAGACGCCGACCAGCGGTACGACGGCGAAGCCGGCGAACAGCAGCAGCGCCGGCGTCGCCAGCCAGGGCAGGATGCTGCGCGGCGGGCGGCGGCCGCTCCGCTCGGCGGTGAGCGTGCTCATGCGGCGGTGACCGAGTTGAGGTTGGTGGCGAACTGCTGCGGTGAGACGGACAGCTGGAAGAGCTTGACGATGTTGTCGAGCAGGGTGTCGGCGGCGGTGGGGCTGAGCGCCTGGTCCCAGGACTGCACGAACACCTTGGCCTTGCTGGCGATGTCGTAGGTGAACTGGAGGAACTCGGCGTTGTCGGAGGCGGCCAGCAGCTTCTCCGTGCCCAGCCGGATCGGCACCGACCCGTTGCCGATCCACGCCTTCACCTCCTCCTCCTGGAGGACACCGGTGGCGAAGTACTCCTTGGCGGTCTTCTTCTGCTCGGCGCTCGCCTTCGAGGAGATGGACAGGTACTGGGCGGGGTTGCCGACGGTGTCGCTCAGGTCGCCCTTGCCGCCCTCGACGGCCGGGAAGGTCATGAAGCCGAGCGAGCCGCTGGACACGAAGTCCCCGCCGTCGGCCTGCTGGATGCCGTACGACCAGGCGCCGTGCAGCATCATCGCGGCCTTGCCGGTGTAGAGCAGCGCCTGGTCGGCGTTGGAGTCCGCGGTGATCGAGGAGAAGCCCTTCACGAACCCGTCGGCCTTGACGAGGTCCTGGAGTGCGGTCAGCGCCTTGATGGCGTCCGGGTGGGACCAGGCGTTCTTCTCGCCCTCGATGGCGGCCTGGAAGACCTCGGGCCCGCCGATGCGGTCGAACAGGAACTCCAGCCACATCATGTTGGTCCACCGGGACTGGCCGCCGAGGGCGAAGGGCGCGATGCCCTTGGCGTTGAACCTCGGGACCAGCGCCATGATGTCGTCCCAGGTCTCGGGCGGCTCCACGCCGACCTGGTCGAAGACCTTGCGGTTGTAGTAGAGGATGATCGGCTGGACCGTCTCGCACGGCATCGCGTAGATCTTGCCGTCGACGGTCGCCGCGCCGAACGAGGACGGGAACAGTCCCTTTCTGACGTCGGGGTTCTCGTCGAACCACGAGGTGAGGTCCTCGACCTGGCCGGCTTCCGCGTAGGCGCGCAGGGTGCCGCCGCCCCAGCCCCAGATGAGGGTGGGCGCCTGCCCCGCGCCGATGGCGGTCTTGATCTTCGTCTTGTAGGCGTCGTTCTCGAAGGTCGTGTCCTCGATGGTGCTGTCCGGGTGGGCCTTGTTGAAGGCGTCGACGGCGCCGGCCCTGACGCCTTCCTGCGGCTGTCCGTTGAGGTACCAGTAGGTGGCGGACCCGCTCTTGCCGGGGCCCGAGGAGCCGCCGCAGGCGGCGAGCGCCGCGGAGACGGGCACGGCGGCCGCCAGGCCGAGAAGGGTACGTCGGGAGAGCGCCATGATTTTCTCCGCACTCGAGAGCCGTCGGGCTTCTCGCAAGTCGTGGAAAGGTTTTCGAAAATCACTTCGTCTTGCTCTGTTCGAGCAAGCTAGGTTTCGGCCTGAGGCGATGTCAAGATGCGTGCACGGGCAGCGTGATGCGGGCATCTTCCTCGGAAGATCAGGGACTTGATCGACGCGACAGGGTCCGGCAGCCGCTTCGAAAGAGTTTCGAAAGGGTGCCGTAAAGGGCGTTGATGACGCAGCGGCTCCGGGCTGTCACACTGTCGGTGCGGTCCTGGCCGGGCCGTCGGAACCGGCGCCTCCGTGCCGGCCGGGCGTTCCCGGCGGCCGGCCGGCGTCGACCGGTACGGTGGACCGCGTCCGTCCGGGTGACCGGCCGGACCGGCGGGTCACCACGCCGGTGTCCCTACAGCGGAGAGGAACCGATGCGACCGAACGCCCGGCGCACCACCTTGGCGGACATCGCCCAAGCGGCCGGTGTCTCCGTCGCCACCGTGTCCAAGGTGGTCAACGGCCGTGGCGACGTGGCGCCGCACACCCGCGTCCGCGTGCAGGAACTGCTGCACCGGCACGACTACCTGGCCCCGGTGTTCCGTCACACCGAGGCCGTCGAGAGCCCGACGATCGAGGTGCAGTTCAAGGGCAGCCTCAAGTCGTACGTCGCGGAGACGCTGGAGGGCATCGTCGACGCGGCCGCCGAGTCGGGCGCGGCGGTGGTGGTGAGCAAGGCGTCCGGCGCCCCGCACTGGGCACGGGACCTGGTGTCGGCGGGACGCCGCGCCGTCATCGCGGTCACCAGCGTCCACACCGCGGCGCATCTGAAGGAACTCGCCCGCTCGGGGCTGCCGTTGGTGGTCCTCGACCCCCTGCACCTGCCGGACAGCCGGGTGCACAGCGTCGGCGCGACCAACTTCGCCGGCGGGCTGTCCGCGACCCGGCACCTGCTGTCCCTCGGCCACCGCCGCATCGCCTACCTCGGCGGCCCGGCCGAGGCCATCTGCAACCAGGCCCGTATGCACGGCTACCGTGCCGCCATGGAAGCCGAGGGCGCCCCGGTGCCGGACGGGTACGTACGGCCCGGGGAGTTCACGTACGAGACGGGCCTGGCCGGGGCCGCGGAGCTGCTGGGCCTCGACCGGCCGCCCACGGCGGTGTTCGCGGGCAACGACGAGATCGCCCTCGGCGTCGTCGAGGCCGCCCGCGCCCGGGGTCTGCGCGTCCCCGAGGAGCTGAGCGTGGTCGGTTTCGACGACACGAGTCTCGCCCGGATGGCCTCGCCGCCCCTCACCACCGTGCGCCAGCCGCTGCGCGAGATGGGGGCCGCCGCGCTGCGCACGGCACTGCGGCTGGCGAGCGGCGAGAAGGCGGAGTCCCATCACATCGAGCTGGCCACGGAGTTGGTCGTACGGGCGTCGACGGCGCCGCCGCCGTCCTGACCACGCCGGCGCCGGACACCCCGCGCGGCGGCTCCCGGCCAGGTCAGGCGATGAGCAGCCGCAGTCCGAGGTCGGCGGAGGCGAGGGCGGTGAGGTCGCCGTTGCGGGCGGCCCAGCGGCCGGAGGCGAGGTCGTCCCCGAGGTGCCGGACCGCGCGCCGCTCGGCGTGCGGCCCGACCCTCGTCCATACCGACATCGCACGCCGCACGGGCTCCCGCAGATACGCCTCCGGCCGCCGCCAGTACGCCTCGAAGAGTCCGTCCGCGCAGTCCCACGGGACGGGCACCGGCTCGGTGCGGGCGCCGATCGCGTCGGCCATCCCGGCGAGCGAGGGGAAGCCGTCGAGCACGTCGGCGAACTCGGGCAGGTAGTCACGGGTGAGCCAGAACCGGTCCTGCCATCCGGGTTCGTCGGTGTCGAAGGTCAGCACGACGACACGGCGGGCGACGCGCCGCATCTCGCGGAGCCCCGCCAGCGGGTCCTTCCAGTGGTGCACGGTGGACATGGCCATCGCCGCGTCGAAGGACCCGTCCGCGAACGGCAGACTTTCGGCTGCGGCGGCCACGCACCGCGCCGAACCCGCGGGACGCTGCCCCCGCATGACCGCCGACGGCTCCACCGCCGTCACATCACGGCCGACGGGCTCGTAGGAGCCGGTGCCGGCCCCGACGTTCACGACCGTCCGCGCGTCACCGAGGGCGTCCCAGATCCGCGTGGCGATCCGCGGATCCGTGCGCCGGGTGGCGGTGTAGGCGCCGCCGATCACGTCGTACAGCCGTGCCCCGAGCATCTCCAGCTGCTGCTCCGGCGTCACCCTCAACCCCCTCCCCCGTGCGGCGAGTTCCCTGTCGATGGCGGCGACCGTCGCGTCGACGCGGTCACGCCGCTCCAGCAGCAGTCCGCGCAGCCGGCGCAGGTGGGCGACGGCGTCGGCGGCCGGGTCCCCGACCAGTTCCGCGATCTCGCGCAGCCCGAAGCCCAGGCGCCGGTACGCCAGTATCTCGCGCAGCCGCTGCACGTCGTCCGCCGAGTACGCCCGGTACCCGGCCGCCGTGCGGGCGGACGGCCGGACGAGCCCGATGTCGTCGTAGTGATGCAACGTGCGGACGCTCACCCCGGCCAGCTCGGCGACGCGTCCCACGGTCCAGTGCTCCTCCACGGCACCGACTGTGCCGTCTCACGCCGCGTGAGGGTCAAGAGGGTTCTCCGGCCGCCGCGGCGACGCCCGCCCGTGTCACGCGCGAGGCCGGTCGAGACCCCGGTGGGCGGCCCACAGCCTCCCCGCCTTGCCCGCCGCTTCGGCGACCAGAGCCGCCAGGGCCGGTTCGTCGGGGACGGGGAAGGAGACGTACGCGCCGCGACCGCCGTCGACCGGCCGTCCGTACGCCTTCACGGCGAGGTGACCGTCCGGGAGAAGCCGGACGTTGAGCGTGGTCAGCCGGAACTCCTGACCGCGCCGCGTGTCCGTCCAGCGGAGCTCTTCGGGAATCGTGACGTTGATCGCCAGAGCACTCACTTCGAGGTCGCCGCTCATGCCACGGATCCTCTCACCTCGGCCTGCCCCGCGGCTTCAGCGGTGCGTTGGGCAGTCCGGGCGCCGGCAGCGCGTCCCCGTCGTAGCCCCGTACCTCGCCGAAGCGCTCCCCCGTGCCCGACTCCAGCTCCGTCATCCAGTCGCCCCGGGCCCGGACGATGTCCTCGTGGGTGCGGCCGATGAAGTTCCACCACATGATGATCTCCTCGCCGAACGGCGGGCCGCCGAGGAGGATCAGACGGGCCGGGGCCGCGCCCCGGTTGCTGAGGGTGAGGGAGGTGCGGCCCGGGGCCGTGTAACCGAGGGCGGCCCGTTCCACCGGCGTGTCCTCGGCGAGGACGTCGCCCGTGTCGACGAGCACCCCGTGTTCGAAGGCGGGGTCGACGTCCAGCACCAGCCGCGCGCCCGGGGAGACCGTGAGTTCCGCGCCCAGCAGCGGGGTGAAGGTGCGGACCGGTGACGTGACGCCCGCGAGCGTGCCGAGGAAGACGCGGGCCTCGCCGCCGTTCAGGGCGACCGGGTGCGGCACATGGTGCTGGAAGTCCCGTTCCGTGCCGCGGTGTTCGTCCGGCAGGGCCACCCACAGCTGGACGCCGTGCAGCACCGTGGTGTCCGGGGTCGAGACCTCCGAGTGGGCGATGCCGTGACCGCCGGTCATCAGGTTCAGCTCGCCGGGGCGGACATAGGCGTGGCTGCCGAGGCTGTCGCGGTGCTCGATCTCCCCGCTGAACAGCCAGCTCACCGTCTGGAGTCCCGTGTGCGGATGCGGGGGGACACGCATGCCGCCGGTGCCGGCGACGTCGTCGGGGCCGTAGTGGTCGGCGAAGCACCAGGCGCCGATGAGCGACCGGGCGCGCTGCGGCAGGGTGCGCCGTACCCGCATCGCGCGCGGGCCGCCGAGCGGCACGTCACGGGCCGTGAGGATCTCGACGTCCGCCGGGCGGTCCGCCTCGGCCTCGCCGCCGCACCTCATCTCCGCCGGTCGTGTCTCCGTGTTGCTCATGCCGGGTGCCTCCCACCGAGGACGTTCGACTGCCAAGGAAGTTCGATATTCAACATTCTCGCCACCCCGACTATAGGACGTCATGCGTCACCCTGCCCGCGGAAGGGCCCCTCCGGCCGGAAACGCGCCGCGCCGGTCACGCCTCGGCCGGAAACACCCCTCGCCTCTCACGCCTCGGCCGGCACCGGCCTGCGCAGCAGATAGCCCGCCGCCGGGATCACCAGCGCCGCCATGCAGGCGATGAACACCAGTCCCGCGTTCTCCAGGCCCAGCGGCTCCGTGAGCAGGCCCACGCCGATGACCGGGACCGAGATGCCGGTGTACGCCACGACGAACAGCGACGAGATCACCGCCGCACGCTGGTCCGGCGGGGACGCCCGGCCCACCGCGGCGAGCGCCCCGCGGAACGCCAGCCCCTGGCCCACACCGCCGACGAGTGCGCTCGGCACCACCAGCGCCAGCGTGTCCCAGTGCAGGGCGCCCGCCAGCAGGGCGAGGCCCGCGAGCAGCCCCGCGCAGCCCAGGGGCAGGGACCGGCCCACCCCCACCCGGCCGACCGCGGTCTGCCCGGCGATCGACGCGAAGAACGCCGTCGCGACGACCACGCCGCTCACGGCGTGGTCGGTCACGTGGAGATACCGGGCGAGGAAGGCGGGGCTGACGGAGGTGAACACCCCGAACAGGGCGAAGCCCACGAACGCGGCCGTCGCCGCCGGTCCGAACACCGCCCGCACGTGCGGAGGCACGCCGGGGCGCTGCGGCCGTACGGTGCGCAGCGGGCGCAGGTCCCCTACGGTCTCCGGCAGCCACAGCAGCACCGCCGCCGAGCAGGCGACCAGGGTCAGGTGGACGGCGTACGGCAGATGGAGCGGCCAGGGGGCGTACTCGGCGAGGATCCCGGCGAGCAGGGGTCCGCAGCCGAGGCCGCCCATGTTGACGGCCGTGGCGACGAACGTGGCGCGGGAGGCCCGGCCGGGCGGAGCCGACTCCATGACGTACGCTGTGGCGGCTCCGGTGAACAGGCCGGCCGACAGGCCCGACAGGAGCCGTCCGGCGTACAGCCAGGCGATGCCGGTGGCCAGCAGGAAGCAGACGGCGCTCGCGCCCGCGCAGACCAGGCCCCACAGCAGGACAGGGCGCCTGCCGACGGCGTCGGAGGCGTTGCCCACGAGCAGCAGGGCGCCGATGACCGCGAAGGCGTACACGGCGTACACCACGGTGACCGTCAGCTCGGAGAAGCCGAACTTCTGCTGGTAGAGCGGGTACAGCGGGGTCGGCAGCGTCGTGCCGGTCATGCACACCGCGAACACGGCGCCGCCGAGCAGGCACGCGCGCCATCCGAGCCGGTCACCGGTCATGCCCCCGACGCTAGTCGCGGTGTGGCCGCGCGCCGCCTCAGTACGCCAACGGCGTGACTCCGCGGACGCCTGCGGAAGAGCGCCGACGGGGCACAATTTTGCAGAGCATGCATTTTTGCATAGCATGCACATCATGACGGGGAAGGACGCCGCGGGCGGCGGTCTGCGGGAGCGCAAGAAGCGCGCCACACGCGCCGCGCTCGCGGAGGCGGCGGTGCGGCT
>MUNG01000105.1 GCA_002154585.1 Streptomyces pseudogriseolus
ACGACGCGGCGGTCCTCGCGGGCCGCGAGGACCGCCGCGTCGTAGGTTCCGGACAGCTCGGCGGAGAGATGGAGCGAGACGATGCCGGTCGCACCGGACTCGGCGACCCTGCGGTAGGTCTCCGCGAACAGCTCGGGGCTGGGGCGGGACGTCGTGACGGGGCGCCGCTTCTGCAAAGCCTGGGCGAGACTGCGGGTGGAGATCTCGGTGCCCTCCTCGAGGGCGCGGTCCCCCAGCACCACGGTCAGGGGTACCGCGGTGATGCCGTGCCGCTCCATCGTCCGGGCCGGAAGGTAGGCCGTTGAATCGGTGACGATCGCGACATGGCGGGACATGAGCTGGAGGTTACCTGCCGTGGTGGCCGTGCGGCAGCCCGGGCCCGTGGGGCGTCGTCCGCCGTGGAGTGGTCATCGCCGCTCGGGCGGCGTCATGTGGTGCTCTCGGGGCGCGGCTTCTTCTGCCAGGGGTAGGTGGGGCGCGGGGCGGCCGGCGCGATGGCGGGCCGCTCCCCGTCGTCCTGCTGCGGCTCGGCCTCCTGCCGCGCGGTGTCCGGCCAGGTCTGGCCGGGTCCCGGGGCGTCGGCGGCCGGTGCCTCGGGCCACCTCGGGGGCGTGGCCGGCTGCTGGTCGGAGGTGGTCCAGTGGCGCAGGGCGCCGGCCTCCATGTCGATCTGCGCGCTCAGCGAGTCGAGGTCGTCGTCGGCGAAGCGGCGGGCGCGGTCGCGGGTGGCCCAGCGCAGGGAGTCGGCGGAGCCGGTGATGCGCTCGGTGCGCTCGCGCAGGCCGGGCAGGCGCGCGGACAGGGTGGCGCGGTCCGGCTCGCCCTCCAGGCGGCGCAGTTCCGCGTCGAGCTCGTGGCCGTGCGCGCTGAGGCGCTGGAAGAGGGCGAGGGACTCCTTGACCGAGTCGTCCTCGGCGGCGACCGCCTCCAGGGCGTCCTGCGTGGCGCGCATCGAGGTGCGCAGCGTCAGCCGGAGCTGGGCGATCTCGCCGGCCGGGCCGGTCTGCGCGAACGCCTTGGCGCGCAGGGTGTGGTCCTCGACCGTGCGGCGGGCCTGGTGGATGTGGCGGTCCGCGCTGCGCTTGGCGGCGCCGACGACCTTCACCGTGGCGTACACGCCCAGGGCGACGAAGAGCACGAAGAGCAGGGCGATCACTGCGAACACCGCTTCCACGAGGCTCCTCCTTCGGGCACGTCCGGCCTGTCCCGGCACCTGTCGTGCCGCTTCTCCACGGTAAACGCAACGGGCAGGCCCGGAGTTCCGCCGGAACCCCGAACCTGCCCGCACACACCGCGCCCGCTACCCGTAGGGGTCAGCCGGGCCCCGTCACGCCGGAACGATGTTCACCAGCTTCGGCGCCCGCACGATCACCTTGCGGATGCCCGCGCCGTCCAGCGCCGCGACCACCCGCTCGTCGGCCAGTGCCGTCTTCTCCAGCTCGTCGTCGGAGATGCCCGGGGACACCTCCAGCCTGGCCTTCACCTTGCCCTTGATCTGGACCACGCAGGTGACGGTCTCGTCGACCACGTACGCCGGGTCGGCCACCGGGAAGTCCCGGTGCACCACGGAGTCGGTGTGGCCCAGCTTGCGCCACAGCTCCTCGGCGATGTGCGGGGCCAGCGGCGCGACCAGCAGCACCAGCGACTCCGCGACCGGACGCGGCAGCGGGCCTCCCCGCTTGGTCAGGTGGTTGTTCAGCTCGGTGACCTTGGCGATGGCGGTGTTGAAGCGCATGCCCTCCAGGTCGCCGCGCACGCCGTCGATCGCCTTGTGCAGGGCGCGCAGGGTGTCCTCGTCGACGTCGCCCTCGTCGACGACGGTGACCTCGCCGGTCGTCTCGTCGACGATGTTGCGCCACAGCCGCTGCAGCAGACGGAACTGGCCGACGACCGCGCGGGTGTCCCAGGGGCGGGACACGTCCAGCGGGCCCATGGCCATCTCGTACAGGCGCAGGGTGTCGGCGCCGTACTCGGCGCAGATCTCGTCCGGGGTGACCGCGTTCTTCAGGGACTTGCCCATCTTGCCCAGCAGGCGGGTGACGCGCTCGCCCTGGTACCAGTAGCCGCCGTCGCGCTCCTCCACCTCGGCGGCCGGCACGGCGATGCCCCGGCTGTCACGGTAGACGTAGGCCTGGATCATGCCCTGGTTGAACAGCTTGTGGAACGGCTCGGCCGAGGAGACGTGGCCCAGGTCGTACAGCACCTTGGACCAGAAGCGCGCGTACAGCAGGTGCAGCACGGCGTGTTCGGCGCCGCCGACGTACAGGTCGACGCCGCCGTGCGGCATGCCCTCGCGCGGGCCCATCCAGTACTGCTCGATCTCCGGGTCGACCAGCTTCCCGGAGTTGTGCGGGTCCAGGTAGCGCAGCTCGTACCAGCAGGAACCGGCCCAGTTGGGCATGGTGTTGGTCTCGCGGCGGTACTTCTTCGGCCCGTCGCCCAGGTCCAGGGTGACGTTGACCCAGTCCTCGTTGCGCGACAGGGGCGTCTCGGGCTGGGTGTCGGCGTCGTCCGGGTCGAAGGTGCGCGGGCTGTAGTCGTCGACCTCGGGCAGCTCCAGCGGCAGCATCGACTCGGGCAGCGCGTGGGCGATGCCGTCCTCGTCGTAGACGATCGGGAAGGGCTCGCCCCAGTAGCGCTGGCGGCTGAACAGCCAGTCGCGCAGGCGGAAGTTGACGGTGCCCTCGCCGTGGCCCTCGCGCTCCAGCCACTCGGTGATGCGCGCCTTGGCCTCGGTGACGCCCAGGCCGTCCAGGGAGACGTGCTCGCCGGAGGAGTTGACGATGGTCGCGTCGTGGGAGACGAAGGCGTCGCCCCACGTCGCGGGGTCGGTGCCGCGGCCGTCGGTCGGCTCGACCACGCAGACGACGGGCAGTTCGAAGGCGCGGGCGAACGCGAAGTCGCGGGTGTCGTGTCCGGGGACGGCCATGATCGCGCCGGTGCCGTAGCCCATCAGGACGTAGTCGGCGATGAAGACGGGCACCTGGCGGCCGTTGACCGGGTTGGTCGCGTAGGCGCCGGTGAAGACGCCGGTCTTGTCCTTGGCCTCGGCCTGGCGCTCGACGTCGGACTTGGCGGCGGCCTGGGCGCGGTAGGCGGCGACGGCCTCGGCGGGCGTGGCGTGGCCGCCGGTCCACACCTCGTGGGTGCCCTGGGGCCAGGCGGCCGGGGTGAACTTCTCGACCAGCGGGTGCTCGGGCGCCAGCACCATGTAGGTGGCGCCGAACAGGGTGTCGGGGCGGGTCGTGAAGACGGTGATGTTCTCGCCGTCGATGGGGAAGTCGACGCGGGCGCCCTCGGAGCGGCCGATCCAGTTGCGCTGCTGCAGCTTGATCGCCTCGGGCCAGTCCAGGGCGTCCAGGTCGTCCAGCAGACGGTCGGCGTAGGCGGTGATGCGCATGTTCCACTGGCGCAGCTTGGCCTTGAACACGGGGAAGTTGCCGCGCTCGGAGCGGCCGTCGGCGGTGACCTCCTCGTTGGCCAGCACGGTGCCCAGGCCGGGGCACCAGTTGACGGGCGCGTCGGAGGCGTAGGCCAGGCGGAACTCGCCCAGCACGTCGGCGCGCTCGGCCTCGGTCAGTTCGCTCCACGCGCGCGTGTGGCCGGGGACGGGGCGCTCACCGGACTCGAACTGCGCGACCAGCTCGGAGATCGGGCGGGCCTTCTTCGCCTCGTCGTCGTACCAGGAGTTGAAGATCTGCAGGAAGATCCACTGGGTCCACTTGTAGTAGTCCGGGTCGATCGTGGCGAACGAGCGGCGCTTGTCGTGGCCCAGGCCCAGCCGGCGCAGCTGGATCTGCATGTTCTTGATGTTGGCCTCGGTGGACACGCGCGGGTGCGTGCCGGTCTGCACCGCGTACTGCTCGGCGGGCAGGCCGAAGGCGTCGAAGCCCAGGGTGTGCAGGACGTTGTGCCCGGTCATGCGCTGGAAGCGGGCGTAGACGTCGGTGGCGATGTAGCCCAGCGGGTGTCCGACGTGCAGGCCCGCGCCCGACGGGTACGGGAACATGTCCATGATGAACTTCTTGGGCCGCGCGACCAGCTCCGGATCGCCCGCCAGGTCACCCTTGGGGTTGGGCGCCGCGTACGTGCCCTCGGCGTCCCAGAAGTCCTGCCAGCGTGCCTCGATCTCGGCGGCCAGGGCGGCCGTGTAGCGGTGCGGCGCGGCCTCCGCGGCTGCGGGGTTCGTCTCGCTCATGATCCTCAAAGCTCCATCGATCGTCTCTGCCTGCTGCTGCGACTTCCTGGAAATGAAAAAACCCCTCGCACAGGAGGGGACGCCGCGCCGATTCCGGCCTGCCGGGACATCGGCGGTCGGGACTGATCAGCGCGGCTCGCTAAGCAGAAGGCGTACGGCACGCATGCGGTCAGGGTACCGCAGGGACGGATCTCGCCGCGACGCCCTTCCCCGGCGCTTTGAACCTTGGTCAAAAGTTACTTCGCGTAACGACCCCTAAGGGGACAACACAACGGGCTCATTGTCTTTTGATAACAGCGCAATAACTCAAACCTGGTACTGACGGGTACGACGAGGCTTAGAGTTCGGCAGCGGGACCGCTTTACCGAACCGTTCGGAGTTGCCCCCATGAACCCTCGTCCACTCGGCAGCCCACCCCCCGCTCGGGGCAGGTCGGCTGCGACTCCGTCGTACCCGCTGTGCGTCCGGACGTCCGGAGGTGCGTCGTGAGGCCGGACGACAGCACGGCGGACGACTGGTTCGTCGACTTCCTCAACTTCGGCGTCGGCGTCCTGTCGCTCGTCTGCCTCAGCTGCTCCGTGATCTGGGGGCTCGTGGCGCAGGACCGGATCCTGCTCGGCCCCCGGCAGCGGATCCTCGCGCAGGCGGTGCACCGCACCACGGCGGTCGCGTCCGTCGTCTTCCTGCTGATCCACATCGTGATCAAGCTGGCGCTGGACCACACCTCGTGGATCGCCGCCGTGATCCCCTTCGGGCTGCTCCTCACCGACGACGAGGCCGTCTCGGGGCGGAGCTTCCTGATCGGCCTCGGCACCCTGGCCGGCATGTTGATGATCTTCGTCGCGATCACGGGCGTCCTGCGCAACCGCTTCGCCTCCCCGGCGGAGGTCGCCGCCCGCTGGCGCGCGGTGCACATGCTGGCCTACCCGGCCTGGTGCGCAGCGCTGGTGCACGGCCTCTACGCGGGTCGAGCGGCCAAGCCGATCTTCATGATCCTTTACGGCCTGTCGCTGCTCGGCGTGTTCGCGGCCCTGGTGCTGCGGGCCTCCCCGCGCCCGGTCAAGCGCAAGGTGGCCGACCGCATCACCTCGATGCTGGGCCTCACCGACCAGCAGCCCGGCAGCCGGCTGGAGGAGGCCAGAGCGCGCAACGCGGAGTCCGTCCTGCCCGGCTACGGCGGCGGGGACGCCCGCGACGACCGGCGGGGGCGCTCCGAACGCCCGTCGTTCGACGCCCCCTCGCCCATGCCGGCCCCGGAACCGGCGAACGGCTTCGCGGCCGCCTACCGCGCGGTCTCCACCCCGCCCCGGCAGTCCGCCGGGAACCCCCTCACGGACGCCACCGCCCGCATGGAGATGCCGGACCTCCAGGCCACGGAGGCGATCCCCCGGGTCGACACGCCCTCCAGCACCTCGGGCAGCTGGCCGATCCCGTCCCCGCCGCCGGTCGGCGAGGCCCCGCCGTCGGCGTACGACCCGCTCAACGACACCGGATACACCATCCCGACCTACGACAATTCGGTCGGCTCCGGCTACGGGTCGAGTGATGTGTACGACACCGCTGAGACGAACACCCTCTACGGCACGTACAACCCGGGTGACACGTACAACAGCGGTCCCGCCAATGCACCAACCCCCGGTGTGCCCTCGTCGTCCTACGACTTCGGCGCACCGGGGTCGGGCGAACCTTGGAACACGCCTTCCGGAGGCTTTAAGTGAACGAGGCCCTGCCCGACGTTCCCGAAGTCCGCGTCGTAGGGCTTCCCCAGCTCACGTCGGGTTTCGACCTTGTCGACCGGCTCGATCTGCAGATGCACCTCAAGGTGCACGGCCCGCTCGAGCCCCTGGGCGGTGAGCAGCTCGCGCAGCTCGCCGAACGCATCAACCTCAGGGGCCGCGGCGGCGCGGGCTTCCCCTTCCACAAGAAGCTGCGCTCGGTCGCCGAATCGGCGATCAAGCGCGGCGTCCGGCCGGTCGTCGTCGTCAACGGCAGCGAGGACGAACCGGCCTGCCGCAAGGACACGGTGCTCATCAACCGCGCACCGCACCTCATCCTGGACGGCGCGCTGCTGTGCGCCGAGGCGATGGGCGCCCGCACGCTCGTGGTGGGGGTCACCCGTGAGTCCACCCAGCGCTCGATGGAACAGGCGCTCGCCGAGCGCGGCCTGAGCAACGGCCGCCGCTCGGCGCTGCGCGCCCGGGTGCAGCGCAACCCGGTGCGCATGGTGACGGGGGCCGCCGCCTCCCTGATCCGCTCCATCGACGGCGGCCCGGCCATCCCGCCGGGCCGCAAGGTCAGCGCCTCGAAGAACGGCGTCGGCGGCGCGCCCACCCTGCTGTCCAACGCCGAGACGTTCGCCCAGCTCGCCATCGCCGCCCGCATCGGCCCGGAGCGCTACGGCAACACCGGCCTGTACGACGAGCCGGGCACCGTGATGCTCACGGTGTCCGGTGCGGTGGCCCGCCCGATGGTGATCGAGGTGCCCACCGGCGTGCCGCTGCGCTACGTGCTCCAGCTGGCCGGCGCCCCGCCGGTCCCGCAGGGCGTGCTGACCGGCGGCTACCACGGCAAGTGGATCGACGCGGCGACCGTGAACGAGGCCATCGTCTCCCGCAACTCGCTGGACGCGGTGGGCGGTTCGCTGGGCGCGGGCGCAATCCTGCCGATCAGTCAGGACACCTGCCCGCTGGGCGAGTCGCTGATGGTGGCCAAGTGGCTGGCGCAGGAGAGCGCCAACCAGTGCGGCCCCTGCTACCTGGGGCTCCCGGCCGCCGCGCGCGGCCTGGAGGACATCCTGAACGGCGGCGGCCCGGCCGCGGTCGAGGCGGTCCGGCAGGTCGCGAAGAACGTGAAGCGGCGGGGGGCCTGTTCGCACCCGGACGGCTCCGCGATGTTCCTGGAGTCGACGCTCAAGGCGTTCGGCGAGGACATCGCGCTGCACGCCCTCGGCAACGGCTGCGGACGGCCCGTGGCCGGCGTGCTGCCTCTGTTCGAGGGCGGCGCGACCCCCACGGGCATCCCGGGCGGCGAGGACGAGGAGAAGAACGGCCCCAGCCGTCAGAAGATCTTCGTCGACTGGACCCTGTGCCGGGGCCACGGGCTGTGCGCGGACATCCTCCCGGAGGTGTTCCAGCTCGGCGCGGACGGCTTCCCGACGGTGGCTCAGGCGCAGGTGCCGCGTTACGCGGAGGCGAAGGCGCTGCGCGCGGTGCGGCGCTGCCCCGCGCTGGCGCTGCGCATCGAGGACTCGGCCCCGCAGGCGAAGGCGCCCTCCCGGAACCTTCCGGTGCTCTCCCAGGGCCGCGGCAGGCGCGCTCTGGGGCGCTGACGGGGGATCGGGGGGGACACACGCAGCCGGCCCTCTCCGGCGGCCTCGAGCCGCCGGAGAGGGCCGTTCCGTTCTCGTGGCGCGGGAGGTGCGGTGACGTGCGCGACAACGACCGAGGGCGGACCATCCGTTCGGATGGTCCGCCCTCGACTTCTGTGGAGCTAAGGAGAATTGAACTCCTGACCTCCTGCATGCCATGCAGGCGCTCTACCAACTGAGCTATAGCCCCTTGCGGTGTTCCCCCGGGTTTCCCCGGCGGCGACGCCAACTTTACACGGTCCCCCCGGCCCAACACCAAATCGGTTTCGCTTCGCCCGTTCCGTCCGGATCGCGCGCTCCCGGCCGTGCTCCCTCAGCAGGTCACGCCGTCACGAACGAGTAGAAGCGTTTGAGGGTGCAGTGCTCCTCCAGCAGCCGGCCGTAGATCGGCTCGCCCTCGAGTTCCCGGTACGTCTCGATGGGGTCGCCTTTTATGATCAGCGCCCGCGCGCACTCCTCGCACCAGTACTGGTAGTCGGGGTTGATCGGCTCCATGTCGCGGACGATGGGGGTGCCGCTGCCGCACCAGTCGCACTTCCGCCTGTGTGCACCCATCGGTCAGCTCCAGCTGTGGCCGCAGGCCGTGCACACGTAGGAGATCCCGCCGTTGTCGCCGAGCACCTGGGCGACGTGTGCGGAACCGCAGGAGGGGCAGCTGAGACGGGTGGAGGTCCGTCGGGTCGACACCGCTCCGAGGAGGTGGTCGACCTCCTCGAGGATGCTCGCAGGCATCACAACTCCCTCCCGTCGGGCCGCGCCCCCTTCCGGTCGTTTGATTCTGCCACGACCGGGCCAATACGGTCAGCGACGCCGTGGTACCGGTAGGGACACGGCTGTACGCCTCGCAGAGGTATACGTCGGAGGACGCCGCCGTACTCACCGGCGGACGACAAAAGATCCCGCCTCCGCGGAGGGAGACGGGATCTTCACCATGTGGAGCTAAGGAGAATTGAACTCCTGACCTCCTGCATGCCATGCAGGCGCTCTACCAACTGAGCTATAGCCCCTGGCAGCCACATGAAGTGACTTCCTGGTTCCGCCCCGCTCAGCGGGGCGAACAAGAAGAACTTTAGCCTGCGACCTGCCGGAAAGTGAAATCCGGGTCCGGGACGCCGTGGAGTCGCGCGGGGAGCCGCCTCGTACGGCCGCCGCCGGAGGCCCCGAGGGGGCACGGCGGCGGGCGCGGCCGTCCTCAGTCGTCGTCGCCGAGCACCGGCTCCGGCAGGGTGCCGGCGTTGTGCTCCAGCAGCCGCCAGCCCCGGGCGCCCTCGCCGAGGACGGACCAGCAGCAGTTGGTGAGCCCGCCCAGGCTCTCCCAGCTGCGCGGGTCGAGGCCGAGCAGCCGGCCGATGGTGGTGCGGATGGTGCCGCCGTGGCTGACGACCACGAGCGTGCCGTTCTCCGGGAGCTTCTCGGCGTGCCGCAGCACCAGGGGGGCGGCGCGGTCGGCGACCTCGGTCTCCAGTTCGCCGCCGCCGCGGCGGACGGGCTCGCCGCGCTTCCACGCGGCGTACTCCTCGCCGTACCGGGCGATGATCTCGTCGTGCGTCAGGCCCTGCCAGACGCCCGCGTACGTCTCCCGCAGGGCCTCGTCGTGGACGACGTGCAGGCCGGTGAGCGCGGCCAGCTCGGCGGCGGTGGCCGCGGCCCGCTTGAGGTCGGAGGCGACGATGGCATCGGGCTTCAGACCCGCGAGCAGTCGGGCGGCCCGGCGGGCCTGGGCGACGCCGGTCCCGGTCAGCTCGACGTCCGTGGAGCCCTGGAAGCGGCGTTCCACGTTCCAGGAGGTCTGGCCGTGCCGCCACAGGATGATGCGGCGGCCCCGGCGCGCGGAGCCGCTCACCTCACCGGTGGCGCTCACCGCCACTCACCGCCCGGCTCCGCCGCCTCCTCGGCCTCCTGGAGCTTGGCGTGCTCGGCGGCCTTGCCGCGGGTGGCCTTGGCGTCCTCGGGGAGGTCGAGCTCGGGGCAGTCCTTCCACAGCCGCTCCAGGGCGTAGAAGACCCGCTCCTCGCTGTGCTGGACGTGGACGACGATGTCGACGTAGTCGAGCAGTACCCAGCGGGCCTCGCGGTCGCCCTCGCGGCGGACCGGCTTGGCGCCGAGCTCCTTGCCGAGCCGCTCCTCGATCTCGTCGACGATCGACTTGACCTGGCGGTCGTTCGGCGCGGAGGCCAGCAGGAATGCGTCGGTGATGGACAGCACGTCACTGACGTCGTAGGCGACGATGTCGTGCGCGAGCTTGTCGGCGGCCGCCTGGGCGGCTGTGTGGACGAGCTCGATGGAACGGTCGGTTGCGGTCACTGCATGGCTTTCGGTCGGCGGTCGTTTGTCCTCAAGGGTCTCACGGACCGCCGTGCGCACCCCACGTGAATACGCGGGGTGCGCATCTCCTCCCTGACGCGGGGTGCGCCCGGACTCGCTACGACCCGGACTCGCTACGACCCGGGGTCGTAGTCCTGGCCGAGGACGACCGCCACGCGCGCGTTGCCCGAGATCTCGCCCTTGGTGACGGCGTCGGCGGGCAGGCCCAGGGTCTTGGCGACCTCGGTGGCGTTCTCCTTCTCGGCGGGGTCGGCGTAGACGACTTCGGAGGCGGCCTCGGCGGAGCCGGCGGTGCCGCCCTCCAGGAAGGTGAAGCCGCCGTTGAGGAGCACCACGCGGGCCTTCTCGGTGTCGTCCCCGTCGCCGGTGGCGTTGCGCACGGAGACGGTGACCGCGGCGTCCCGGTCGGGGCTCTTGGCGGTGCCGCCAAGGACGTCCTTGACGACGCCGTCGCTCGCCTCGGCGGTGAGCGTGCCGTCCCCCTCGACGGGCAGCAGCGTGGTGCGGTGGTCGCCGCCCTTGGCGAGGTCGGAGAGCCCGGCGAGGAAGGCGCCGAGGTCCGCGTCGGTCAGCGGCGGCTCGATGATCTGGCCGAGGGTCTGGACGGTGACCGTGGCGGCGTCCGGCTCGGAGGTCATCTTGCGCAGCACCCCGTGCAGCACCTGCCCGAACCGCTCCAGCTGGGCGTTCTGGTCCTCGCCGGGGCCGCGGTGGGTGGCGTAGGCGACGGCCATCTTGCCGCTGAGGGTCTGGCCCTTGCCCTTGCGCACCAGCGGCGCCTCGCCCTTCTTCTTGGCGTCCGGGTCGGGCACGTCCGTGTCGGTGTCGACCTCGATGTTGCCGACCAGGTCGACGAGGGTGAGCAGGAAGGGGGTGTCCAGCCGCCAGGTGCCCTCGATGTCGGTGCCGAGGACGGTGTCGAGGGCGGTGCGGGTGCCTTCGGATCCGTCGTCCTCGACGGACTTGGCGAGCGTGGTGGTGGTGCCGTCCTCGGCGGTGAGGGCGAGGGAGTTGGGGAGCAGCACGGTGGTGCCCTGCTTGGTGGTGGCGTTGTCCACGAGCAGCGCGGTGGAGGTGCCGCCGTTCTCGGTGTCGTGCAGGTGGACGACCAGGACGTCCCGCTTCTGCGCGCCCGCGGCGGTGGTGGTGCCGGTGTCCGCGTCGGAGCCGGAGACTCCGGGCAGTTTCCCGGCGTACCAGAGGTAGCCGACGCCGCCGGCGACGAGCAGCGCGAGCACCACGGTCAGGGCGACGATCCGGCTGCGGGCGCGGCGGCGGGCCTCCTCGCGGCGCTCGGTGCGGTTCTCGGTGAACTTGAGCCAGTCGATGACGTCCTCGGAGTCGCCGTCGGGCTCCTCGACGAAGGCGAACTGCTCGGTGCGGTACTCGGGGGCGGAGCCGGCGCCGTCGGTGCCGTCGTCGCCGTCGTACCCCTCGTCGGCCGGGCCGGCCTGCCGGGGGATGTGCGCGGTCCGCTCCGGGGCGGGGGCGGGCTGCTCCGGTATGTACGCCGTCTGCTCGGTCACCCGGGGCTGCTGCCCGGTGCCGTCGCCGTGCGTGCCCTGCCCGTAGGGGTCGGGGGCGGGCTGCTGCTGCGGGTAGGCGTCGTAGCCGTAGCCGCCGCCGTTCCCGTAGGGGTCGTAGGCGGGCTGCTGGTGGCCGCCCGTGGCGTACGGGTCGTAGCCGTAGCCCTGCTGCTGACTCTGCTGGCCCTGATGCTGCCCCTGCTGCCCCTGCTGCCCGTAGGGGTCGTACTGCTGGGCCTGCGTCTGCTGGTCGGCGGCCTGCCGGTAGACCGGCCGGCCGTACTCGTCGTAGCCGACGAGCTCGTACGGTCCCCCGTCGCCGTATCCCGCGTCGTATCCGTCGTTCACCGGTGCCCCTCTCGGCTCACTCGCCGCGATACAGCTGACGCTTGGCGATGTAGCGCACGACACCGTCCGGCACCAGGTACCAGACGGGGTCTCCCTTGGCGACTCTCGCACGGCAGTCCGTGGAGGAGATGGCGAGGGCCGGGACCTCCACGAGCGAGACCCCGCCCTCGGGCAGGCCGGCGTCGGTCAGATGGTGGCCGGGCCGGGTCACGCCGATGAAGTGTGCCAGGGAGAACAGTTCCTCGCTGTCACGCCAGGTCAGGATCTGGGCGAGGGCGTCGGCGCCGGTGATGAAGAACAGGTCCGTGTCCGGGTTGAGCGCGGCGAGGTCGCGCAGGGTGTCCACGGTGTAGGTGGGGCCGCCGCGGTCGATGTCGATGCGGCTCACCGAGAACTGCGGGTTCTCGGCGGTGGCGATGACCGTCATCAGGTAGCGGTCCTCGGCGGGCGACACCGCGCGGTGGCTCTTCTGCCAGGGCTGGCCGGTGGGCACGAAGACCACCTCGTCGAGGTGGAACTGCGCGGCCACCTCGCTGGCCGCCACCAGGTGCCCGTGGTGGATCGGGTCGAAAGTGCCGCCCATGACGCCCAGACGGCGCTTGCCCCGCGAAGCCGGGCCGGTGCCGGGGCCGGTAGGCATGTCCTGCTCTCCCATGCGTGCAGACCCTACCGGCCCGGCCTGTGGGCCCCGTCCGCCAGTGCCCTCGGGCCGGGAGGCCCGGGGGCTCAGCGGTCGCGGTTGAAGCGGGTGGTGATCCACAGCAGGAGCAGCAGCACGAACAGGGCGCCGCCGCCGGTGAGGTAGGGGCTGAGGCTCTCGTGGTTGCCGCCGTGCTCTCCGCCCTCGGCGGCGAGGGTGACCATCTGGGCAGCGGTGCTGGGGAAGCTCATCTTCGGCAGGACCTATCGCGTGTGGGCGGGATAAAGACGTGCGCTCATCGTATGCGGGCGGCTTCGCGGCGATCACGCCGACTCCGCCGTTGCGGGCGTGCGGCGCCCCGGCGGGGCCGTCCCGGCGCGGGGAGGCAACCGTTGCCCGGCGCCCGCTCGTCCTTCCGCGTGGGGCCGCACGAAGCGGCCGCCCCGCTGCCCGCGGACGGGAATCCCGCCTAGGCTGGGTCCCGCCGCGGGGGGAGCACAAGGGCCGCGCCGGCGACCTTGCAGGTCAACCAGACGCACATGGGGGAAAGATGTCCGACGGCCACCAGCACAACGGGCACGAGAAGGTGCCCGGCAGGCAGCGCAGGCGCTTCCCCGGGATCTCCTCGCGCGCGTACGAGCACCCCGCCGACCGTTCCGCGCTGGTGGCGCTGCGGAAGCTGAGTGGGTTCGACACGGTCTTCAAGGCGCTGAGCGGGCTGCTGCCCGAGCGCAGTCTGCGGCTGCTGTTCCTGTCCGACTCGGTGCGGGTCTCGGACCGGCAGTTCGCGCACCTCAACGACATGCTGCGGGACGCCTGCTACATCCTGGACCTGGAGAAGGTCCCCCCGATGTACGTCAGCCAGGACCCGGTCCCGAACGCGATGTGCATCGGTCTCGACGAGCCGATCATCGTGGTGACCACGGGGCTGGTGGAGCTGCTCGACGAGGAGGAGATGCGGGCGGTCGTCGGGCACGAGGTCGGGCACGCGCTGTCCGGTCACTCGGTGTACCGGACGGTCCTGCTGTTCCTGACGTCGCTGGCGGTCCGGGTCGCGTGGATCCCGCTGGGCAACGTGGCGATCATGGCGATCGTGACCGCGCTGCGGGAGTGGTTCCGCAAGTCGGAGCTGTCCGCGGACCGCGCGGGGCTGCTGGTGGGGCAGGACGTCCGGGCGTCGATGCGCGGCCTGATGAAGATCGCGGGCGGCAACCATCTGCACGAGATGAACGTGGACGCGTTCCTGGAGCAGGCCGAGGAGTACGAGTCGGGCGGCGACCTGCGCGACTCCGTGCTGAAGATCCTTAACGTGCTGCCGCGCTCGCACCCGTTCACCACGGTGCGGGCGGCCGAGCTGAAGAAGTGGGCGGCCTCCCGTGACTACCAGCGGATCATGGACGGCCACTACCCGCGCCGCGCGGACGACAAGGACGCGTCGGTACGGGACTCCTGGCGGGAGTCGGCGAGCACTTACGCCGACGAGGTACGTACCTCGAAGGACCCGCTGATGAAGCTGGTCAGCGACATCGCGGGCGGCGCGGGCGACCTCGGCGACCGGGTCCGCCGGGGCTTCGGCGGCTTCACGGCCCCCAAGCCGGGCCCGTCCCGCCCGGCCTCGGACACCGGCACGGACACGGACACGGACGGAAACCCGCCACGCGACGGATCGTGAGCGCGTGACGCGGCGCGCCTCGACGCGTGTACGCCCGGCGGGCGGGTGCGTCCGGGACCCGGGGGTGCGCCGCCCCCTCCCCGCGGAGCGGCACCCGGCCGGCTGCTCGGAGAGGTACGGCCGCTTCCGGGCGCGCGCCCGG
>MUNG01000106.1:0-146 GCA_002154585.1 Streptomyces pseudogriseolus
CCGCCGTGCTCACCGCCCTGCTGCGCCGGCACGGCTGGCGGCGGCGCGGCGGCGCCCCCGGACGCTACGGCCGCTGGGCCCCGCCAGGACCCGGCACCGGCACCAGCCTCCTCGTCCCCGTCGGCCGCGCCTTCTCCGACAGCGAG
>MUNG01000106.1:177-14803 GCA_002154585.1 Streptomyces pseudogriseolus
GCTCGCCACCCGCGCCCGCGCCGGCCGCCACGGCGCCCGCCACCGGGGCCAGGCCGCCGCCGCGCTCGACGGCGTGCTGGTGGGCCCCGCGCCGGACGGCCGCGGCCTCACCGCCTTCGTGCCCGTCGCCACCGGCCGCCCGCTCGCCGTGTGCCTGTTCCACGCCCTGCACGCGGCGCGTGAGGCCGTCGACCTCCAGCGGGTCACCGGCTCCATGGACGCCTTCGCCACGGCTGTCGGCGCCGGCGTCAGCCACGAGCTCACCGAGGCCCTCGTCACCCTGGTGCGGGGCACCGAGGGCGCCCGGATCCGCGTGGACTGGGCGCCGGCGGCGGGCGTGCCCGAAGGGTGCGTGTCAGGCGCGGCACCCGTGGAGTTCTCGCCCGGCGACCTGCCCGTACTGCTCGAGGCCGGCCGCCGTTACCGCGGCGCGGAACCCTCCGTCACCGTCACGGTCACCGGAGCGGTCGTCCGGATGTACCGGTCGGGGCCCCAGGGCGACGGCATGGTGCGGCTGCGGGTGCTCGCGGGCGCCGACGTCGGACACCTCCGCGTCACACTCGGCGAGGAGGACTACCGGACCGCCGGACACGCCCACCTCATGGGACTGCCGGTGCGGATGCGCGGGCTCCTGACCGGACAGAGCGGCTTCCGCCGGCTCACCGAGGTCCGGGAGGTCGCGCCCGTCCAGGTCGACGAGGCCGAACGCGACCGGCTGCTCAAGGCGCTCCAGGAGAGCACGGACGACTTCGGCACGGCCTTCGGCCCGGCCTGCGACGACTGATTTCGCCCGCACCGGTCACGGGTCGGTACGATCGCACCCATGCGTGCGCTCCGGTATGGCGCCGCGACCACAGCCTTCAGTCAGGAGAGACCGGTGTCAGACGTCCGTGTGATCATCCAACGCGATTCCGAGCGGGAAGAACGCGTGGTGACGACGGGCACCACGGCCGCCGAGCTCTTCGCCGGCGAGCGCTCGATCATCGCCGCGCGGGTGGCCGGAGAGCTCAAGGACCTCTCGTACCAGGTCCAGGACGGCGAGACCGTCGAAGGCGTCGAGATCTCCTCCGAGGACGGGCTCAACATCCTGCGCCACTCCACCGCGCACGTGATGGCCCAGGCCGTGCAGGAGCTGTTCCCCGAGGCCAAGCTGGGCATCGGCCCGCCGGTCCGGGACGGCTTCTACTACGACTTCGACGTGGAGAAGCCCTTCACGCCCGAGGATCTCAAGGCCATCGAGAAGAAGATGCAGGAGATCCAGAAGCGCGGCCAGCGCTTCTCCCGCCGCGTGGTGACCGACGAGGCCGCCCGCGAGGAGCTCGCCGACGAGCCGTACAAGCTGGAGCTGATCGGCCTCAAGGGCTCCGCCTCGCACGACGACGGCGCGGACGTCGAGGTCGGCGCCGGCGAGCTGACGATCTACGACAACCTCGACGCCAAGACCGGCGAGCTGTGCTGGAAGGACCTCTGCCGCGGTCCCCACCTGCCCACCACCCGGAACATCCCGGCCTTCAAGCTGATGCGCAACGCCGCCGCCTACTGGCGCGGCAGCGAGAAGAACCCGATGCTCCAGCGCATCTACGGCACCGCCTGGCCCTCCAAGGACGAGCTGAAGGCGCACCTGGAGTTCCTCGCCGAGGCCGAGAAGCGCGACCACCGCAAGCTCGGCTCCGAGCTCGACCTGTTCTCCATCCCGGAGCAGATCGGCTCCGGCCTCGCCGTCTTCCATCCCAAGGGCGGCATCGTCCGACGGGTCATGGAGGACTACTCGAGGCGCCGCCACGAGGAGGAGGGGTACGAGTTCGTCTACACCCCGCACGCGACGAAGGGGAAGCTCTTCGAGACCTCGGGCCACCTGGACTGGTACGCCGACGGCATGTACCCGCCCATGCAGCTCGACGAGGGCGTGGACTACTACCTCAAGCCCATGAACTGCCCGATGCACAACCTGATCTTCGACGCGCGCGGGCGGTCCTACCGGGAACTGCCGCTGCGCCTCTTCGAGTTCGGCACCGTGTACCGGTACGAGAAGTCGGGCGTCGTGCACGGCCTGACCCGGGCCCGCGGCTTCACCCAGGACGACGCGCACATCTACTGCACCCGTGAGCAGATGTCGGAGGAGCTCGACAAGACGCTCACCTTCGTGCTGAACCTGCTGCGCGACTACGGCCTCACCGACTTCTACCTGGAGCTGTCCACCAAGGACCCGGAGAAGTTCGTCGGCAGCGACGAGGCGTGGGAGGAGGCGACCGAGACGCTGCGCCAGGTCGCCGAGAAGCAGGGCCTGCCGCTGGTCCCGGACCCGGGCGGCGCCGCCTTCTACGGTCCGAAGATCTCCGTCCAGGCCAAGGACGCCATCGGCCGCACCTGGCAGATGTCGACCATCCAGCTCGACTTCAACCTGCCGGAGCGCTTCGACCTCGAGTACACGGCCGCGGACGGCTCCAAGACCCGCCCGGTCATGATCCACCGCGCGCTGTTCGGCTCCATCGAGCGGTTCTTCGCGGTGCTCCTGGAGCACTACGCGGGTGCGTTCCCGGCGTGGCTGGCGCCGGTGCAGGCGGTGGGCATCCCCATCGGTGACGCCCACGTCGACCACCTGGAGAAGTTCGCGGACGCCGCCCGCAAGCAGGGTCTGCGCGTCGAGGTGGACTCCTCCTCCGACCGGATGCAGAAGAAGATCCGCAACGCCCAGAAGCAGAAGGTGCCCTTCATGGTCATCGCGGGCGACGAGGACATGGCGAACGGCGCGGTGTCCTTCCGCTACCGCGACGGTTCGCAGGAGAACGGCATCCCCGTCGACGAGGCCATCGCCAAGATCGCGAAGGTCGTCGAGGAGCGGGCGCAGGTCTGATTCGTACGCGCGAAGGCCCCCGGGAGCGGTCCCGGGGGCCTTTTTGCCGCCCTCCCGCGGTCACGCCATATGCTGCACGCATGACGAGTGAGCCGGAGCAGCAGTTGGGAGTGGGGACGCAGGACGCGTTCCAGCGTCTGTGGACCCCGCACCGGATGGCCTACATCCAGGGCGAGAACAAGCCGAGCGGCCCCGGCGACGGCTGCCCCTTCTGTTCCCTCCCGGCCGAGTCCGACGAGGAGGGGCTGATCCTGCGCCGCGGCCAGCTGGTGTACGCGGTGCTCAACCTGTACCCGTACACCGGCGGCCATCTGATGACGGTGCCCTACCGGCACGTGGCCGACTACACCGAGCTGACCGTCGAGGAGACGGCGGAGCTGGCCGTGTTCACCAAGCAGGCGATGACCGCGCTGCGCACCGCGTCCGGCGCCCACGGCTTCAACATCGGCATGAACCAGGGCACCGTCGCGGGTGCCGGCATCGCCGCGCATCTGCACCAGCACGTCGTCCCGCGCTGGGGCGGCGACACCAATTTCATGCCGGTCATCGGCCACACCAAGGTGCTGCCGCAGCTGCTGGCCGACACCCGCAAGATGCTCGCGGAGGCCTGGCCCACGGCCTGACCCGCGCCCGGGGCCGGGGCCCGCCCGCCCGTCGGCTACGCGTCGTACAGGTCCGCCTTGCTCGGTGTCGCGTCCTGCACCGCCGTGGACAGGGACGACGAGCGGGAGCCGAACTTGGTGGTGTCCACGCCGTTCTCCTCCAGCACCTTGATCGCCGCCGCGTGCACCACGCGCAGCACCGGCGTCGCGGCCCGCAGCGCGTCGTCCGCCATGAAGCGGTGCCGCCAGGGCTTGTCCGCCCAGGCGTGGCGCAGCCCGAACGGCTCGGGGAGCGACAGCTTGCCGCCCAGCCAGTACAGCAGCGGCGGGTAGTTGGTGAGCGGCGCGCGGGCGGCCAGCCGGACCACCTCGTCCGAGTCGACCAGCGGGAGCTTGACCTTCCGGGTCTCCCAGAACTTGATCGACTTCTGGACCTCCTTCTCCTTCGCCGCCGGTTTGGTGGTGAACAGCGAGTGCACAGGGCCCAGGGCGTGCCCGGTGACCTCGATGCGCAGGGTCTCGTGCAGCACGGTCACCGTGATCAGCATGGTGATCACCAGCTGGCCGTCCCAGAGGGTCCACTGCACGCCCAGGTAGTGCCGGTCGCCGGCGCCGAACTGCTGCTTGTTGCAGATCTCCTGCACGGCGTGCTGCTTGACCTGGTACGCCTCGACGTCCGTGCCCTCGGGCCGGGAGACCGCCGTGGCGTTCTCGCCGATGGGGGTGACGATCCAGTGGCGGATCGTCGGCTTGGGGAAGCCGCCCGTGTTCAGCGGGCCGCGCTCCAGCATGCGCAGCCGGTCGTGGACGGCCTTGATGACGTCCCAGCTGCGGAACGGGTGGATCTCCCGGTCGGGGTCGGCCGGTACGAGGTCCTCCGCGAGCTGCCAGCTGCCCCAGCGGGTGCCCATTCCGAGGATGCCCTTGGGTCCGGCGTAGAACACGGAGTTGGACTGCTGTTCGGCGCTGAGCCGGGCCAGCGACTGGCGCAGCTGCTCGGCGGCCGTTTCGCCGGGGCTGCTCGGTACGGCTTCGGGGACCTTGGCTCCGATGCTGCTGCCCGAGAGCAGGCTGTCCCATCGCGCCCGCAGGTCGCGGGCGGTGCGCTCGCAGATCTGCTTGGCCCAGAACCAGCCCACCACCGGGGCCACGACGGCCGCGCGCGCGTACCAGGCCCAGAAGCCGGTGAACGGCATGCGGAGGAGGAACAGCACGGCGAGGGCGCCGACGCCGACCAGCAGGGCGGTGGCGAGTGCGCCGGCCCGCTTGTCGTCGCGCTTGGCCATCGTGGTGCGGATCTGGAACACCAGCAGCCACACGAGGAGGCCGGGCAGGAACAGCAGGCCGCACAGGACCATCACGGCGGTCAGCCAGTTGTCGCGTTCGCGGCGGATGCGGTGCGCCGCCAGGGCGTGCTCCACGACCACCTGCGGCTGGGTGCCGAAGGACTGGATGAGCGGGGCGCGGCCGGAGCCGAGCATGCGGTCGATGATCGCGCGGGAGAACGCCTCGCCGAGGTTGGGCCGGAACAGCTTGATCCGTGGCTTGCCGACCTCCGACTTGTGCCACTCGCTGTTGGCCTTGAGTATCTCGTCGGCCTCGTTGTCCCGGTAGGCCGCCGAGGCCAGTGCGAAGGTGGGTGTCTGGCCCTCGTCGCCCGTGCGCGGTACCTGCGGACCGAAGAAATCCGCGTAACCGCTCTCAACGGTCATTCCCGCCCCCCGATCGCCGCGACTGTCGTCTTGCGGCCTTCCCGACTTCCGTGCTGCGCACACCTGTTGATCAGGTGTTCAGCGTATAGGCAGCCACGGCTGTCCGCCGGGGGTCGTTCCAAGCCGTTCTCCGGTGCGGGGGAGTCGCGCGGGGTGAAGCGGAAGCGTGACCGCGCGCAGGGGCGCCCGCCGGCGTGACCGGCGGGCGCCCGTGTGCGTCAAGTGGCCGCGTGCGCCTCCTCCTTGATCCGTTCCGCGACCTGCGGCGGCATCGGTTCGTGCCGGACGTGGCGGCGGCTGAAGCGGCCGGTGCCGTGCGACAGCGACCGCAGGTCGACGGCGTACCGGCCGATCTCGATCTCCGGCACCTCCGCCCGGATCAGCGTGCGTCCGCCGGGCGACTGTTCGGTGCCCAGTACCCGGCCGCGGCGGCCGGACAGGTCGCTCATGACGGCGCCCACGTAGTCGTCGCCGATCAGTACGGACACCTCGGCCACCGGCTCCAGCAGGTGGATCTTCGCGTCGGCGGCGGCCTCCCGCAGCGCCAGCGCGCCCGCCGTCTGGAAGGCGGCGTCCGAGGAGTCCACCGAGTGCGCCTTGCCGTCGAGCAGCGTCACGCGCACGTCGACGAGCGGATGCCCGGCCGCGACTCCCTTCAGGGCCTGGGCCCGTACGCCTTTCTCCACCGAGGGGATGAACTGCCGGGGCACGGCGCCGCCGACCACCTTGTCCACGAACTCGATGCCCGAGCCGTTCGGCAGCGGTTCCACCTCGATCTCGCAGATCGCGAACTGCCCGTGTCCGCCGGACTGTTTGACGTGCCGGCCGCGTCCGGCCGCCTTGCCGCCGAACGTCTCGCGCAGCGACACCCGGTGCGGTACGACGTCGACCTGGACGCCGTAGCGGCTGCGCAGCCGCTCCAGGGCCACGTCCGCGTGGGCCTCGCCGAGGCACCACAGCACCACCTGGTGGGTGTCCTGGTTCTGTTCCAGCCGCATCGTCGGGTCCTCGGCCACCAGCCGGGCGAGTCCCTGGGACAGCTTGTCCTCGTCGGCCTTGCTGTGCGCCTCGATGGCGAGCGGCAGGAGCGGGTCCGGCATCTCCCACGGCTCCATGACCAGCGGGTCGTCCTTGGAGGACAGGGTGTCGCCGGTCTCCGCGCGGGAGAGTTTCGCCACGCACGCCAGATCGCCGGCGATGACGTGCGACACCGGCCGCTGCACCTTGCCGAACGGTGTGGACAGCGCGCCGACCCGTTCGTCGACGTCGTGGTCCTCGTGGCCGCGGTCGGTCAGCCCGTGTCCGGAGACGTGCACGGTCTGGTCGGCGCGCAGCGTCCCGGAGAAGACCCGGACCAGCGAGAGCCGTCCCACGTAGGGGTCGGAGGACGTCTTGACGACCTCCGCGGCCAGCGGGGCGTCCGGGTCGCACGGCTTCAGCTCGCGCGGCCGGCCGTCCGGTGTGGTCACCGCCGGGGTGCCGTGCTCCAGCGGGGTGGGGAAGCCGCCGGTGATCAGGTCGAGGAGTTCCACCGTGCCGAGTCCCTGGCGGGCGCCGGGGGCGGCGGGCGCGGCGGCGAGGACGGGGAAGAAGACGCCCCGTGCGACGGCCCGTTCCGCGTCGTCGATCAGTGTCCTGACGTCGACGTCCTCACCGCCGAGGTAGCGGTCCATGAGGGTCTCGTCCTCGCTCTCGGAGATGATCCCCTCGATCAGCCGGCCGCGTGCCTCCTCGATCATCGGCACCTGGTCGCCGACCGGCTCGTTCGCCACGCGTTCGCCGCCGGAGTAGTCGAACAGCTTGCGCGTGAGCAGCCCGATCAGGCCGGTCACCGGCGCGTGGCCGTCCGGTCCCTCGGGACCGCGCAGTGGCAGGTACAGCGGCAGCACCGCGTCGGGGTCGTCCCCGCCGAAGGTCTCCGCGCAGACCCGGGTCATCTCCTCGAAGTCGGCGCGGGCCGCCTCCAGGTGTGTGACGACGATGGCGCGGGGCATGCCGACCGCGGCGCACTCGTCCCACACCATGCGGGTCGAGCCGTCCACGCCGTCCGCGGCCGAGACGACGAAGAGGGCCGCGTCCGCCGCGCGCAGACCGGCCCTGAGCTCCCCGACGAAGTCGGCGTAGCCGGGGGTGTCCAGAAGGTTGACCTTGATGCCGTTCCATTCGACCGGCACCAGGGAGAGCTGCACCGAGCGCTGCTGCCGGTGTTCGATCTCGTCGTAGTCGGAGAGGGTGCCGCCGTCCTCCACGCGGCCCGCCCGGTTCACCGCCCCCGCGGTCAGCGCGAGGGCCTCCACCAGAGTCGTCTTGCCCGATCCGGAGTGGCCGACCAGCACCACGTTCCGTACGGACGTGGGGCGGTCGGCCGCTTGTGCCCTGCCGGCGGCCCCGGGGTGTGTGTGCGCCTTGTCGCCCATGATCCTGCCTCCCGTGCACGGTGAGGTCACTGTGGGCGCGGACCCGTGGAAGCCTTCCCCGGACCCCGTCCGGGGGCATCGCCTGCGGTGCGGCTCCGGCGGCGCCCGCGGTTCTTCGAGCTTTCCACTCCCGTCACGGCGCGTCCATACGAAGGACATGATCGCCGCCGCGGCGCAGGTCGCCGGGGTGCGGCGGCGATCACGGCGGGGCCCGTGCCCGGCGGTCCGGGTGCCCCGCAGCCGTGCCCGCGCGCGGTGACTACGATGGGCCCGCCGGTGGCCAGCAGGGGCCACGCGGCCCCACCGACCGTCGGGAAGGCCATGCTGAACAAGTACGCGCGTGCATTTTTCACGCGTGTCCTCACACCGTTCGCCGCGTTTCTCATCCGGCGGGGGGTCAGCCCCGACACGGTCACGCTCATCGGCACCGCGGGTGTGGTGGCCGGCGCGCTGGTGTTCTATCCGCGCGGCGAGTTCTTCTGGGGCACGGTCGTCATCACGCTGTTCGTGTTCTCCGACCTGGTCGACGGCAACATGGCCCGTCAGCTGGGCCGTTCCAGCCGCTGGGGGGCCTTCCTGGACTCCACCCTGGACCGGGTGGCCGACGGCGCGGTCTTCGGCGGCTTCGCCCTCTGGTACGCGGGCTCGGGCGACGACAACGTGCTGTGCGCGGTGTCGATCTTCTGCCTGGCCAGCGGCCAGGTGGTGTCGTACACCAAGGCGCGCGGCGAGTCGATCGGGCTGCCGGTCGCCGTGAACGGGCTGGTGGAGCGGGCCGAGCGGCTGGTGGTCTCGCTGGTCGCGGCCGGGCTCGCGGGCCTGCACGCGTTCGGCGTGCCCGGCATCCAGTACCTGCTGCCGATCGCCCTGTGGGCCGTCGCCGTCGGCAGCCTCGTCACGCTGATCCAGCGCGTGGTCACGGTGCGCCGGGAGTCCGCGGAGGCGGAGGCCGCGGAGCAGCAGCAGGCGCTGGGGAGCGAGGCGGACCGGTGAGCGCCCGGGAGCGGCTCACCGACGGCCTGTACGGCGCGGGCTGGGGCACCGTGAAGAAGCTGCCCGAGCCGGTCGCGGTGCGCCTGGGGCGGACCATCGCCGACGCCGCATGGAAGCGGCGCGGGAAGGGCGTGCTGCGGCTGGAGAGCAACTACGCGCGCGTGGTGCCGGGCGCGAGCCCGGAGCGGCTCGCCGAGATGTCCCGCGCGGGCATGCGCTCGTACCTGCGGTACTGGATGGAGTCGTTCCGGCTGCCCGCCTGGAGTCCTGAGCGCATCGCCGACTCCCTCTCGGTGAAGGACCTGCACCATCTCACCGAGGGCATGGCGGCCGGCAAGGGCGTCGTGCTGGCGCTGCCGCACCTCGCCAACTGGGACCTCGCCGGCGCCTGGGTCACCACGAAGCTCGGCATACCGTTCACCACCGTCGCCGAGCGGCTGAAGCCGGAGACGCTGTACGACCGGTTCGTCGCCTACCGCGAGGGCCTCGGCATGGAGGTCCTGCCGCACAGCGGCGGCTCCGCCTTCGGCACGCTGGCCCGGCGGCTGCGCGACGGAGGCCTGGTCTGCCTGGTCGCCGACCGCGACCTGTCCGCCTCGGGCGTCGAGGTGAGCTTCTTCGGGCACGCCGCCCGCATGCCCGCGGGACCCGCGCTGCTGGCCCAGCACACCGGCGCGCGGCTGCTGCCCGTGACCCTCTGGTACGACGAGTCGCCCGTGATGCAGGGCCGGGTGCATCCCCCGGTCGAGGTCCCCGAGTCAGGCACGCGCGCCGAGAAGACGTCCGTGATGACACAGGCGCTGGCCGACGCCTTCGCCACGGGAATCGCCGAGCATCCGGAGGACTGGCACATGCTGCAGCGTCTGTGGACCGAGGACCTCGATCCCGCGCACGGCCCCGCGCACGCCCCCGGGCAGGACCGGGAGGGCGCGGCGTGAGGATCGGCATCGTCTGCCCGTACTCGTGGGACGTGCCGGGCGGCGTCCAGTTCCACATCCGTGACCTGGCCGAGTACTTCATCCGCCTCGGGCACGAGGTGTCCGTCCTCGCCCCCGCCGACGACGACACCCCGCTGCCCCCGTACGTCGTCTCCGCGGGCCGCGCGGTGCCGGTGCCGTACAACGGCTCGGTGGCGCGGCTGAACTTCGGGTTCCTGTCCGCCGCGCGGGTACGGCGCTGGCTGCACGACGGCTCCTTCGACGTGGTGCACATCCACGAGCCGACCTCGCCCTCGCTGGGCCTGCTGACCTGCTGGGCGGCCGAGGGGCCGATCGTCGCCACGTTCCACACGTCCAACCCGCGCTCCCGCGCGATGATCGCCGCGTACGCCATCCTCCAGGCGGCCCTGGAAAAGATCAGTGCGCGGATCGCGGTCAGCGAGTACGCCCGCCGCACCCTCGTCGAACACCTGGGCGGTGACGCGGTGGTCATCCCCAACGGCGTCGACGTCGACTTCTTCGCCAAGGCCGAGCCCAGGCCGGAGTGGCAGGGCGACACCATCGGCTTCATCGGCCGCATCGACGAGCCCCGCAAGGGCCTGCCGGTGCTGATGCGGGCGCTGCCGAAGATCCTCGCCGCCCGCCCGGAGACGCGGCTGCTGGTGGCCGGGCGCGGCGACGAGGAGGAGGCGGTCGAGTCGCTGCCGGCCGAGCTGCGTCCGCGCGTGGAGTTCCTCGGCATGATCAGCGACGAGGACAAGGCGCGGCTGCTGCGGAGCGTGGACCTGTACGTGGCGCCCAACACCGGCGGTGAGAGCTTCGGCATCATCCTCGTCGAGGCGATGTCGGCGGGCGCGCCGGTGCTGGCGTCCGACCTGGACGCGTTCGCCCAGGTCCTGGACCGGGGGGCGGCCGGCGAACTGTTCGCCAACGAGGACGCGCAGGCGCTCGCGGAGGCGGCGGTGCGGCTCCTGGGCGATCCCGTGCGCCGTGAGGAGCTGCGGGCGCGGGGCAGTGCGCATGTGCGTCGGTTCGACTGGTCGACGGTCGGTGCGGACATTCTCTCCGTCTACGAGACGGTCACCGCGGGCGCGGCGGCGGTCGCGACGGACGACCGAGCAACGGGCTTGCGGGCCCGCCTGGGCCTGGCGCGGGACTGAACCGGGACGCCCTCAGGGGCGCGGGGCACTGCGCGACCAGCCACGTGCGACCCGCACCCGGCGTACGGCGCTGTCGTGGCGGCTCCTTGCGCAGGCGGGGGTGAGTGGACGCCCTGAGGGGCGCGGGGAACTGCGCGACCAGCCACGTGCGACCCGCACCCGGCGTACGGCGCTGTCGTGGCGGCTCCTCGCGCGGGCAGCGGCGTGTGGACGCCCTCAGGGGCGCGGGGAACTGCGCGGACGGGCTCGCACCCGGGTGCGGCCCCGTGGGCCGCGAGCGGCGGAGCCGGTACTAGCCTTGCCGCCCGTGACCGCAACCCTGATCTGGATCCTCGTCGTCCTCCTCGCCGTAGGCCTGTACCTGAGCTGGACGGCCGGCCGCCTGGACCGCCTGCACGCCCGGATCGACGCCGCCCGAGCCGCGCTCGACGCGCAACTGCTGCGCCGCGCCTCCGTGGCGCAGGAACTGGCCACCTCCGGGGTGCTCGACCCCGCCGCGTCGATCGTGCTGTACGAGGCCGCGCACGCAGCCCGGCAGGCGGTGGAGGAGCAGCGGGAGGTCGCCGAGAGCGAGCTGAGCCAGGCGCTGCGGGCCGTGTTCGCCGACCCGCAGCAGGTGGACGGGGTCCGGGAGGCGCCCGGGGGAGAGGAGGCCGCCCTCGAGCTCGCCGAGGCCGTGCGCCGCGTCCCGATGGCCCGCCGCTTCCACAACGACGCCGTGCGCGCCGCCCGCGCGCTGCGCCTGCACCGCAAGGTGCGCTGGTTCCGGCTGGCCGGACACGCCCCGTTCCCGATGGCCTTCGAGATGGACGACGAGCCGCCGGCGGCGCTCATCGAGCGGGCCGCCTGACAGCGGTTTCCGGCCGCAGATCACCTCGCCCCCGGCCGAAAACGAGCCACCGGCTCCTCATTGGCCCTTGCTGTGGCCTGCTCGGGTCACGTTTCCTCAGTGCTGCAGAATCCCCCTCTTCCCCAGCGAGGTCATTCGTGTCCAGCACGCTCTCCGAAAACCAGGGTCCCGCGACCGGCACCGCGCGTGTCAAGCGCGGCATGGCCGAGCAGCTCAAGGGCGGCGTGATCATGGACGTCGTCACGCCGGAGCAGGCGAAGATCGCCGAGGACGCGGGCGCCGTCGCCGTCATGGCCCTGGAGCGCGTCCCGGCCGACATCCGCAAGGACGGCGGTGTGGCCCGCATGTCCGACCCGGACATGATCGAGGGCATCATCGACGCCGTGTCCATCCCGGTGATGGCGAAGTCCCGCATCGGCCACTTCGTCGAAGCACAGGTGCTCCAGTCGCTCGGCGTCGACTACATCGACGAGTCCGAGGTCCTCACCCCGGCCGACGAGGTCAACCACTCCGACAAGTGGGCCTTCACCACCCCCTTCGTGTGCGGCGCCACCAACCTGGGCGAGGCCCTGCGCCGCATCGCCGAGGGCGCGGCGATGATCCGCTCCAAGGGCGAGGCCGGCACCGGCAACGTCGTCGAGGCCGTCCGCCACCTGCGCCAGATCAAGAACGAGATCGCCCGCCTGCGCGGCTTCGACAACCACGAGCTGTACGCCGCCGCCAAGGAGCTGCGCGCCCCGTACGAGCTGGTCAAGGAGGTCGCCGAGCTGGGCAAGCTGCCCGTGGTGCTGTTCTCCGCCGGCGGCGTGGCCACCCCCGCCGACGCCGCGCTGATGCGCCAGCTCGGCGCCGAGGGCGTCTTCGTCGGCTCCGGCATCTTCAAGTCCGGCGACCCCGCCAAGCGCGCCGCGGCCATCGTGAAGGCGACCACCTTCTACGACGACCCGAAGATCATCGCGGACGCCTCCCGCAACCTGGGCGAGGCCATGGTCGGCATCAACTGCGACACCCTGCCCGAGGCCGAGCGCTACGCCAACCGGGGCTGGTGATGACCGCTCCCGTGATCGGAGTGCTCGCACTCCAGGGCGACGTACGGGAGCACCTGGCGGCCCTGGCCGCGGCGGACGCCGCGGCCGGGCCGGTCCGGCGCCCCGAGGAGCTCGCCGAGGTCGACGGCCTGGTGATCCCGGGCGGGGAGTCCACCACGATCTCCAAACTGGCCGTCCTCTTCGGCCTGATGGAGCCCCTGCGCGCACGCGTGCGCGCGGGCATGCCCGTCTACGGCACCTGCGCCGGCATGATCCTGCTCGCCGACAAGATCCTCGACCCGCGCTCGGGGCAGGAGACCGTCGGCGGCATCGACATGATCGTGCGCCGCAACGCCTTCGGACGGCAGAACGAGTCCTTCGAGGCCGCGGTCGAGGTCAAGGGCGTGTCCGGGGAACCCGTGGAGGGCGTCTTCATCCGCGCCCCCTGGGTGGAGTCCGTCGGCGCGTCCGCCGAGGTGCTCGCCGAGCACGACGGACACATCGTCGCGGTCCGCCAGGGCAACGCGCTGGCGACGTCCTTCCACCCGGAGCTGACCGGGGACCACCGGGTGCACCGCCTCTTCACCGACATGGTGCGGGCGGAGCGCCGGGGCGATGCCTTGTAGGATTCCTGCGTTCGTTGCAGAGATGGGTTACGCGAAGGAGACAGGCAGATGTCCGGCCACTCTAAATGGGCCACGACGAAGCACAAGAAGGCCGTGATCGACGCCAAGCGCGGCAAGCTCTTCGCGAAGCTCATCAAGAACATCGAGGTCGCGGCCCGGATGGGCGGAGCCGACCCCGAGGGCAACCCGACGCTGTACGACGCCATCCAGAAGGCGAAGAAGCAGTCGGTCCCCAACAAGAACATCGACTCGGCGGTCAAGCGCGGCGCGGGCCTGGAGGCCGGCGGCGCCGACTACGAGACGATCATGTACGAGGGCTACGGCCCCAACGGCGTCGCGGTGCTCATCGAGTGCCTCACCGACAACCGCAACCGCGCCGCCTCCGACGTCCGGGTCGCGATGACCCGCAACGGCGGCTCCATGGCCGACCCGGGCTCGGTGTCGTACCTGTTCAACCGCAAGGGCGTGGTGATCGTCCCCAAGGGCGAGCTGACCGAGGACGACGTCCTCGCCGCCGTCCTCGACGCGGGCGCCGAGGAGGTCAACGACCTCGGCGAGTCCTTCGAGGTGATCAGCGAGGCCACCGACCTGGTCGCGGTCCGCACCGCGCTCCAGGACGCCGGCATCGACTACGAGTCGGCGGACGCCAACTTCGTCCCGACCATGCAGGTCGAGCTGGACGAGGAGGGCGCCAAGAAGATCTTCAAGCTGATCGACGCGCTCGAGGACAGCGACGACGTGCAGAACGTCTTCGCCAACTTCGACGTCAGCGACGAGATCATGGAGAAGGTCGACGCCTGACGCGTGTCAGGGCGGCGGGCCGACGGGACACACACCCGTCGGCCCGCCGCTTTGTCGGTGGCACCCGATAGCCTGCACAAACAGGTGATCGAGCAAGGGGGCGACGGCGTGCGCGTACTGGGGGTGGACCCGGGACTGACCCGGTGCGGTGTCGGCGTCGTCGAAGGGGGCGCGGGGCGCCCGCTGACCATGCTGGGCGTGGGAGTCGTGCGCACGCCCGCCGACGCCGACCTCGGCCACCGCCTGGTCGCCGTCGAGCAGGGCCTGGAGCAGTGGCTCGACGAGCACCGCCCGGAGTTCGTCGCCGTGGAGCGCGTCTTCAGCCAGCACAACGTGCGCACGGTGATGGGCACCGCCCAGGCCAGCGCCGTCGCCATCCTCTGCGCCTCCCGCCGCGGCATCCCCGTCGCGCTGCACACGCCCAGCGAGGTCAAGGCCGCCGTCACCGGCTCGGGCCGCGCCGACAAGGCGCAGGTCGGCGCCATGGTGACCCGCCTGCTGCGGCTCGACGCCCCGCCCAAGCCGGCCGACGCCGCCGACGCCCTCGCGCTCGCCATCTGCCACATCTGGCGCGCCCCCGCCCAGAACCGGCTCCAGCAGGCCGTCGCCGCCCACGCGGCGCGCGCCCCGCGGACCCCGCCGGCC
>MUNG01000107.1 GCA_002154585.1 Streptomyces pseudogriseolus
GGGTACCACATCGCTGCGCGATGTGCAAGCGAACACCCGCGCTGCGCGCGGGTGTTGCCGCTCACGCTCCGCGTGAGCGCTGGCGGGTGGCTGCGCCACCCGCACACCTTGCTTGCTGCGCAAGCAAGGTGACGGTCCGTCCGCTGCGCTCCCGGACCCGCGGGACTGTGTCCCGCTACCAGGCTTCCGCTTCGCTCCAGCCTGGCCGGCGGGTCCGCTGCGCTCCCCCGCCTGACAGTCCTTCCGGCTGCGCCCTCAGAACCGTTGGGCCCGCTGGCGCGGGCCGGGCTGGCTGCAAGGGGTGGGGGTCGCTCGTTTGTGTGGGTTCCAGTGTAGCGCGTGCATCAGCTTGATGCAGCATGTACCGTTGGCGGGAACACGGGACACCCACCAACCACCCGGGAACCTCCCCGGAATTCCGAGAGGAACGACCGCAGATGACCGGTCACCACGAATCTACCGGACTCGATCCCGCGTTGAGCAGCGATTCTGTGCGCCGGGTGACGCAGTACCAGACTGCAGGCGTGAACGCCCGGTTGAAGGTGTTCGCGCTCCTGGAGGCGCAGGGCGTGCCTGCGAGCGAGGCGGACAACCTGGTGGCCGGGGCGGTCGCCGGGGCGCAGTGCCAGGTGGTGGAGCTGGGCGGCATGGCGCCGGCCTCTCGGGGCTCGCTGTTCGCGGACGGCTGGGATGACGGTGTGGCGGCCATGAGCGAGGCCCTAGTGGGCATCGCGGAGCGGGAGTGGTCGGCGGCGCGGCGGCCGGTCGGCCGGGGCCGCTGAACTGGCCGTACATGTCCCGGACGTGAGGCAGCGTGAGTGGGTCGACCTGGTGCGGCTGGAGAGGTTCGTCCGGGAGAACGTGCTGTCGGGCACCCATCCGCACACCACGGCGCGGCGCCGGGTGCTGGAGGCGCTGGGTGAGGCCGGCGGTCTGTGCACGGCCCGGACGCGGAACGCGGACGGGGATGTCGTCGTCTGCACGCTCGCTGCCGGGCACTACGACCCGAACGACAAGCCGCCGTTCAAGGACGGAAAGCCGGGCGGCTGGCACAAGACGGATGCGTCGATCCGGAACGACTTGGGCGCGGCCTGCATTCCGCACGCGGCCCTCTGAAAGACCACAGGATTGACCGCTCAGGGAGGCATGGAAATGTCAGCGATTCAGCTCAAGGAACACCAGGTTGATCAGTGCTCCGCGTTTCGCAGGTGGGCGGGATTCCCTGCAAGGTCATCTGTGCCCCCTCAGGGTGCCCGGGGCACGATCGTGTCGGCGACCGGTTCGGGCAAAACGATCACAGCCGCCGCGTGTGCGCTGGAGTCATTCGCGGACGGCCGAATCCTCGTGACGGTGCCCACCCTGGACCTGCTCGCGCAGACCGCCCAGGCGTGGCGCCTGGTGGGCCACCGGGCGCCGATGGTCGCGGTGTGCTCGCTGGAGAACGACCCGGTGCTGAAGGAGCTGGGCGTGCGGACCACCACCAACCCGATCCAGCTCGCCCTGTGGGCCGGGACCGGGCCGGTGGTCGTGCTCGCCACGTACGCCTCCCTGGTGGACCGCGAGGACATCGACGCACCCGAGGGCCAGCGGATGGTTCGCGGGCCGCTGGAGGCCGCTCTGGCGGGCGGAGAGCGGCTGTACGGGCAGCGCATGGCGGGCTTCGACCTCGCGATCGTGGACGAGGCGCACGGAACCGCCGGTGATCTTGGTCGGCCGTGGGCGGCGATCCACGACAACCAGCGGATCCCCGCCGACTTCCGGCTCTACCTCACCGCGACCCCGCGCATCCTCGCCGCGGCCCGCCCGCAGAAGGGCGCGGACGGCCAGGAGGTGGAGATCGCGACCATGGCGGACGACCCGGAGGGCACGTACGGCGCGTGGATCGCGGAGCTCGGGCTCTCGGAGGCGATCGAGCGGGAGATCCTCGCGGGGTTCGAGATCGACGTCCTGGAGATCCGCGACCCCTCCCCGGTGGTCGGGGAGTCGGAGGAGGCGCGGCGCGGCCGGCGCCTGGCGCTGCTGCAGACCGCGCTCCTGGAGCACGCGGCGAAGTGGAACCTCAAGACCGTCATGACGTTCCACCAGAAGGTGGAGGAGGCCGCCGCGTTCGCGGAGAAGCTGCCCGAGACCGCGGCCGAGCTGTACGTCAACGACGCCACCGACGAGGACCTGGCCGCCGCCGACAAGCTGCCGAAGTCCTCGATCGACGCGGAGTTCTACGAGCTGGAGGCAGGCCGCCACGTCCCGCCGGACCGCGTCTGGTCGGCGTGGCTGTGCGGCGACCACCTCGTCACCGAGCGGCGCGAGGTGCTGCGCCAGTTCGCAGGCGGCATCGACGCGGCCGGGCGCCGGGTGCACCGGGCCTTCCTCGCCAGCTGTCGCGTGCTCGGGGAAGGCGTCGACATCACCGGCGAGCGGGGAGTCGAGGCCGTCTGCTTCGCCGACACCCGCGGCTCGCAGGTGGAGATCGTGCAGAACATCGGCCGCGCGCTGAGGCTCAACAAGGACGGCAGCACGAAGGTCGCGCGGATCATCGTGCCGGTCTTCCTGGAGCACGGCGAGGACCCCACCGACATGGTCGCCTCCGCCAGCTTCCGCCCTCTTGTAGCAGTCCTCCAGGGCCTCCGCTCGCATGACGAACGTCTGGTCGAGCAGCTCGCCTCCCGCGCGCTCACCCACGGCAAGCGCAAGGTCCACCTCCAGCGCGATGAGGACGGGCGGATCGTCGGGGCCGGCGGCGAGAGCGACGGCGAGGACCAGGAGGACGACGACACCCAGGCCGCCGCCGAAGCGGCCCTGCTCCACTTCTCCAGCCCGCGCGACGCCGCGACCATCGCCGCGTTCCTGCGCACCCGGGTCTACCGGCCGGAGTCCCTGGCCTGGCTGCAGGGCTACCAAGCCCTGCTCCGGTGGCGCAGGGAAAACGGGATCACTGACCTGTACTCCGTCCCCTACGACGTCGAGGTCGAAGTGGGGGCGACCAAAGCGTTCCCGCTTGGCCGATGGGTCCACCAGCAGCGCAAGGCGCTGCGCGCAGATGAACTCGATCCTCACCGCAAGGAGCTGCTGGACGCGCCCGAGGCTGGCATGGTGTGGGAGCCGGGCGAGGAAGCGTGGGAGGCCAAGCTCGCCGCGTTGCGCTCCTACCGGCGGGCCACCGGGCATCTCGCACCCCGCCAGGACGCCGTGTGGGGCGAAGGCGAGGCGATGGTGCCGGTCGGACAGCACATGGCCAACCTCCGGCGCAAGGGCGCGAAAAACGGCCTGGGCAAGGACCCGGAGCGGGCCGCCATGCGCGCGGCGCAGCTGACGGAGATCGACCCGGACTGGGACTGCCCGTGGCCGCTGGACTGGCAGCGCCACTACCGCGTCCTCGCGGACCTGGTCGACGCCGACGGCGTCCTGCCGGCCATCGCACCCGGCGTCCTCATGGACGGCGACAACATCGGCAAGTGGCTCCAGCAGCAGAAGCAGCCGGGCACGTGGGCTCGGCTCCTGCCCGAGCAGCAGGAGCGGCTGTCGAAGCTGGGCGTCAAGCCGCTTGAGGCGCCGTCTGGCGCCCCGTCGGCCGGACGCGCGGCCAAGGGCCCGAGCAAGGCACAGCAGGCGTTCCAACGCGGCCTGGCGGCACTCGCGCAGTGGGTGGAACGGGAAGGCGCCCACCGGCCGGTGCCAAGGGGCCACAGCGAACAGATCACGGTCGACGGCGAGGCGGAGCCGGTGACCGTGAAACTGGGCGTATGGATCTCGAACACCAAGTCGAGGCGGGACCGGCTGGACGCCCACCAACGAGCAGCACTCGCGGAGCTGGGAGTTGAATGGGTATGAAGGACGTCACCACCGCGACCGGCACCACCGTGGTCGTCGTCTCGGCCCTCCACCACGTGACGGCGGGCCAGCACGTCTGAGGGCCCCCGCCGCAGGGTGCGGCGGGGGCCCTCAGATGTGGCTGGGCGGGTGTCAGTCCTCTTGTCGTACGACGGTGCGCATGGGGCGGCGCCGAGGAACGCGTCTGTTGTTTGCGTGCTGCAGGGCCTTGGCCGCGGTCTTCTGCCGCATCTCGGTGGCCTCGAGAACGAGACGTGCCTCGAGCCAGTCGTTGTACTCGGGGTCGCTGTCGGTCATGCGGAGGCCGGCGAGAATGCCCTTCATGGCGTTCACGGTCGGCAGGATCTTGGCGTTGAGGATGTCGGAGATCGTGGTCGTCGAGACGGGCTGGCGCGCTTGGGTGGAGCGGTGGGCCATCGCCGCGTAGGTGGGGTTGCCCTTCCACAGGCGCAGGTCGCGCAGACCGATCGCGCAGTCCTGCAGGTTGAGCACGGACTTGGGCATCAGTCGCTGGTAGGCGGCGCGCTGGGCGGGGTCGTCGGGAATACCGGCCTCGCGGCGCTGGCGCTCGCTCGCACACATCTCCCACTGAGGGCGCCAGTCGTTGGGGTCCTCACCGAAGGCGGTCAGGTACTCCACCATCGTCTTCCACGAGGGGCACTTCGTGGGGGCGGTGGCCCGGGAAAGCGTCGCCGGCGAGAGGCCGGTGATCTTGGCGAGGTCCTTGAGCTTGATGTCATCGGGCCTCAGCTCGGCGAGCTGCCGGGCGAGGCGGGCGATCTTGCCGGTGTGGGTGGCGTTCTCACGCCGGGGTCGTCCCATGGTCGTCCTCCCTCGGAACCGGGAGTGTCCGGAGAGGGGAGGCGCGCCGTGCGCCTCCCCTCTCGGACTTCTCTCAGTTCGCCCCGCCGGGCTGCTCGTCGGCCGTGGCCGGGGCGGACGGGGGGACGCGGCGCTGCGGCTCGGCGGCCGGGTGCTGACCGGTGGGCTGCGGCTTCTTCTTCCGCTTCCTGCGGCGGTCGGCGACCACCAGCGCGGTGATCGTGGCGGCGCCGACCTTTCCGGCGGCCACCGTGACGGCGGTGGCCGTGTGCTCCTCGTACCCGAGCTGGATCAGCCCGAGAGCGGAGACGCCGGCGAGGGCGACGGAGCCGAGCGTGATGCCGATCTTGGTGATGATGCCCGTGGGCATGGTGACGCGGGGGCGGCGGAAGCCGAAGCCCCCGTGCGCGGGCGCGTTGATGACGCAGCCCGCGCCGGTGGTGGAAACGGGGTGGTTACCGTTCCAGTTGATCTTCATGTGGAGCCCTCCCCTGAGGCGCTTACTTGTGAGTGACCCGGACGATCCCGTCCGTTTTCCTTTTGGGTACGGGTTTGCCCTCCCGTACCTGAACGAAGAATCGCACGCCCGCATACACCTCGACAAGTTCCTGATCCAGAGGTCCCGGAATAACGGCGATGTTGATCTAGGAGGCTTCGATCTTGCCGATTAATGGCCAAGGGTTTTTTCTCAGCTATCGGGCGTTGGGGATGCACAGGGGGGCGCGCCGCGCATTTTTTTGCCCCATACAAGCAGGTCAGAGCTGCGGGTGGAACCGAAGATTCCGGATTCCGGGGAGTTTCACTACTCAGCGGTAAAGCAGCGTTCGACCTGAACGAAAAGGGCGATATAAGCGACTCATGAAGAAGCCCTGTTCACCTTGTCGACCCTCTCTCCATATCTCGCCACCCCCCTCCTCTATTCCGGCCCCCACGCCCCGCACATGCCTTCTACGCAATCAACGACCCCTTCCCTCACGCAGACCCGAAGTCCAGTTTTTTCCATGAAACAAAGAAGCATGAAAAAACCAAAAAACTGCAGGTGGGGAGATTTTTGCGATCTCCTTTTTCCGGGACGTTCGGCGCGGATCGGATGAGCCGCCTGCGCTTGCTTTGAGAGCCAACCGTCGTAGAGGCTGTTCGCCATGGACCGGCGGGTACTGCCCGAAGGTCCACCCCTGAGGCGCCTTACTTTGACCCGGACAGGCGCCCGTCCACCTGGCCATTGCCCTGGCCACGGTCGCGGTGCGCAGGGCTACTTGCGTGCCGCCCCGACGTAGCAACAACCGTTAGACCAGCAGTGATCCGACCGGCACGAACGCCGGCAACCGACGCTCAGCAGCAAGGGAGGGACGAACAATGGCGCACCTGGCATCATCGCCACCGCTCCTGTTCGCACTGCTCATCGGCTCCCTGATCTGCGCCGTCGTCGCCGCGCCGCCGCGCCAGCTGACAGCGTCCGCGCTCTCCAGATCCCGGGCCGCACGGCGGCCGGCCTCAGCCACCAACTGGGCGGGACCAGGACGACAGCGGCGCCGATGGCCCGCACAGCTGCATCCAGGCAGCGGTCCACGCCAGCGACCCCGCAGGCCCTAGCCGCCGGTCCGCGCATCCTGCTGAACGGATTCCCGGCTGCCCTTCGCACAAGGGCAGCCTCCACCGCGCCGCCAACGCCATCTGTCCGGCCGCCGGCCGCGCCGCAGCCTTGGGAGAGGCGAGAACCGCCCTGCCGTTGCCGAGCACCCCGACCCCGGCCTGTGCAGCGAGTCCGCCACTGCCCGCACGGGCCCCGCTCCGCCGGATCCGCGCCGCCGCAGCCCCTCGCGCAGACCGTGGCGGCAGCCCCTGAGAGCGCATAGCGGCCGCACTCCGCAAACCCTCGCACCGACCCGTCACCAAGCCTCTGCAAGGCTGCCCACAGGGCTACAGCCCGATTCCCGAACCACCTGGACGCTGCCGTCAAACCCAAAGCGGCAGACACACGAGCCGGCGAGAACCACCGCGCCAAAGAGGCGCGCTACAGCCACGACCCGCCCTGCAGCAGCCATGCAGCTGCAGCCCGGCAGTCCAGCCCCCTGCGCAGGAAGCAGCCGAGGACTGCCCCCAGGGCACACAGCAGCTGGCCGCAGGAATGCCCGAGCAAGCGGCGCAAGCCTGCCCAGCAAGACCCCCACGCCGGGCCTGCGCAGCCCGTTCCACCCCAAAGTGCGGGCTTCTGCGCGCTGCACCGGCCTGTGCAGCGCCCCACTGGCCTGTCAGGCAGATCCCGCGGTTGCGCGTCCTGCCCGGCAGCACAGGCCCCCGCACAGCTCCCCACAGCAGAGCCCCCGGTCAGATCCCCCATCGTTCTGCAGCCCCGAAAGCGCACCGGGCGCTTCCCTTCCACAGTTCCGTCCTCTTCGGCAGCTTGGTTCTTCCACAGCATTCGGACAGATCCGGCGAGTTCCGCCGAGGCCCGGGATGCACCCCTGACGGGCAGCGGTCCGCTTGCCCCAGCGCCGAGTTCTGCGCTGAAGGTCCTCGCCGACAGGCGGCGCAGCGGTGTGTGCGAAGGGAGCGTACGGTCAGTCAGCCTGCAGCCAACGGCCAGCAGCCGGATCCCATCTGCCGGTGGCGTCATCGCCCAGCAGCGGCGTGAGGAATGCATCGGCGGCGGACGCCGCGGCATCCCAGGTGTCACACCCGTCCAGGCCCGTCACATCGGCGGCTGCCCGCGGGTAGCCCGCTCTCCACGAATCGTGCGGCATCGCGAAGGCCCGGGGCAGGCGCAGCAGGGCGCCGCCACCCGACCGGCGGGCGGCCTCGGTGCGCAGCGCGTGCCGGGCCTGCGCGGCATCGACCGTCTCCCGCTGGCTGATCAGCAGCAGGTCCGCCAGGTCGCGGAACCGGCTGGAGGGGATCGTGCCGCGCCACTCGTACATGGCGCAGACCTTGTCGGCCATGTGGTCGACCACCGGATACAGCCGGACCTCGGGCCAGTCCGCCGGCCACGGCATCGCGACCGTCGGCTCGAGCCGGGCCGCTTCGGGCACGGCGGTAGGGCTCCGACCGACCACGAGGTCGACATGGATGCTCTCGGACTTGCGCACACCCAGCCGCACCTCGAAGCTCTGGCGCGCGCCGCCGCTCTCGTCGCCATGCGGCTCCAGACGCGTGGGGACGAAGGTGAGATGGTCCTGCAGGTCCAGCGCGGCCGCCGACAGCAGCGCCTGGACCGCTTCCTCGATGCCGGCGCTGCTGTCGGCCCGCTGGATGTCGATGTCCTTGCTCAGGCGCGCATCGGTCGAGTACCGCAGCAGCAGCGCCTGCCCGCCCTTGATCATCCAGCCGTCGGGGTCGGCGATGAACACCCGCGCCGCGAGCCGCTGGAAGAAGAAAGCACGCCGCAGGGCCCCGGCGTCCTGGGCAGACTTGGCCTGCCGCCGGGCATAGTCCTTCAGGGCGGTATCGAGCGCCTTCGGGGTGGCGTAGCCGTCGTGCATCGAGCTCCCCGGGTCGGTGATGCGCCGACCCTAAAGCTCCCTTCCGGCGGATGTCAGCAGTTTTCCTCTGCTCCGGTCTGCTGCGGGCGGTCCGGTGGCGGGGCTGCCGGAAGCCTCCCCAGAGCCTTCAGCGTGCTGTCGTAGCGGGCCAGGGCCTGCTGCATCGGATTCGACCTGGCTGCGAGCGAGCCGAGGGCGGACTGACGTGCGGCGGCGCTCTTCATCATCTGCTGCAGAGCACTGGGCCGGGCCAGGGCAGCGCGCAGGCCGGCATCGCGCGCTGCCGCATTCTTCATCAGCTGTTCCAGGGCACTGGGCCGTGAACCGAGCGAGGACAGGGCGTCCTGCTTTTCGTCCAGGCTTCTGGCCACCTGCCCCAGCCCGTGCAGCGAGGACTGCTGCCGGTGGAGGGTCTTCATCAGCTGATCGAGGGTGTCGGGGTGGGACGCCAGAGTTTCCACGGCGGTGACGGCGGACGCGAAGCCCGCAGCGGCCGCCTGTTCACTCTCCCGGCTGCGCAGCGTGCGACCGGCCTGGTCGCACAGGGCCTCGAGCAGGTCCTCGCCGGAAGCCACGGCAGGCAGGCCGTAGGCCCGGGCGAAGGAGCCGACACGGGCGGCCAGGAGCCCGACGTCGAGCAGGCCCTTGAGATCGGCATCGGCGATGACGGTACCGACATGCGCGCCATCGGCCCTCGAGCGCAGCAGATCGACGACCGTCCGCTCCACAGTGGTGACCGGCAGCCCGTCCACCACCGTGACGTCCCCCTCCTCCAGGGCCAGGCGGTGCAGCAGCACGCCCTCATCCCGGGTGGTGCGCCGCACCGGGACGATGAGTTCCACCCGGTCGGCAGGAAGGTCACCCAGGCCGTGCAGCTCACAGGCCGAGGCATGCGAAACCACGCCCGAGCGCTCGCTGTCCGCGGGGCGCTGCCAGGCCGGCGTCTTCGGATCCAGCCGCAGCCAGGCGACTTTGGTCTGCAGGTGCTCCGGCGGCACGGCCGCCGCGATCAGGTACACCCCGCGGCCGACGCCCTCCAGCAGACCGGCCCGCTCCAGCCGCAGCAGGTCCACCCCCTGCACACCGTCCAGCTTCGCCTGGGCAGCGGTCACCAGACCCCACTGGTCAGAGGCCCTTTCTCCCAGCCTTCTCAGCACATCAGCCCGCTCCATACAGCAATTATTGCACCCAGGAACAGCATTGTTTACAGCTAATCGGTAACTTTCGCTGTACCGAACTAGCCCAGCATGTAACTTTCGCTGATCTCACATGAGGCAGCGGGCCCGCGGGCAGCCGGGAACGAAGCCGTGGGCCCGGGTGAGCAGGTCGCATGGGCTGCGGCCCGCGCCGCGCCGAGCCGCCGCAGCGCCAGCAGCGCTCTCCCCACCGCCCGGAGCCCTGCTCCCTCTTTCCCGAGGCACACCCCGGGCAGGCGGTTTCCGTCATCCCATCGGACGAGGACCGGACGCGCCCAGTGCGGCCCGGAGGCCCCCACAGCCCACCGAGGCAGCAGTGACACCGACCAATTCCGCTCCACAGCAGACCCCGAAGGGGATCTGCGGGCTGGTGGGTTAAGGAGTGCCCGCTGAGGTGCCGCGCTGTTTGGGGAGCCTGACCACACGCCGGCGCGGGGTGACGGCTGCGGGCTCGGCAAGGCGCTCCAGCCGCAGGAAGTGCACGTTGCGCATGTAGAGCGCTTCCGCCTGGAAGTCAGTCTCGTTCACTGGGCGGCGCTTGGTGGTGATGAGCCCCGCGTGCACCAGTTCTCGCAGCCCCTTGCTGCGGGTGTCCTCGCTCAGCGCGAAGCGGCTCTCCGCCTCCCTGGGGCTGAACCACAGAGCACGGTCCTCGCCGAGCCCGCCGTTCTCGCACAGCAGGGTGAGGAACATGGCCACCGCGGCACCGGAGAGAACGGCGATGTGCCCGCGGGTCCAGAAGGTCTGCGGAATCTGGACGTAGCGGTGCAACAGGGCGCCGAGGTCGCTGGACTCCTTCTCCTTCTTCGCGGCCGCGCCCGGAGCGATCCAGGGCTCTCCACGACCGGTCTCGTCGAGAACAGTGACCAGGTTCAGGCGGCCGGTGCGGGTCACGTCGATGAAGCGGTGCTCCTCCAGCCACGCCTGCGCGTCTCCGATCCGGCGGGCTCCTGCCTTCTCGGGATCGGGGAGGTCGAGCAGCGTGGCCCAGGCGTTGTGCCGAATGGCCAGTTCCCGGGCGGTGTCGTCCTTCTGCAGCCACAGATAACTCAGGTAGAGCTTGAGCCGGACCTGGCCGCCCCGGCCACCGCGGAGCATCCGGGCCAGCGGCGGCGGCTCTTCGGCGTGGGTGAACCGTTCGACGAAGGTGTACCGGACCTGCGCCCTGCGCCGCCCCAGCCGTGCCGCGCTCTCAGCCATCCTCAGCGAGCGCGCCGAGGGGGCCCTGGTCGCTTCTGACGTCCGTTCCGCTTGCACCGGGTCCTCACTGTTCATCGAAGTAGGAGAAGTTCTTAGAGTACTTTAGTGCCGGGCGCTAGCAACAAACCACCCCTGAGCAAAGGTTGGTAATGAGCGTGATGCTGACGTCATCTGACCGGTACAAAGGTAGGGTTCCCAACGGCTGCCCCGCATAAGCTTGTTGCCCCCGCTCGGCGGGGTCCTGTACCGTCGAAGACACAGCAGGCCGAGGACGGATCTCCGGAGGGGTTGTACCCCCCAATCTCCGCGTGATCGACGGTGCCTGCCGCAGGGTCAACCGGCAGTCGCAGCCCGTCGTCCACCAGGAGATGGTTTCGGGCAGTGACGGCGGATCAGGGCTCAGCGGGGTCGTGCCTCCCCGCTCCTGATCACCGGAGAGCACCCGCCCGCCCCGGGGGCCTCGTCCCCCGGGGCACTTTTCTGTGCACACGCGCCGAGGCCTGATGGCCATTCTCGCTGAACTGCCGCTCCGCACCAACGCAATCCGTCTCTGACGGCCCAACAGTCCCAGCTTCGTGCCAGCAAGTTGAACCGATCCGCCGCCCCCTATCACTGAGTACGCCCCGCCATGCCCGGGGCAGATGAACCCTGCCGGCCGAAGGTGGGGCGGCATGCCCCTTCGCCGGTACGTGCCCGGGTTCCGTAGCCCACGACGGCTGGTGCCGTCCCGAAGACACCAAAACCGGCGGGAAGGGGCCACCAGGTGTGGGAGACCTGATGCCACGGGCGGCGGGAGCAGCCCCCGCGAGCTGATCAAGCAGGGGATGAACGTGGGAAAGATCACGCAGGGGCTGCAGCGCGCGCTGCGCACCCGACCCGTTCCCCTGGGTACCGAGGCCCGCCTGCGCTTCCTGCTCGCGGCGCACCGGGGTTCCACCCGGCAGGTGGCCGCCGTGCTGGGGGTGTCGCAGCGCACCGTGCAGCGGTGGGTGACGAAGAAGCCCGGAGCACGGCGCCCGCCTGGACCTGCGCAAGCCCGGGCGATCGAGGAGGCGGTCCTGGTGCGGTGGCAGCCCCGGGTTCGGGCCCGCCTGCGTGCCCGGGCCGAAGCGGAAGGCTTCGTCCTCCACACCAGGGCGCGGTTCGGGTTCGCGGCCGCGGCGGGGTCCTCCGACGATCCGCGGGTGCGGTGGATCACCCAGTCCCTGCCGGGAGAGGTGGCCCGTGAACTGTTCGCCGCCAGGGACGCCGGCGCGGGCGAGCAGCAGCAGATGGTGATCCTCGCCCGCGCACTGGGGCACGCCTACTTCCGCGACGGCGGCCGGCGCGGTCATGGCCTGCACATCGCCTTCACCGACGTCGAGTTCGCCGACTTCTCGATCGGATGACCTCCTCGCCGCCGGGAATCCGCGAGGCACGCGGCCGATCCCGCCGGCGAGACGGTTCAGCCCCGTGAGGGCTTCTCGCACACGCCCAGCATCGCGTCGTACTTCTCGGCCTCCCGCCGTTCGCGCCAGTCCCACTCGACGCGGCCGGCCCGCCTGGCAGCGGAAGGCTGCGGCGGGCGCAGCCTGGCCGTCTCCGCCAGGCGCAGCAGATGCGTACGGTCCCCGGGCGCGGCGAGCAGTGCCTGATCCTCGCCGGAGACGAGGCGGGCGAAGCAAGCCGCGGCCCGAAGGAAGACGCGCGCCCAGCCGGGTACGGGGTAGGCGGCGCAGCCATCGGTGTAGCGGGCGCGGTCGTGCAGGGCGAGCGTGGCCGCGGTCTCGTCGTAGTCGCGGAGGCCGGCGGTTTCGAGCTGCTGGAAGGAGGCGCCGGTGAAGAGCGCGGCTGCCAGGGCTGCGGCCAGGCGGGGGTGCGCGGTCGAGTCGGCCAGGCGGCGGGCGACTTCCCGGACCGTGTGCGCGGTGAGAGGTGCGGGTTGTGAGCGGTGTCGCCAGACGATCTGCGGCGGTGTGCAAGAGGCCCGGCAGGAGGCGGGGCTGTCGTAGGAGACGAGGCGGTCCAGAGCGGGCAGGGTGATCCAGCGGCCGGACCGCCGGACAGCACCGCCCGCGTCGTCCGCGTGGGCGGGCGGGCTGTCGCCGTAATGGTGCTGGGCGGCCTCGGGGTCGGTGATGACTGCGTGGTCGACCGCTTGGAGGGCCTGATGCAGGGCGGCGGGGAGGCGGGGGCGGTGACAGACCAAGGTTAGGTAGATGCCTGTGACCGCGCGCAGCTGGAGGAGGCGTTCAGCGCGGCGGGCAGTCAGGCGGTGGGCGCGCAGGACGGTCAGACGAGTGACCGGCTGGGCTGTCACCCATGCGGTGGCCGCTTCCCAGGCGGGCTGTCGGCCTGAGGGGAAGCGGCCCGGCAGCAGCGGCGGCCTGCCCAAGGCGGCCAGGAGGTCGTGGGCGAGCGCGGTGTCGTTGGTGGTTCCGGGACCGGGGTGCAGGGTGATCCGGCCCGATGGCGGATGGTGCGCTGCCAGGGCGGCGTGGGTGTGGACCACATCGTCGTGGGGGTCCATGACCAGGGTGAGGGCCGGCACTCCCATGGCGGGGAGCAGGGCGGGCGGCATAGGGGTCATGCGAGGCGGCTGAAGGCCCAGCGCAGCAGGTCCTGGTCGACGCGGGCACGCCCCGTGCGGGCCAGTGCAGTACGGGTGTGGGCGGTCAGCTGGGCCCAGGCGCGGAAGTTGCCGTGTGCGGCATGCTGGTCGGCGAAGGTGATGTCCTCGGGGTCGGCGTCGGCCCAGACCGGGTGGAACAGCGGGATCACCTCGAGGACCTCGTCTGGTGTGAGGCGGGTGAACTGCTGCCAGATGAAAACACGGGAAGACAGCATCGGTTCGCGGCGCAGCACGGTGTGGCAGCCCGCGCCGCCGACGAAAATGATGGCGAGCTGGGTTGCGGGTTCATCCCAGAGGTAGCGGAAGTATTCGAAGGCCTCCCCGTTGAGCCACTGGGCCTCGTCGACGAGGAAGGTACGGGGGCGTTCGGCCAGGGCGGTTTTCAGCAGGCGGTCGAACTCGCTGGGGTGGCGCGGCGGTTCACCGGCCAGGTCGAGCGCGGTGAACAGTTCGTAGCGCACCGCGCGGGCGGTGGGCCGGGCCCGGAAGGTGATTTTGCGGACATCCTCGCCGGGTTCGAGTTCGCGCAGGCAGGTGTTGACGGCGAGGGTCTTGCCGAAGCCGGCCCCGCCGTGGATGCACATCATGGCGCGGGCGGCGACGGTGTCGGTGATGTTCTCCCGCGCCGCCAGCAGCGCGCGGGTGGTGACCACGGAGGCGTCGGGCAGGTCGACGTACTGGTAGGTGGCCGCGGTCACGAGGCATCTCCGTCTTCGTCGGTGGTGAGACGTGCGGCCCGCCCGCCCGGGCCGTCGAGGGCAGGAGTGGGATCACCGCCGGGCAGGACCGGGGCGGGCCGGCCCGGCGTTGTCAGTGCGGCCAGGGAGGCAGGAGTGCGCCACCCGACCGGAGGCGCAGCGGGCGGGATGAGGTCCGGTAGCGCGAGATCCGACAGGTCGGTATCGGTGGCCTGGGCGAGCTCGGCCTCGGCCTGCGCACCGGTCAGCGCGCCGAGCCGCTGAGGTGCCTCAGGCTGGGTGGCGGCGGCGTAACGCTCGCGCTGGGAAGCCTCCAGGTCCTTCTTCAGGCGGCGGGAGCGGGCGGACCGTGCCCGCCGTACCGCGCGGAGCTGTTCCTCGGTGGCCTGATCGGCCAGGTCCGCAGAGCCCAGGTAGCGGCCGGTGGCCGCGTGGTACACCTCGATCCGGTGGTCGTGGTGAGGCATGAAGCGAACCCTCACCTGGATCCCGGCCTGCCCGGTCATCCACGCCCCCACATAGTCGCGTCTCCTGAAACGGATGCCGCGGGTGGTCAGCGTGCGGGTGCCGGCGTCCTCCAGGGTGAACGTCCACAGATCCGTGGCCGGCACGTCCCGCAGCAGGGTGGGATCGTCCTGCCACGCCTGAAGCGGAGTCTTGCCCCGCAACGGTGAGGGGCGGTGCTCGGTGTTCCACCAGAGCGTCCAATCCAGCAGCCGGGCGGTGAAGTCCTCGAAGCCCAGCAGCACTTCGTCCTTCGGGCGGGAGGAGCGTTTGCCGGGGCGCGGCTGACGGGCATAGCCAGGCAGCGCGGCAAGGAACATGCCCTCCACCGCCCGGTTCAGGCCCTCCACCGTGCCCTTGAGGTGGGGGGTGTAGGCGGGCAGGTCCTCCACCGTCACGTCCAGGAGATCGAACGCGGCCGTCACCGTCCGGGACAGGAAGTCCTTGCCACGGTCCACCCGCACTTTCTCGGGCAGGCCACCGAACGGACCGTAGGGGTCCTCGCGCAGGACCGCGGAGCGCAGCGCGGCCAGCACCGACTCCCGCGACGGATCCCCCGGCGTGACCGCCACGCCGGTGATTGCGTTCGTCGCGCAGTCGGTGAACCAGGTGATCCACGGCCTGCGGGCCTTGCCATCGACATCGACCAGCACCGGCGCCTGCATGTGGTCCGTCTCCCACACCTGGTTGCGCCAGCCCCGCGGCCGGGCCAGGAACACATCATGCTTGCGCGCCGCCCGCTCCCCACCCGCGAGCCCCGCCCGCTCCCCCGGCGTCAGATCACGGCGGATCGCCCGGTGCAACGTCGGAATCGACGGAGGCGGCTCCCCCTCGCCCTTGACCGCGCGAGCGGTCAGCTCACGATGGACCGCCGCGACGTTGCCCTTCCACAAGGCCAGCAGGCGGCGCACTTCCGGGGTGACGGAGAAGCGGTCTTTGCTCTGGGCCCGCGCCCCGGGCTCCGCGGCCGCGGACTCGTCACGCTCGGCGGCGGCAAGCCACCGCCACACCGTGCGCTCGGTCACTTCCAACGACTGAGCCATCAGTCGTACATGCCGGGTCGTCAGTTTCTGATCCTGCCTCAGGGCGAGCAGCCGGCGCACGGCAGGGCCGCGCAGCGCCGACAGGGAGGAAGAAGGCAGACCTCCCCGTGCGTGCGGACCGTCCCCGTGCACGCCGGAGCGGGAAGTGCCCTCTCCCGGCCCGGCCGCCGCACCGGTCACAGCGGCCCCATGAGCCGTGCGCAGGCCCGCTCCAGCAACCGGCGGTCCACCACCGCACGGCTCTTGCCGTAGATCTCGGCAGTCAGGTGCGAGGTGAGCTTCGCCCACGTCCGGAAATTGCCGTGGCCCACATGCTCGTCCACCCACACGACATCGTCCTCGCTCACGTCCTCCCACAGCGGGTGGAAGGCCGCCATCGCCGCTGCCACCTCGCCCGGGCGAAGACGAGGCACCAACTCCCAGGTCAGCACCCGAGAGGCCAGCGCGGGCACCCGGCGCAGCGCCCGTTCGCTGCCCGCACCCGCCAGCACGAGTGCCGTGTCCGTGTCCGGGTGGTCCCACAGGCCGCGCAGAAACTCCAGCGCCGGCCCCGGAAGGCGCTGTGCCTCGTCCAGTACCAGCACGCGCGGCTGCCGTAGCGCGTTCACCAGCATCAGGTCGGCCTCCCCCGCCCCGCGCGGCAGACGCCTGCCCAGCTCAAGGGCGTCCGCGAGTACCCGGCGCAGTTCGGGGACCGTCGGGTGCACACCGACGTGGACCCGACGGACTCTGGCCGGGTGCGGCAGCTGGGACAGGGCGTACTGCAGCGCGACGGTCTTCCCGTGCCCGGCGTCGCCGTACAGACACACCACCGCCCCGACCGCGGCCGCGTGCGCGACCGTCCGTAGCACCGACCGCACAGCGGACGTATGCACCACCTGCGCGCCCGGCACCAGAACCGGGACCTGCGCCAGATGCTTCTGCTCGCGCAGAAAAACCTGCCCGCTCGTACCTTGGCCGGCCACGACGTTCAGGCCGAGTTCGCTGAGCGGATCGGACCTGCGTGGCCCGGCGACCTCAGGCTCCCGCTCGACCATCAACGCCCGCCCCGCCCGGCGGTCTCTGCGGATCACCCGGTGCAGTGTCGACGCCGATGGCACCGAGGCCCCGCCGCCAGCCGCGGCCAGCCGGCGCCTCAGCTCAGCGACATTCCCTCCCACCTCGCCCAGCAGCGCCCACACCTCGTCCGACACCGCATACCCCTGCCGGACCGGCGCCTCCACCTGCCCGGTCGTCTTAGCCTGCTCCAGCCAACGCCACACCGTGCGCTCCGAGACACCCACCGTCTCAGCGACCGCACGCACATGCCGCGTGGCCAGCTCCCCCGCCTGCTGCCGCTCCAGCAGCCGACGCACCACCAACCCCCTGGGCAGCACAGGCCCACGACCGGCCCTTACCTCTTGGTCCACCCCACCATCACACCGACCCAGCCCGCCTCACCGCATAAGAACTCACGAACCTGAGACACCATCAGCCGCCATGCGATAAAGCCCCACGACAGCGATCCCACCCGTCAACCTCTCACCTCATGACAGCGGACCACCCACCCGCAAACGCCCGCTGACCAGCCCCGTAACGCCAACCCCTGAACCAGCGCGACTGACTCTCACCACCACCGACACCAACCCGAGAGATCGCACCAGGCCGGACGTGGTCGCGCAGGTCCCGCCGGAGGACAAGATCCGGGCGGTGGCCGAGTTGTCGCGGGAGGATTGCGTCGCGGCGGCGGTCGCGCCGGAGATCCTGCGGCGTCCGGATGTCGTCGCGAGGGTCGCGCCGGCCGACAAGGTGAAGGTCGTCGAGGAGCTGACGCGGGACGAGTCCGTCGCGACGGAGGTGACGACGGGTCTGCTGCGCAGGCCGGACGTCGCATTCAAGGCGATGAGCGACCACACCGCCCGCCATCAGGTCAACCGGGCGCAGGTCGAGCGCGGCCGGCAGGCCCGTGAGGACTTCGAGGAGAACCATCCCGCCGCGCCGGCGGTCCGCGCGATCGACCGGTCGGTGGAGTTCCTGGACCTTGTCACCGCATGCCACGCGTTCGTCGCGGCGGCCGGCCGGGTCGTACCGAGCCTCCGCGGCCGCCAGCTCGGCGACGACGAGCGCGTCCTCGTCCACGAGAACGTCGCACGCGTGAGGGCGACGCTCGACTGGATCGAGACGGCCGTGGACACCGGAAAGGTCGACGTCGACGAGGCGCTCGCCAAGCTCCTGCAAGGCGAATAAGCAGTGCCCCGCGCCTCCAGGCGCCAGTCGGCGGCGTCCCTCAGACACGCCGACACGATTCGGTTCGTCCTTTTCGAGGCCCGCCCGGCTGGGCTGTCCTTCCCTCAGCTCCTCCGGGCGAGCGAGCTGACGCCGAGCCAGGCCCGCGCGGGCCTGGCCTACCTGCGCGACACGATCACCGAGAGGGGCTGGCCCCCGCTGATCTGGACGAAGAAGGACGGCTACCGCTTCTGCTCCGACCCCGCCGAACTCCAGGCATACGAACTCGTGGTCATCCGGGAGAAGCTCACCGAGATCCGTCGGTTCATCACCGCCGTCGTCGCCCCGCACGCCGCGCTCCAGCCGAAGGGACGGTGGATCAGGCACCTGCACACCCAGTTCACGTCGGTCGAGTCGACGCTCGACGTGATCGCCGAGTTCATCGAAACCTGACGGGTGGGGAACGGCGCAGCCGTCCCCCACCCCCGCCTGCAGAAGGGAGGTTCACATGGTGAGGCGACGCTGCTACCCCTCCGACACCTTCGACGACGAGTGGGCACTCCTCGAACCCCTCCTCCCTCCGCCGGCCTGCGAGTCCCGGCGAGGAGGACGTCCCGAGAAGCACCCCCGCCGCGAGATCGTGGACGCGATCCGCTACATCGTGGACACCGGCTGCAAGTGGAGGGCGCTGCCGAAGGACTTCCCTCCCTGGCGGACCTGCTACAACTTCATGGCCCGCTGGACGGCGGCCGGCGTCGTCGGGCAGATCCGCGACCACCTGCGCAAACGCGTCCGGCGCGAGATGGGACGCGCTCCCGGCGCGGTCGCCACCGTCATCGACTCCCAGTCCGTGAAGGCCGCGGAGACCGTCGGGCGCGACTCGCGCGGCTACGACGGCGCGAAGAAGATCAACGGCCGCAAGCGCCACCTGGTCGTCGACACCAAGGGCCTGCCGCTCTTCGTGATGGTCACCCCGGCCGACACGACCGACCGCGACGCCGCGAAGGAAGTCCTGTTCCGGCTGCGGCTCATGCACCCCGAGATCACCATCGTCTGGGCCGACTCCGCCTACGCGGGGAAGCTCGTCACCTGGGCGAAGACCCATCTCGACCTCACCCTCAAGACTGTCTCGCGGCCGAAGGACGCCACCGGGTTCGTGGTCCTGCCTCGCCGCTGGGTCGTCGAACGCTCGCTCGCGTGGATCATGCACGCGCGCCGTCACGCGCGGGACTACGAGCGGCTGATCCAGCACTCGGAATCGTTGATCACCTGGGCAGCGATCACGCTCATGACAAGGCGCATCACCCGCCGGACCTCACGCAGGAGCGGACAGTCCGCCTCCCGGGAGGCCCACCGCGACTGATCCTTCTCAAACTCGCGGTCAGCGGGTCCGTCCGGACCGTCCCACCACTACGGTCCCACGAACTCCCCGGCCCAGAAAGCCGGTTCACCCTTCACACGAGGATGAGCCGCGATCGCTCCGTTTCAAGGGCGGGCCTATGGTTGTTCCTCGACAGTTTTAGGTAGAGGTACCGCACCAGCTGATGGGCCGTTGTGACGCTCCGGGCTGACGGCGAGCGGCAGCTCACGCGCCTTGCCCGCAGGGCTGAGCGCCAGGAGCAGCCATGTGAGAGCAAGGGGCACCGTCAGCACCCACATGGTGGGACGAATACCGATGGCCGAACCGAGAATGCCGCCGAAAGCCGAGCCGATCGCGATCGTGCCTTGGTTGGTGGCCATGGAAGCCGATGACACCCGTCCCAGCAGGTGCGGCGGACAGTAGCTCTGGCGGAATGTGCCCACAACGACGTTGCCCACGGACACCCCTACACCGAGCACAAAGGCTCCTGAGGCGAAGAGCAACAGGCCCAGACCGGGGGTGGTGAGCGGCAAGAACAGCGCAAAGGGGCAGGCCACGGCCTGAGTGAGCACCAGTGCCCGCGCGTTGCCCCACCGGCGGCACAGCCGAGTCGCAAGCAACGCACCCAAGACTCCGCCAAGGCTGGCACACATGACGAGCAGACCTACAACGCCGGCGCTGACCCCGATCGTCCGGACCAGGAAAATGACCTGCACGGCCTGGTAGCCCATCAGCAGCAGATTGAGGGCGGCGCCGTAGATCACGATGGGCCGCAGATACGGGTCACGCTTCAGGAGGCGCAGCCCCTCGGCAATCTCCCGGACCAGACTCCTCCCCCCTGCCTGACGTGCGCGCTTTTCCTCTCGTGTTCGGATGCAGAGAAGGCACACCGTGGAGACAAGGAAGGTGAGGGCATCCAGCAGAAGTCCCACCGTCGCGCCGAGTGCCTGGGCCGTGAAGCCGGCCGCGCTCCTGCCCAGGACCCGGGTTCCTGCTTCGCTCACCTGCAGCTTTGCGTTACCGTCCGCGAGATCCGGCTGTGCCAGGATGGCCGGAACGTACGCGTGGCAAGCCGTATTGAAGAACACGGCCGAGGTGCCACAGACGAGTGCCACGATGAACAGATGCGTGAGCGTCAACTGGTCGAGCCAGCCCGCGATGGGCACGCTCGCGTACATCGCGGCCGACACGAGGTTGCAGACAATCATGATGCCGCGTCTGGACAACCGATCGACCCAGGCGCCAGCGGGTAACCCCACGATCAGCCACGGAAGCCACACTGCTGCGGCAAGAAGACCAACATCCAAGGCCGTGGCCTGCAAGGCGAGCACAGCTACAAGCGGCAGGGCCACCGTGGTGATGCCGTTCCCCAGACCACTCGCAGTTTCACCGACCAGCAGCAGACGGAAATCCCGCTGCGCCAGTACACCCCAACGGCTTCTCTTCGCAGGCACAAGCATCCCCCTCCCAGCTCAGGGCAACGCTACTCGTGCCTGGGAACCACGCCGGGGCATGCTCTTCATCCATGTGGCCGAAGACAGTCGAGGATCAGGAACAGGTACTCAGTGTGTGCTGTCGAGTGCCGTGACGAGGTCGGCGGGAGCGGGGGTCGTGCCGGTGGCGAGGTGGCGGATCCCGTCGCCGGGCGGGGGCCATGCTGCGCCCCGGCCGAGCGGGTGCCGTCGGGAGGTCGCGGTGCGCCAGCCGTGCCGCTCGGACCACACCAGCGCGGGGGCCGGCGCGGCGGGGGCGTCCAGGACGAGCACGGCGACGCATTCGTCGTCCTCGGGGTGCTGAACGGCCGGCGGGGTGTCGGCGGTGGTCCAGCCGCGGGCGTGCAGAGCGCGGGCGACCTCGGCAAGGTAGGGGCGGGCCTGGCGGCCGCGCAGGACGGCTGCGGCCCGGATGCCCGCGCGGCGGGTCAGGCCGGCCGGGTAGCCGAGTTCGGCGGCGGCCTGCGCGGCGCTCGCCCCGCGCTGCTCCATCACGTCCGCGATTCGCTCCGCGCGTAGGGCTGTCAGCGCGGCCTGGGCGGTGTTGCGGTGCACGCCGAGCCGGGCGGTGACACCGGCCGCGGTGACGGTGGAATCCTCTTCCAGGAGCTGCGCGACGCGCGCCGGGAGCTGGTCGCGGGGGACCTGGTCCCCGACGCCCGTAGGCCGGCCCCCGCCACCGGTGCCGGTACTGCGGCGGGGCGTGGGGGTGTGGTCACGCACGATGTGGCGGGGCCAGTGCTCGACTCCGCCCACGAGCACCGTGTGTTCGCGCACGGCCGGATCCTTCTTCCGGCGGTCCCATGCCTGCGGGTCCATTCCGCGCAGCGCGGCAGCCTCCTGGCGGTCCAGCAGGTCGTCGTCATCGTCCGCCGTCGGCAGCGCCGGAACGGGACGCCCGGCAAGGTAGGCGTCGACCTGCTCGCCGTCGTAGAGCCGGGTCCGGCCCGCGCCCAGCGGAGCCGGGAACCCCTCGGCCTTGAGGCGGCCCGAGTTGATCAGGGTTTGCACGGCAATACCCTGCTGCGCAGCAATGTCGGCGAGGGTGCGCACCAGGTGCCGGCGACCAGCGCGGATCATGGGTTCCTCCCACGGTCCGGCGAACACCGGACCCATCAAGAAAACAGTACCGAACTTCCCTACCGGTAGAGAGCGGCGGGTAGGATGCTGCCCGAGCACACGCCCCTCGGGCGGTGTCTTGGGGGTCGGCACCCGTGCCACCCGCCTTCGGACGGACTGAGGGTGCCGACCACTTCATCGTCGACTGCTACAGGTCGATCTCCAGCTGCTCAATGTCGGTGAACTCCACATCCAGGCCGTGAGCGCGGCGCCCGCCGTCACGGAAGTACACCTCCCCGAACGCCTGGCCCGCGAGCTCACGCAGCTGCTGCTCGCTGGCACCGGCATCCTGAGCGTTGAACAGGCGGGCCGCATGCTGTGGAGGCCAAGGCGAGGGTGAAATGGCGAGTCTAGGAGTCCGTCGGCGGAACACCCCCGCGTCGGCGGGGAGGACGAGGCAGGTACGGGAGGCCGCCACCCTCCTGGCGGAACACCCCCGCGTCGGCGGGGAGGACCCGAGCACCGTATTCGGGCGCGCGAATGTCGACGGAACACCCCCGCGTCGGCGGGGAGGACGCCAGCGTGTCCGGGTCGGTCTCGATGGCCCGCGGAACACCCCCGCGTCGGCGGGGAGGACTCGTCGCAGCGGACCAGGCCGAGGCCGATGGTCGGAACACCCCCGCGTCGGCGGGGAGGACCAGCCGCACCACGGGATCGTCCGCCCGTGCGACGGAACACCCCCGCGTCGGCGGGGAGGACGAGGCCGATCAGCATCCCGCCGGTCTTGAGGTCGGAACACCCCCGCGTCGGCGGGGAGGACAGGCTGTCGGCGGGCAAGCGGGTCTCCTGACGCGGAACACCCCCGCGTCGGCGGGGAGGACACTCTCTGACCTGCACCTTAAGAGAGGTTTTGCACTTCCTTTACCTTCGGTGCGGCGGTCATACGGATCAAGGTAAGGCCGTCGCAGTCGACTGGGGCCGGGCGGCGGGTTCCTGCGGTACGGATGGCGTTTCCCTGTTCCGTGGTGGCGGGGTGGACGAGGAGCGCAGCGCCCCGGTTCCTACGACTTCGGTGACGGCGTTCCACAGTTCGTCACGGACGCGGGCGGAGACGCTGCCGACGAAGATGCCGGGTACTACCTCGCTGGTCCATCTGCTGAGGGCACCGCGAAGGTGGTCGGGGACGGCGGTGGTGGCGATGACGACCATGGGGGCATCAGGTTTCTCCTATGGCGTAGTTGACGCCTGCGGGGAGGGCTCCGGTTTTGGGGTCCCAGAGGTGGACCATGCGTACGTCGCGCCGTTCGGAGTGTTCCTCGTCGGTGTCGTCGGTTGTGGTGGTGTGGGGCGGGGTGAGCAGGGATTGGACGTCCTGGACGATGCGGGGCAGGAGGCGGAGGAGTCGGAGGTCTTCGCGGAAGCGGCGGCGTGCTTGTTGTTCGGGGTTGTCGGAGTTGTGGAGGGCGAAGGCGAGGGGGAGGGTGGTGTCGGCTTTGTAGAGGTCGGCGATGTCGTAGACGAAGGCGTGTTGGGTGCCGGCGTGGACGTAGCCGAGGGCGGGGGAGAGTCCGAGGGCGAGCAGGGCGGCATGGACGATGCCGTAGAGGCAGGTGTTGGCGGCGGACAGGGCGAGGTTGACGGAGTCCTGGGAGTCCCATTGGTCGGGGCGGTAGTTGCGGCGGAAGCGTCCGATGCCGTGTTGCTGCGCGAGGATCTTGTAGAAGGCCTTCATGCGCTGGCCTTCCATGCCGCGGAGCTGGTCCAGGGTGACGGATTCGGGCAGGTCGGCGTCCTTGAAGCGCGCCTGGTACATGCGGACGGCGACCTCGAGGCGGTGTTCTGGGTCGGCCCATGTGGCGACCTGCTGTTCGAGCCAGTGTGTGGTGAGGGAGTCCGGGAGGATGCCGGCGTAGGCGCGGACGCCGCCGGCTCCGACGCAGATGACGCTGGTGTTGTGGCGGGCGAGGGTGGTCAGGGCCGGGGTGGTGATGGAGACGCCCGGGCCCAGCAGGAGGCAGGACAGGGCTGCGGTGGGGAGGTAAACGAGGTCGGTGCGGTGGTCGTCGACCTGGATCTGCGCGCATACTCCAGTGCCGTCCTGCACCACGCGGACCATGTCCAGGTAGAGAAAGGACAAGGAGTCCGCGACGCGCGGGAGCATAGCCAGGGTGGGAGCGGCCAGGCGCTTATGGTTCTGGCCGCCGTCGAGGGTGGGCTCATGCGGCTGAGCGGGCAAGGCTGAGCAGGCCGGCGCCGTAGGACTTGGCCCGTCCGATGCCGGTCAGTACGGCCTCGGCCAGGGCGTCAGGGTCGGTGACGATGGCGGTGCCGTCATAGCGCACCAGGTGATGCCGCACGGCGGTGCTGTCGCCGCTGCTGTGCACGGCAGCGACCGGGGTGGGCAGCGCTGTGGTCAGGTGCAGTCCGGCCTGGTGGGCGCGGCGTGCCCACCACTGGTCGGCGTCCGGTCCGGTGAGCGCGATGCGTTTGCCGCGTCGGCCCTTGTTCTCCAATGACAGGCGTTCGGTTTTGACCGGGTTGACGACGGTGCGGTAGCGGACGGCGAGGCCCTTTTTGAGGGCGTTGAGTACCGGGGTGAGGTCTTTGACGTCGGCGTGGCCGTAGTCGTCGGGCAGGCGTGTCGGGTCGAGGGCGGTGGCTTGGACCAGGAGCGTGCTGAAGGTGTCGGTTACGTCGAGGCGGTACAGGAGTCCGGCCGCCTGGCGAGGGCTGCCGCCCAGTCCGTCGGGTACCAGACGCATAAGGGTGCGGTGCATGTTGGTGGCGTTGCGCAGGTCGCGCTGGACGGCGCGGCTGTGGGGATTGAGGCGGATGCGGGCGAGGGCCACGCCGGGGCTCATGTGGCGGCTCCTTCCTGGCGTAGTGGATCAGCTTCGTGGGCAAGGTGTGGGGTCGGTAACTGCAGTCATCGGGTGCTTCTTTCCGCCGTCGTGAAGTGGGCGTCGATGTAGTTCTGAAGCGTCTCCAGGTAGCCGGTTCCGAAGCCTTTGTAGGCGGCGTCCGGCAGGTGCACGGCACGCCGGTACAGCGGGCGAGGCCGGTACTGGCGCGCCAGTGGGGCGAAAGACATCGGCTCGTCGGTGATCTCGCCACTGTGGTGATCCCCGTCACCTTTGTCCGGGGCGTCGGAGTTCACGGGGAGCGCACCGAGCGGTCTGTCGCCGTAGAACTCGATCGGCTGCCGGCCGCTGCGCGGTCTCTTGGCCGCCAGGGGCAGCTGGACCAGGTGGCGCAGCGGATCCTCTCCGTGGCCCAGCAGGATCGGGCCTTCCGGCGGGCATGACCGGCGGCCGAGATAGAGCGGCCAGTACGGGTCACGCAGGGCGGCGGCGCACTCGTACAGCAGCGCTTCGTCGTCGCACGTCAGCGCGAGCGTGAAAGCGGCGTCGGCTAGGTACTGACGCTTGGATGTCAGAGTGCCCTTACCTTTGGGGCGGTGTTTTCCATCGACGGTGATCACCGTTTCATCGGCGGGCAGTCCACCGCCGACGGTGTGGAAGTCGGACAGCACGACACCGGGTCGGTCGACACGTACGGTCATCGACAGCTTCGTGAGATCGTCCACGGGGGCCTGGCGGGCTCGTCCGAGACCTGCGGCCAGCATGCCCACGATGCCGGACCGAGTGGGGAATCGGGCTGTGTCACGCCGTGTGTACTTGCTGTGCGTGCCCCAGGACTGGAGCGGGCCTGCCAGACGCAACAGCAGCCCTTGGGAGGGACGGTCGGTCACTGCGGGACCTCGGCGAGAGCGAAGTCCACGGTAGTGGTGACGAGAGCCTCGAAGGACGAGTGACGCTCACCGAGGTGCTCGAGCTTGTCGAACTGGAGTGAAGCGTGTGCCGCGTGTAGAACGCGGTCGGGGCCGAGGAGGGTGTTCGCGGCCTTGGCGTACGCATCGATGCCTTCCACGGAGCGTCCGACGAATCCGCCGTGTCCGGCTGATCGGACCGGTTCCTCGAAGGCTGCGGCGAACGACAGCGGCCGGTCGGAGCGGACCGCCACGTGGACCAGATGCGGGATGGTGTGCGGGGCGGTGGAGTTCTTCTTCGCCTGCGGCAGGGACTCGATGAAGGAGAGCAGGAACTGGCCGACGAGTTCGCGGGCTGCATCGAGTGCGATGTCGCTTTCATCGCTCAGGTTCTTGGTGAGTTCCTTGAGATCGACGGTGGCGAACCGGTAGAAGGTGCCGGTGCTGAACTCGGCCGTGCCCATGTGACCGCTGCCCGTTTCATCGCCCTTCGCCTCGGTGACATCGTCGACAGCTGCGAAGTAGTCGAGTTCGACTTCGGTGGTGTGCGTGGTGAAGGCGTGCGCGACCTGGACGGCACCGTCGACATTGGCCTGGTCGACTTCGGTGAGCATACGACCGAAGAGGTTGATGACCCCGTTCCTTTTGGCCAGGACGTTGTCGATCTTTCCTTTCAGGGCGCTTTCGGGTTTACTCTTCCCTTTGCCGGTGAAGTCGGTCGTGAGCGCTTCCTTGTGGGCTTCGGCGATGTCGGCCAAGTCCTCGACAGCGTCCTCGGGGAGATAGACGAGTGCGTTGGTCAGGACCTTGTTCGTGATGGGCTGCTTGTCCTTCCCCTTGGCCACCTCCCACTTGATGCTGCTCCCCGCCGCGACGTGCGCGCCCGCACGTTCGGCAAGGGCCTTGTCCCACCCACGCTCGTGAAGCACCTCGGCGACCCGCTCGCCGATACGGCGTGTGCGCAGCGCGTTTTCGCCGAGCGTGTCCTGGAAGTGCTCGCGGATGGCCCGCTTCCAGGACTGGCTGGAGATGCGGGTGCGCAGGACGTCACCGTAGAGCATGCTTTTCACCGAGTTGGTGTCGTCCCGGTTCAGGTTCGCGTAGGGAACTGGCTGGACGACGTGGATGTCGATGAAGCGTGGCTTGAGGTTCATCGGGGATCTCCTGTGGGTGAGGGGTCAGTCCTGGTCGGCGCCGGCCGTGATCCGGTAGAAGTCCTGCAGCCAGCGGCGGCTGATACGCCCCGACTGGTACTGCCAGTCGATGAGGTCTGCCAGCAGCTGTCCCCAGTCGATGGAGGCGTCGGTGGTGCGTACCTGATTCACCGCAGCAGGAAGGTGCAGGTGGATACCGCGCAGGCTCTGCCGCGTCAGGAGGTTGATACGGCTCTCCGCGGCACTCATCCGCATCGAGGCGCCCTTTGCGGTGACGGCCTGGCCCAGGGTGGCACCGAACGAGGAGCCATACGGGATCGGCCCGGGCGGAGTCTGCCTCTCGTCCGGTTGTCCCTCCTCCTGGGTAGCCTGCTGCTTTGCCGCCCGGTGTTTGTCTGCGGTGTCTTCGTCATCTGCCTGGTCGGGTGAGAAGGCGTGCCGGGGCTGAGCTGCGATCAGCGAGGCCACCGTGTAGTAAGCCTGCGCTGTCTTGTCGTCGCACCCTTCCGGCAGCCGCGGCGTCAGCAGCCGGTGCATGGGGCGTGTGCGCGGGTGGTCCAGGTCGCGGCGCAGGCCCGCGCGCAGTGCCGCACGGGCACCGGGGTCTGTGCGGCACAGATGCTCGATGTGTGCGGTGAATGCGGCGTACGCGGCGCGTTGCGTCTGCCGCTTGCTCGGTTGGGATGCTTGGAAGGTCACAGCTTGTCCTCGGGTTGGCGGGCGACGGTCACGACTTCTTGGCCGCGCTTTTCGTCACCGCTTGTTGCATCGCCTTGTGCGGGTCTTTCAGGGCGGCGAGGATGACGGCTTTCGCCTTGGTGACGGCCTTCGCACCCCGTGGTGTGCGCGTCACGGAGTCGGTCACCGCCTCGTAGGCGTCGAGAGCGTGCCGCCCGAAGGCTCGGCACGCGGCCTCGAAGTCGAACCCGGTGTCCATGGCGCCGTCAGAGCGTGTCAACTGCATGAACCGCGACCAGAACTCGTCCTCCGCCGACGGCCAGTACCGTGCCGCGACCGCGTCCAGCCAGGCCCCCGGGTCGTTCTTCTTGTCATCGGTGTACTTCAGCCAGGCTTCCTTCGTGGCCTGCTCCAGCCGGTGCCCGAAGAGCTCGCCGAGTTCGCGGAGCTGGCGTACGGGCCGCTCGGTGCTTGGCGCGTCCTCTTCCACTCGGGACAGGAGCACCGGGGTCACGGAGTCGACGTACTGGTGGTTGGCTGCCTGGTTGGCGTCCTGTTCGAAGCCGAGGGCGCGTACCCGTAAGTACTCGCTGACGTCGAAGGCATGGTCCATGACCTTCGGCTGGACGGGGTGTGCGTCGTCCAGTTGCTTGAGCAGGAGGGCGTCGATGTCGCGCCACAGGGAACGGGAGGAGTGTGCGAGCCGGGGGGATGTCTTCCCGTCCTTGCTGATGTCCCAGATCAGGTAATCGTCTTCCGGCCGGATCCGCTCGGCGTCATAAGCCCAGGTGATGTACGCGTCGGCCGTATGCTCGCCGTCCGGGGCGGGGACGAGATGGAGTGCGTGCTGTGAGCAGGCGGTGAGCCGTGAGCAGGGACCCTGCGGCTCGGGCATCGGTTTGAGCGGGTCCGGGAGATCTTCACGCTCCCACGGGCACAGGTCCGTGTGCCGGCTGACGCTGCCGTCCGGCGGAGTGAGACCGGCCAGGAGCGTCAGGAGCAGGTTGTCGCACTGCGGGTGGTACGACAGCGCGGCCCGCAGGGGTGAGGCTTTCGCATAGTGGCTCCTCACCGGCCCGACCGCACGTCTCGAAAGGCCGCCGGGGTCTCCCCAGTAATGCCAGGTCAGCAGCGCTAATGCCGACTGCGAAAGATCGAGAGGTACGGGATTGTCGTGGCTCCAGTGCTCGAACCAGGAGTGATTGTTGCCCGCTGCCCGGCTCATGAGCAGCTTGTGGACGCCGGCAGTGTTGTTCCTGTCGCACTGGTCAGGCAGGCGGGGGTCCTGGAGCCACGGACGATCGCCGTTAAACAGGTCGAAGCGGTGGCTCCACTGACCGAAGTAGCCCTCGATGCCGGCTTTGCGGCCGTCCGGCAGGTCGATGCTCTGCTCGAGAAACCCCTGTTCCCTGACCTGTTCCCGCCGCTCGCCCCAGCTTCCGGGACCTGCCTCGTCCAGGGCGGTGATCCGGGCGGTCAGCGCATACAGCAGGCGCAGCAGCGCCGAGTGAGCCGGAGCTTCCGGGACCAGCAGGGTGCGGATCTCCCGGGCGTGCACAAACAGGTCCCTGAGCCCCACTTCAGGGGGGCCCGACTGCCCCTTCACCCATGCGACCGGGATCCATGGCTGGTCGATCAGATTGGACGCAGACGTGTTCACGCGCCCCCTCCCCCCTTGTTGCGCGTCACGGAATCCTAGAAGGACAAGCAGGGAGGATGTGGGCTGTTACGGTAATTGATCGACAGTCAGGCCCAGTTCGCTTAAGCGGAAGCGGTGCCCCTCGCCGGTTCGCACCCACGTACCGTCTTCCGGGGCCATGTTCAGCCGGAGGACATTTTTGAGGGCGGCCATGCCGCGCCAGACGCTGTTCGCATCGCCCGTCACGCCCTCGACGAGCCGCTGCGGTACGGGGATCAGATAGGGGACAAGCTGGCCCGGCTTCGGTCTGCGCTTCTTGGAGTCGAGTGCAAGCTTCTCCTTGGGGATTCCGTCCTCCAGGAGAGACCCCTGGTGCAGGCACACCACATGCACCATCTCCTCGCCGAGCACGCAGGAGAGCAGTTCGGGCTCCATACCGGGGTGGTCGCGGCTCAGCAGGCCGAGGTCGCCGTCAAGCTCCCGCGGCCCTGGCACCTGCAGCCAGCCTGCGGTACCGGTGGCTCTCCGCTCTCGGACCGTCCGCCGGTTGTCCAGCTGCTGAAGCTCACGCGCCGCAGCCTCCCCCACCCTGTCGACGAGTTCGTCGGCGTACACCTCGTCCAACAGCAGGGGCACGTCCTGCGGCATGGAAATCGTCCTGCCGGCCCCCAGGACCATGCCAGTACGCCGCACCAGGGCGACGTCGTCCAGTTCAGACGTGCTGTCCGCCTTGAGCACCACGAGCCGCGGCCGGTCGCCCGCGCCCTGCGCCGCACGGGCCAAGAGGCCCGCGAGCGGCGCCGGCCCCGATATGACGAGGTCGAATCGCAGACCTCTGACGTGTTCCAGCATCGGCGTCGTCACCAGCACGGAAGGACCGCTTACGCCGACGCCGGGAGAGAAGGTGTCCCGGCAGGCCGCCAGACGCCGCCACCGGTCCTTGTTGTGCATCTGCTGATGAACCAAGCTCACGTCCAGGCCGGGCAGGTCCTGCGAGAGCTGACAAAACGTAGCGATGGCGTCCGCAGGCGTCGGCCGGTAGACCACGGCCCTGCCGCTGCCGGCCTCGGCCAGCGGCACAAGAGCCGCCTGGATCTCGTCGTACGGCGCACCATCACGGACCCTGACGCTGAGCGTGCTGGCGCGAACGGCTCCCGCGGGCTGCCGCGGCACGTGCCCGCGTCCGCTATGAGCATCCACGAACGACCACGCCGGCAGCCGGCGAGGCTGCACCATCGGCTCCCCGCCCCCTCCAGCGCCACGCTGATAGGCCGCCAGCATCGCATCAACCGACTTGTCCGCAGACAACGCAGCCAGGACAACCGGAATCCGCAGCGCAGCGGCCCACTCCAGGAACCGGAGCATCAGCTTCTGCCCCCAGGCGCCGCGGGCATGGGCCTCATCCACCACGACGACCTTGCCGGAGAACGCGAAGAGCCGCATCACGTTGAACTTCACCGGCATGACCGCCTGGAGAAGTTCGTCCACCGTCCCCGTGCCCAGCGCAGCAAGCAGCGCGCGGTGATGGGAGTTGAGCCAGCTGTTCGCCGCCGGCGCCCACTCCTCGCCAGGCTCCGCGCTGACATCACCGGCCGCACGGGCCTGCGCCCACTGCCTTGCGGCTTCCGCCGGCTTCAACCGCGAAGAGCTGTGCAACAGCAGCGACCGCCACGGGCCCGTCAGGGCCTGCTCAGCGAAAGCATGCACCTGCGCCATGTGGCTGTCGGCCGATGAACCGGTCGGCAGCGCATAGAAAAGACCGCGCGCGCCCGCTGCATGCCCCAAGGCCGCCGCTGCGCGAAGAGCCGCCTCCGTACGCTCCTCCGACGGCGAAGACGTCACCACCACCAGGCCCGGACCGTGTTCGGTCACCAAATCAGGCAGCTGGCCCTCCATGCTGGCCAGAAGGCTGGTCTCATCCGCACACTGAACCGGGTCCGGCCGGGTGAAACCCGTCCCGAGCAGGTCGGTCTTCTGCACCAGACGGAGAGCCGCCTCGCGGGCGATCTGCCAGTAAGTGTCCAGGTCTTCAGGAGCCCCGGCCCATCCCTCCTGCCTGAGCCTGGCCTGAATCTCCACCTCGATGCTGGCCAGCCAGTCCGACAAAACCACCAGCCCCGTCAGAACGACAGCCGCTCCCGGCGTCATCCGCCCTCGCGGAACCGAGGTCGCCCCTGTCACTCTGCGCACCTCATCAAAGTGGACCCGCCGCTGCTCCTCCCACCCACCCGTGCCCAGACCAGGATGACGGACGGCAGGGCACCTGTAGTCCTTGCCGCGGACGACCGGGTGGTAGCGACCGCCGTGCCCGCCGAGCATCTGGGCCACCGCGTGACTGAGCTGGGACTGCGGACGCCGCCTCGACGACGGATAGCCGATCTCCTCGAACATCCCCACCAGCCACCAGTGCGCTGCCGCCTCGTGCGACTGCCTGTCCTGCGCGGCGCCAGCCGCGAATCCGTACCCCCGCTCACCGCACAGCTCCTGCGCCAGCAGCTCTCCATCCGCGTTCTTCGGGCCGGCCCAGTGGAGCTGGAACGGCACGCTGATCTTCCCGATGTCGTGCAGTCCCGCCCAGAACGCCGCGAGCGCCCGCATCTCCTCCTCCGGAACCTGCAGCGCCCCGACCACCATGCTCCGCTGGTGCGAGGTCAGCAGCTCATCCCAGACGACCTCCGCGACGGCGGCCGTATCCAGCAGATGACAGATCAAAGGGTGCGTGCGGTGAGCCCCGCCGGCGTCCTTGCCCAGCCCGGCAGCCTTGCCCCACAGGCGGGGGTCCAGGGACATGGGGTGCTCCTTGTCACGGATGCAGTGCAGCTGTGCCTCAAAAGGTCGCGGCAGAAAGACCCGACCGCAACTCCCCCCTCCCCCGCCCTCCTGCTGCACTTCTTTGAAGACCAGCGGGGAGGGATTCCCTCAAGCGCTGCCACACCAGCGTGCATCCGCCGTAGAGTACATACCGCTGCACGCCTCCCTGGGAGGTGCGCGGAGCCCCATTGACTCTCCAGACGACGACAACGCCGAGACGAACCCACGACCCTCCCGAGGGATGTGGCGCAACCTCGGCCCAGTCTGCGCTCTGGAGATGCAGTGTCCCGGTTCCTGCACAAGTTCGTCCTGCGTCGCGAAGTACTTCTCAGTACCTCACGCGTAGTGGTCAGCGCGGTAATCCGTGCTCTGACCAGCGAACTCGTCAGCTGGCTCTTCTGAGCCAACGGTGACGGACCCCAGGGGTCCGTCACCTCTTACATGCAGACGACCCCCGCCGGCCGAACACGTTCTGCGCAACCGGGCCACACCGCAGGACGAAACGCCCGGTCACAAGCGGACATGCTGACTCCACACGAACGTAGATGACCCCGCCCTCACCGCCGCACCGGACGGCACAAGCCGCCTCGAACGTGCCAAGGGCCTGGACGTGCAGCAAAACCCCAACAGCACACCCCTGTCACCCCTCAACAAGCCGGCCAAATGAACCGCCCCTCCGACGTTCATCGTGATGTCCTCCCCGCCGACGCGGGGGTGTTCCGTGGTGCGCGGGTGTACGAGAGGAGGCCCTCCTCCTCCCCGCCGACGCGGGAGTGTTCCAAATCGGGCGACAAGGGCGTTTGGGTCGCCCGGGTCCTTCCCGCCAACGCGGGGGTGTTCCGACGAATCCGTTGTCCTCGCCACAGACCGGCCGGCTCCTCCCCGCCAACGCGGGGGGTTCCTACCCGGCTCGGATACGGGGACGCGCAGGGCAACTCCTCCCCGCCGACGCGGGGGTGTTCCGCCGTGTTTCCGGATCCCGTGCCCAGACCCGGTGTCCTCCTCGCCGACGCGGAAGTATTCCGCGCAGGTCGCTCGCGGACAGTTCGGTGGCGAGGTCCCTCCCGCCGACGCGGGGGTGTTCCGGTGTTCGCGCAGATCGGCCGGGACACCGGGCGGTCTTCCCGCCGACGCGGGGGTGTTCTACAGCCGACACCGTCGCCCTGCTCCACGAGACGTCCTCCCTGCCGACGTAGGGGGTTCCGTCCAGCGACCGGGCGTAGGAACCGCGGAATCCGTCTTCCCCGCCGAAGCCGGGGTGTTCCCGTCGGCGCAGGCTGGGGCTGTTCTCGAGTTAACATCCTCCCCGCCGAGCGGGGGGTCTTCCGATGTGGCCGCCGTCCTTGGGGCCGGTGTCGGGTCCTCTCCGCCAACGGAGGGCTCCGATCGTCGACGATGCGAACGCGGTTTCAGACGTCGTCCTTGCCGACGCGGTGGCCCCGATCGGACAGGATGGTGCCCGTGACGCTGCCTCTCTTCGCCGACGCGAAGGTGCTTCGACTGGCAGGATTTCCCCGCGGTACCGGTCGCCGTCGTCTCCGCCGATGCGGAGGTGGTCCGTTGTGAATCTCGTCGACGAAGAGGTAGTCGATGTCGTGTGCGCCGACGCTGAGGGGTCCCGCCTCAACAAAGTGTGCCGATCGCGTGTTTGCGTCCTCCCCGCCGACGCGGGGGTGCTCCGCTGCGCATGTCACTGGTCGAGGCCGCCCGTGAGTCCTCCCCGCTGACGTGGGGGTGTTCCGCCCTCGACGTGGTCGCCGAGCCAGGCAACGTGGTCTTCCCTGTCGACGCGGGGGTGCTCCGGCCGGGGCTTCCGCGACCTTGGCGAGCATGTGTCCTCCCCGCCGACGCGAGGGTGTTCCGGACCGGTGGGGCGAGATCCTGTGGCTGCTACGGTCCTCCCCGCCGACGCGGGGGTGTTCCGGCTTCGGCTTCGGCTTCGCGGGCGGCTTCGGCGTCCTCCCCGCCGACGCGGGGGTGTTCCGCCGGGGATCGGGTCCGTGACGGACCAGTCGTCGTCCTCCCCGCCGACGCGGGGGTGTTCCGCAGTCCCGCGCGTAGTTCCCCGCTTCGACGAGGTCCTCCCCGCCGACGCGGGGGTGTTCCGAAGTCGACGAACGGCCCGGCGAACCACGCGCCGTCCTCCCCGCCGACGCGGGGGTGTTCCGGTCGGCAAGGTCATCGGCGAAGACTCGTACAAGTCCTCCCCGCCGACGCGGGGGTGTTCCGTCGTTGAGGGTGATGTCGCCGGTTGGGGCGATGTCCTCCCCGCCGACGCGGGGGTGTTCCGGTGAGCGTCTTCTTGAGTGACCACGTGGTGGCGTCCTCCCCGCCGACGCGGGGGTGTTCCGCTGCTGCAGCCTGCCGAGTACCGGCTGGCGTCGTCCTCCCCGCCGACGCGGGGGTGTTCCGCCCAGGCTTTGCCACAGCGGCCCGCTGTTGCGGTCCTCCCCGCCGACGCGGGGGTGTTCCGGTGGCGGCGTTGGCGGCGAGGCGGTGGACGTCGTCCTCCCCGCCGACGCGGGGGTGTTCCGGTGAACATGTCCACCCCCACCCCCGACACGGTGTCCTCCCCGCCGACGCGGGGGTGTTCCGCCGTACCCGTGGCAGGTGCCACCCGACCACGTGTCCTCCCCGCCGACGCGGGGGTGTTCCGGTTCATAACGAACCTTCGGGGACGTCATGCAGGTCCTCCCCGCCGACGCGGGGGTGTTCCGGCCCGCCGCATCGTCGACGTCCCCGCCCAGGCGTCCTCCCCGCCGACGCGGGGGTGTTCCACCGGGCTCCCTCGCGCGCGCACGCGTAGGGCCGTCCTCCCCGCCGACGCGGGGGTGTTCCAGGCGGCCCCGCCCTCCCACAGGGGGAGAGCGGGTCCTCCCCGCCGACGCGGGGGTGTTCCGCGGTGCACGTCCCAGGGGCTGACGCTGGGGGAGTCCTCCCCGCCGACGCGGGGGTGTTCCGCGAACGCCGCGTCCCGCAATGTCAACGCGATGGTCCTCCCCGCCGACGCGGGGGTGTTCCGAACCGCAGGCGCGCCGACCCCGGGCATGTGGCGTCCTCCCCGCCAACGCAGGGGTGTTCCGTGAGACGTCGAGAGCCCCGGCCGGTGTGGGTTGTCCTCCCCGCCGACGCGGGGGTGTTCCCTGGGCCCAGTGACCTACAACTCGCTCCCCCCGGGTCCTCCCCGCCGACGCGGGGGTGTTCCGCCTTGGCGCTCCGATGTTCGTCAACGGGTCGTGTCCTCCCCGCCGACGCGGGGGTGTTCCGATCGCTATGGGGATCATCGGAATCGGGATGGCGTCCTCCCCGCCGACGCGGGGGTGTTCCGCACGAGGAGATTCGGGCGCTGCTCGGGGCCCGGTCCTCCCCGCCGACGCGGGGGTGTTCCGCCCAGGCTTTGCCACAGCGGCCCGCTGTTGCGGTCCTCCCCGCCGACGCGGGGGTGTTCCGCACCGCCGGACACGGACATGACCGACGAGCGGGTCCTCCCCGCCGACGCGGGGGTGTTCCGCCCGTGCAGTTCTTCCGGCCCCGTTCGGACACGTCCTCCCCGCCGACGTGGGGGTGTTCCGTTCCGCCCGGCCGACGGCCCCCAGGGCGAGGGGTCCTCCCCGCCGACGCGGGCGTGTCTACGCGTAGTGCAGCCCGCCCGGGGTATTCCGCTCGGTGGGGGCCGCAGTGCCTCTTCGGCAGGAGGCGACCCGCTGTCGGTGCCCCGAACCTTGCCCGCCTCCACGCGTCCCGCCACCATGAACAAACCAGGACACAGCACGAGAACAGGGGGCAGCATGGATTGGCCCAAACCGCCTGTATCCACCAACCCGTTCCTACCTCCCCTCGAGCCTCCACCTGCCGCAGCGTCAGGCAAGACCTCCGCCCGGGCCCGACAGGAGGCCAACAACCGCCGCCGCGCCGTCAATGCCGAGCACCACCGCCGTGCCGAGCAACCCGTCGGCGAGCCGCAGCGCAACGCAAACGCGAGGCCGAGGCGGTAGCCCAGGCAGCTGCCGGCAGCAGGAAGCCCCCCGTCGTCCAAGTCGGCCAGAGCATCCACACCATCTCCGCTGGACTACCTGGCCTCGGCAAACGACGCTGACCACACCCAGGCAAGGCCGTGGCCGCCCGCCCCCGGCCACTGACCTGAACTTTCGTTCCCCCGATGCGGGGTGTTCCACTCGCCCAGCCCGAGGCCGTCAAGCAGCTCGGGTCCTCCCCGACGACGCGGGGGTGTTCCGGCCAACCGGCCCACCGCGCCCGACGCCTACCGGTCCTCCCCGCCGACGCGGGGGTGTTCCGTCCTCCCGTCCCGGACAAAGGGCGGGGGCGACGTCCTCCCCGCCGACGCGGGGGTGTTCCGCGGTCGGGCATCCCCGCGGTCGAGACCCCGGGGTCCTGCCCGCCGACGCGGGGGTGTTCCGGCTTCGGTGACGATGTCGACGTTGTTGGCGAGGTCCTCCCCGCCGACGCGGGGGTGTTCCGCCCTTCTGGGGCGGAGTCACGCGGTCTGGGTGGTCCTCCCCGCCGACGCGGGGGTGTTCCGCTCACCGAGAACGACGTCAGCGTCCGCAGGGAGTCCTCCCCGCCGACGCGGGGGTGTTCCGTCGTCCCTGGTCATCGCGCTGCTGCTGGGGGCGTCTTCCCCGCCGATGCGGGGGTGTTCCGGTGGAGGGCGGCCCGGTGCTGCGCTTCACGGGATCCTCCCCGCCGACGCGGGGGTGTTCCGTAGTTGATGTTGGTGTTGCTGTAGGCAGGCTCGTCCTCCCCGCCGACGCGGGGGTGTTCCGCTGGCCGCGGTCGGCATGGAAGACGCCCTCAGATTCCTCCCCGCCGACGCGGGGGTGTTCCGCCGTGCCGCGCGCCGAGAGAGAGAAGGTCCCCGTCCTCCCCGCCGACGCGGGGGTGTTCCGGCGTGACGGACGTAGCCAGTGCCGGCAGGGAGGTCCTCCCCGCCGACGCGGGGGTGTTCCGTCGTGGGCGAGGCCGGCCTGGTGGCGGATGGCGTCCTCCCCGCCGACGCGGGGGTATTCCGAAGATCAGGCCCGAGGTGAAGCTGGGCGGCCGGTCCTCCCCGCCGACGCGGGGGTGTTCCGACCAGCGGGTCGCTGTAGGGGTCGGGGGTAGCGTCCTCCCCGCCGACGCGGGGGTATTCCTTCGGTCAGGTCCGCCACGTCCTCATCGATCTCGTCCTCCCCGCCGACGCGAGGTGCTCCGTGGCAAGACATCCTCGAGGGCCTGGAGTGCGAGTCCTCCCCGCCGACGCGGGGGTGTTCCGTCTGCGGCGGCCTCATAGCGGCTCGCACCGCGGTCCTCCCCACCGACGTGGGGGTGTTCCGCGCATATGCGAGGTGCTCGACGTTCGGCTCGAGTCCTCCCCGCCGACGCAGGGGTGATCCGCGGACGTGGACCTGGGCGATGCGGTCGAGGTAGTCCTCCCCGCCGACGTGGGGGTGTTCCGAACTGGGTCGTCGACCAAGTCCCGGAGTCTCCGTCCTCCCCGCCGACGCGGGGGTGTTCCGCTGCTCCAGCTGTCCGGGGCCGGGATGGCGGCGCCCTCCCCGCCGAACGCGGGGGTGTTCCGCGCAGCTCGATCCATGCCTGCGCGGTGACGACGTCCTCCCCGTCGACGCGGGGGTGTTCCGGACGGCACGATCTACCTCGTCGGCTACGGCCGGTCCTCCCCGCCGACGCGGGGGTGTTCCGGCCCGAGGCGTCATCGGGGACCCGGTGCCCGCCTCGTCGGCGGGGGGTGTTCCGGAGTGGGTGGAGCGGGCCCGTGCCAGGCTGAACCAGATCGCGGTCCGTAAGATCTGCCCACTCAAGAGAAGTATTCTGCCGTTCGCGCAGCTTCGCGTGTGGTGGAGGATGAGATCAGTGCTGGCCTAGACAGGGCCACAGCCTTCTGACCTGGGTGCTCCTGCTCCAGCAGGCCCGGTCGCGGCAGCACGTCTTCACCCAGTACGTTGACCATCCAGGGGACTGAGGGGTGGGGGACATGGATGTACCGAACGTCATCGGCGACTGGCAGGAGTACCAGTCCGACGAACTGTCTGGGCTGCGGGTACGCGTGCACGACCTGAAGAAGGCCAAGCCGTCACGTGGCCGAGACGACGACGCCAAGGGCCTGACCTACGTCAGCTTCCAAGTCACCTTCGAAAACCGCGGCAGCGAGTACTACGGCATTGACTTCCGAGACCACCCGAAGCACGTCGATGTGAGGGTGGGACGTGACGGGCACGAGGCCTTCGTCGACATCTACGGGTCCAGCCGTATCAGGGAGTTCAACCTCTACCCGCATCGTCGCGTGACAGCAGTCATCTACGCTGCCGCGACTCCCGCGAAGCTTAAGCAGATCGATATCCAGATCTGTCCCGAGATCGACGACGACACCATATTCGGATACCACTGGGTCGGCGGCCTCGGCGTACACGAAGGATCCACGCGCACCAGTCGCCGCGCCTCGACCGCCGAACCGAGCGTCGCCAACGAGGTCGAGCAGTTTCTCAAGGGCGCAACCTCCGAGGGCACCTGACAGCGGTCGGCCACCCACCGCCCGGTATTCGGACCGCAGCAGCACTGGCGCGACCCGGAAGCGTGTACGGGCGCCTGCCCGGACGCAACACCCGGCTGCACGAACTCGACCGCGTTTGGGTCTACCGGATCGCGCCCGTGATTGAGGAGGGGCTTCGCGCTAGCCGACGCCCGTCCAGATCTCCTGCGTCAGGTACCAGCTCGGCAGGCGGGCGGCATGGCTTGGATAACTGCGCACGCTCTGCCGCTCGTGCAACAGAGCCGTCGGGCGGTGTCTGGTGGTCAGTTCCACCTATGCCTGGACTGCTTAAACTCCGATGGCGCGTGGTCAGGATTCCCAGGGCGCCCGCTTTCGTGTGGGTCGGGCGCGGCGTACGGTCGGAGTCATGACCAGCGGAGACCGGCAGAAGCGTGATGGTTCGGCTAAGCGGGTTCAGCTGACCAGCGGTGATCACAGCGGGCCGAAGGACACGAAGGCGAAGAGGCCGCGTGTCGGCCGGCCGGACCGGGCCCAGCGGAAGGCGGCCGCCAGTCGGGCCTGGGTGGAGCTGTTCGATCGTCTTCGCGAGGTGAGACAACGGGAGCAGGCCAGGGTTGATCCCTTCCAGGAGTGATCAAGGGGCCGGGCCTGTGCCCGCCCGATCAGTCTGCGGGTTAGCCGCTCATGCGGCTCTCTGTGATCTAGTGGTCTGTATCCGTGGCGGTTGTAGTCCTGCTCGTGGCTTCTTGTGCATCGGCGTCGGTTCGTCCAGGAGGAGAAGTGTCCTCCCCGCCGACGCGGGGGTGTTCCGACGATCAGGCAGCACGTGACGGCGACCGCGCCGTCCTCCCCGCCGACGCGGGGGTGTTCCGCGCCACGCCTTGCGCCACTGCGATGCGGCGTGGTCCTCCCCGCCGACGCGGGGGTGTTCCGATCCGACGCAGGCCCTCGACCACCTCGCTGGTGTCCTCCCCGCCGACGCGGGGGTGTTCCGCTGATCGCGCCGAACCTCCTGACCCGGTTCTCGTCCTCCCCGCCGACGCGGGAGTGTTCCGGCTTCCTCGTAGGCGCGGGTGGTGGGGTAGTCGTCCTCCCCGCCGACGCGGGGGTGTTCCGCCGCAGGTCCACAGCCGGGCCATCGTCCACCCGTCCTCCCCGCCGACGCGGGGGTGTTCCGATGTGGGCGTCCGGGCGGCTGCTCATGATGGCCGGGTCCTCCCCGCCGACGCGGGGGTGTTCCGCGAGGCCTGGAGGACGACTGGCCCGAGCATCAGTCCTCCCCGCCGACGCGGGGGTGTTCCGCTGGTGTCGCGGGCGGCGCGGTCCTGCTTGGCGTCCTCCCCGCCGACGCGGGGGTGTTTCGCAGAACGTGCGGTTTCGGTCCTCGGCGGAGGGAGCGCCGGTGGGACGGTGATGCGGTCACAGTGGCGAGAAACAGCGAGAGTCCGGACGCGCGACTTCACCGCACCGGACGGCGAGCTGGGCCTTTCGGTTACATGGCCGGTTCGTACGTCACGCTCTGGTCCGGACAGCCGGCCGCCGTCTCCTCCAGGGCTGCCACCTCCGCCTCGTCAGCCGTCAGGCTCCAGCGGAGCTTCGTGGCCACCCATTCCGCGACGTACCGGCAGTGCACCTCAGCGGCTGGCGGCAACCACGTCGAAGGATCCTGGTCGGCCTTCGACCGATTCGAGCGGGCTGTGACCGCCACCAGACTCGCCGCCGCTCCCTGATCGTTGGCGTACGCCTCACGGCGCTGCGCCGACCAAGCCGACGCCCCGCTGTCCCAGCTCTCCGCGAGCGGCACCATGTGGTCGATGTCCAGACCAGAGGCGGAGGTCACCCACACCTGGTCGTAATACGACCACCAGCTGCCGCCCGTCAGGCGGCACCCGGACCCGACCGTGGGCGGCTCGACCGCCTCCGCGATCAGGACCTCGTTGCGGGTGGAGCAGCCGTCGGACGGGTTGTCTCCGGTGTTCCAGTGGCGGAAAGCGTCCCGGCTGTAGCCGTCGCGGGACTCGGTATCGACCGGCAGACGGGTGACAGCCTCGGCCAGCGGCAGCGTCTCCGCGGCATGAGCGGAAGAGGAGACCGTGAAGGACAGAGCAGCGAGGGAGGCGGCGGCCAGGCCGCGCAGCACAGTTGTGAGCATGAGCCGTTGGTATCGGCTCCGTGACAGCGCTGTCGGGCGATCCTCCAGTGCGCCGCCCGTGTGGGTGGAATGGTCGTACCGGACACGGCCAGGCACCGCACATTCAGGTACGCGGTCGGTCAGGACGCATTCCTCTCCCTACCCGGTCGGGTGACGCTGCCCGGACGCGAGAACTCCGGCCAGCACCGGCGCGTCGTGCTGGGTATGAAACCGATCAACGAAGCACATGTGGCACAGCCGGGACTCGCGGTCGTGGAGGTCGCCGCCGCCGATGACGACACTGCTTTCGCCGTCCAAGAGCTGCTCGCCACACGGTGGGCGATCGCGCTTGCGGACCGCACCACGCACGAGCCGGGCGAGCCAGGTGTCCGGCTGCGCTGCTTCCTGGACCTGCGGCAGCACCCCGGACACGAGGCAGACGAGCGGGCCTAACCGTTGCTGATCAACTGCGCGCTGCCGGAGCCGAGCTGGATGGTTCCCGAGCAGGGCGTGCTGGGCCGGTAGACGGCTCCTAAAGATGCGGGCCGCTGAACGTGTCAGGAGCTCGACCACGTGATCGTGTGCGGTGTCGGAGTGGGTGTCCCAGATGAGCCGGTCCGGGCGGGTGGGGTTGCCGGGGACCCAGACCGGGCTGAGGTCGAAGCGGTAGTGGTGGGCGGGGGCCATGCCGACGTCGTCGGGGAGGGACAGGTCCGCCGTGGCGTGGGTCACAGGGGCGTGCTGCTGCGTGCGTCGGTCCATACCGGTGACAGCCGGGCCGACAGGACCGGATCCAGGAGCGATGTGCCGACGTCCTAAAGTGCAGGACGTTTAGGGGGGAAGATGGCAAATATGCGCGACCGTGCGATGCGGGTACGCCTGGCCCGTCATCGTCCCGCACCGGGTCGGGTGCGGGCTCGACCTCTGCCAGCAGGCCGCTGGTGGCAGAGTGTCGACTGGACACGCTGGAGCACGATCGTGGCGATCATCGCGGCGATCGGGACTCTGCTGTTCACTGGCATCGCAACGTACTACTCGGCCGAAATTGCCCAAGAACAACTGAATCAGTCACGCGAAGACGCGGAGGTGGACAGGCAAAGCCAGGCCACACGCGTCTCATTCTGGGAGCAGCTCGACGGGGTGACGTCAGAGTCATCGGACTCGTACGAGCTGCACATTATGAACCGGTCGCCCGATCCGATTCCCATCTACTTCGTCGTGATCGAGATGCAGGTGATGTTGCCTGACGGCGTGAACTCGAAGTCAGTACTCGTGCAGTTCGAAAACCGATCTCTCCCTCCGTGTACCGAAATAATTATGACGGGGCGTCACATGCAGTACCACGAACCTAGCTCGGGAAAGTGGGTGAAGATGCGGGGGATAGGGCGCGTCCTCATGAGCTTCATGGACCGCAACTCCGAGGAATGGCAACGCTCTGAGGGCAAGCTCAGCCAGGGCGACGAGCTCAGTACTGCGTTCATGGAAGGCATCACCGATGGCTACCCGGGGCGCGTCACCGGGCCAGTACTGGAGAAAACTGCTCCAGCGTGTGGCGCACAGCCGGAGAACTGACGACTCGGTGAAGGGAGCCGCGAACCGCCTCCACCGAACGGTGTTAGCCCCGTCTCTGGCGGGGCTGGCACCACGCCGAGGCTCTGACCAACTGGACGCATACGGACGCCCTACCCCTTGTCGAATACCGGCCGTGGGCACTGGCCGGACGCCTGGGCGCTTCGCCCGGACCACCGCCACGGCTGCCGTGCTGGCCACCCTGCTCATCTCGACCACCGCCCACGCCGCCCCGGCCGCGGCACTGGGGGAAACCATCACGCTGCCCGTGCGCCACGCCCTCGGCCAGATGCCGATCGTTGCTGAGGACCGCACCGGTTACGAGCGCGCCGCCTTCAAGCGCTGGGTCGACGTCGACCGGGACGGTTGCAGCACCCGCGCCGAGGTTTTTTGATGAAGCCGTCGTGGCGCCCGAGCAGGGCGCGCGGTGTGCGCTGAGCGGCGGCCAGTGGTGCAGCGTCTACGACGACCGTTACATCCAGGGCCCGTCCGGCCTGGACATCGACGACCTGGTGCCGCTCGCCGAGGCCTGGGATTCCGGCGCCTCCGCCTGGAGCGCTGCGGAGCGGGAGGCTTACGCCAACGACTTGGGCGACGACCGTGTGCTGATCGCCGTCTCGGCCGCCTCCAACCGATCCAAGGCCGACCAGGTCCCGGCCACGTGGCTGCCGCCGGCCAGCGGGTACCGCTGCCAGTACGCCACCGACTGGGTCGCCGACAAGATGCGCTGGGGTTTGAGCGTGGACACGGACGAGGCCGAGGCCCTCGCTGATCTTCTCGGCGACTGCCCCGACGTGCCGGTCACCGTCACCCTGGCGCGCTGAGTCCGGCACCACCGCCCTCGGCCGGGTGACGAGAAGCGGCACGCCACCTGGCTGGTGGCGTGCCGCTCGGGTTTGGGGGCCGTGCCGGCGGGTCAGGTCACTGGCGCGTCAGCCGGTCGTCAGTCGCGGCCGCCGTGGCGGTTGCGGCCCCAGGACGCCTCGTCGATGAAGCGGCCGTGGTGGTTGCGGAGGGTGGCGGTGTCGGAGCGGTTGTCCCAGACGTAGTGGCGGCGGTCCTGGTAGACGTCGGTGTCGGTGTCGCGGCCACGTCCGGTGTGGACGCGGACGGTGGACCGCCCGTCCAGGCGGTAGCTGTCGAAGGTGTAGCGGTGGCCGTCCTCGTCCCGCAGTGTCCAGCCGTCGAGGTTGACCGAGCGGCGGCTGTGGTTGGTGATCTCCACCCACTCCTTGTTCAGGGAGCGGTTGGAGCGGTCGTCACGGCCCGGGGAGTTGTACTGGGCGTCGCTGATCTCCACGTTCGGGCGCGGTGCCCGGTGGTGGTCGGCGGCGGTGGCCGGCACCGCGAGGACGGCGGTCAGCGCGCCGGCCGTGAGGGCTGCGGCGGTCAGGCGGCGGGCGGTGAAGGACTTCGGCACAGGTTCCCCCTGCTGGTGCGGGCACCACCTGGTCGCTGTTCGCCGGGTGGCGCGTGGTGCTGCGGCCCGGTTGGCCGCGCAGTCACACGATGCCCACACTGCGCCCGGCATGTGGAGAATTTGTGGGTCGTGTTACGAGTTATCCATGCTGCTGAGACTGTCGGATGCATCACCCATTAACACCATGTATACACCGGGTTGACGCCACGTCAGGGCGGCGAGCGGTGCGGGCAGCGGCCTGTCGGCATTTCCGCCATGGCACGGCACCCCCTGGCGGGAAGTCACCGTCACCCGAAAGTGAGTAACAGCTGTTCCGCCCTTAGACGACGTTGAGCCGTGAAGCTCAGGCCCGGGGGTCGGCGGGTGGGAGCTGCTCGGGGTTCATGTCGTCGCGGACGCGCAGGTACCGCACCGGGTGCCGGTAGCGGCCGGCATCGACCGCGGTGTCCCCGGCGAACTCCACGACGACGTCCGGCTGGACCGGCCGGTGGTCGATGGCCTCGCGGGTGCCCCAGCCGGCGGAAAAGCGGCGCTGCTCCCAGGGGTGGTTGTCGTCGCCGGGGTAGAGAAGGGCGCCGACCTCCCGCCGGGCCGTCGCCGACAGCGGTGCCGTCCGGGCGATGAACCGGAGCTGGCCGCGGGCGTCGTAGCGGCCCAGCAGCAGCGTCGACGGCGCGGTCACCCGGCCCGTGACGGCGGCGACCACGGCCTCCGCGCTGGCACGGGCCCGCACCTTGATCCAGCCCCGGCGGCCCGGCTGGTACTGCTGGGCCAGGCCCTTCACGACGACGCCCTCGATGCCCGCGGCGCCCCAGGCGGGGTCGAGCCAGTCCTCCGCGGTCGCCCGGTCGGTCGTGGCCGAGCAGAGCACGAAGGGGTCGGCCAGCACCCCGTGGGCGAAGAGCTCCTCAAGGAGTGCGCGCCGGGCCCGGTACGGCTCGTCGAGGAGCGGGCCGTCGACGGTGTCGAGGATGTCGAACACGATCAGGTGCGCGGGATTGTCCCGGGCGGCCAGTCGTGCGCCGGCGCCGCGGCGCCGGGCCCGCTGCTGGAGCTGGCCGAAGTCCAGGCGGCCCTCCACGGCGACGACGAGCTCGCCGTCCAGGACCAGCGGCACGCGCAGGGCCCGGCCGGCAGCGGCGATCTCCGGGAACGCGGGGCTGAGGCCGCTGCCGTTTCGGGACTGAAGGTACGCATGGCCGCCGGGTCCGGCGAAGAGGAGCGCGCGGTAGCCGTCCGGTTTCTGCTCGAAGGCCAGTCCGCCCGGCAGCGCCCGCTCGGGCGGCAGCTCGGAGCGGGCCTCGGCAAGCATCGGCTGGACCGGCGGAATCAGGACCACGGTCCAGGTCTATGCCGAGATCTCAGGCAGTGCGACCGGTGCAGCGCCGCCGACGAGGGGGTCCGTTGTGGCCGCCACAGCTCGGGACTGGACGCCACGATGGCCGCGAGGGCGGGCGCGGTGTGCGTCCGTGACCTCCCTGCCGTCAACGAGTTCTGCGTATTCCACTCGTGCGTGTCCCAGCCCAGCTCACGCCCCCGCGAGCGCCGGTGTGAGCTGGGGCACAATCGCGGGGCTCGCTCCTCTCACCGTTTATATGACTAATTGAAAACAGCAGATCACTGCGTGTTACCGGGCAGTAGTTTAGTGCTGAATGTCTTGTCCGTGATCATGAGGGCGGAATTCGCCTGCTCGTCCATGAGCGATCGGGCGTTCGGCGCGCTTGAGTAGTCGTCATGTAGGCGCGGCCCAGGCGCTGTTGCCCGGGCGAGGGGGGCGCTATCTGTCCTCGCGCGAAGAGGAGACATGAACGACAACGAGTACGCAGAGCACGCCAGTGCTGGCAGCGGTGGTGACCCGATCGGCACCTACACCCACCTGCCCCTGAGCTACCAGGCGCTGTACCTGTCCGACCAGGAGGCCTTCCACGACTACGCCTTCGTCGTCCTGGAGGACGACGAGGCCACCGAGGAGGCCGTGCACACCGCAATGACGCGGGTGCGGGACAACTGGGAAGAACTGCTGGTCGAGAGCAACATGCAGCAGCAGGTCTGGGCCATCATGCGCCAGACCGTGGAGGAGTACCGGCAGGCTGCGGAGGAGCGCGCGGCAATAGCCCGGAGCCTTCACACCTACCGGCAGGGCCTGGGCCGCCTCAACAGCGAGCAGGGTGTTTTCGAAGCCCTGGCCGGTCTCCCGCCCCAGCAGTTCGACGCAGTCGTGCTGCGCTACATCCTCCGGCTCTCGGCGCAGCGCATCGGCTGGTACATGGGCCTGAGCGAGCAGACCGTCAACTACCACTGCCGCCAGGGAAAACAGCGCATCGAACAGGCCGTGCCCACGCTGCTCAAGAAGGACAGCGACGCCATCACCGGCGATGGCAGCGAGACGGACACGAAGGACTGACGCCGTGAGCAGAGCAAAACTCAACCGATCCCGTCCCGCCGACACTGTCGAAGAGATCCTTGCCAAGGCCGGTGACGCCCTGCGTGCCCGCCGCCGCCCGTTCAACGAGGCCGACGGCCTGCGCCGACTCGCCCGCAAGTCCCCGCTCCCCCGCGCTCAGGAAACCGCCCTGGTGACGCGGGCCCGCCGCCAGCTCTCCGTCCTGACCCGCCTCTACCTCAAAGACGCCCAAGCGGCCCGGCATGTCGAGGAACTCGCCGCCAGCCTCGGCGACGACGGCGACGGCAACCGCCACCCGCCCTTCGAAGACCTCGACATCGACGGCGCCCAGCTCTTCGGCTGCATGCTCCACCTCGCCGGCCACCCCCAGAGCGCCCAGTTCTGGTGGGAGCTGGCAGCAGGTGCAGGCCACCTCGGCGCCACCTACTGCCTCCACCTGCATCACACCGCACAAGGCGCCCGCGCCCAAGCCATCCACTGGCTGGACCAGTTCCGTCTGCAGGCCATCGACCTCGACGAGGAGTTCCTCCTCGGCACCGCCCGCTTCACCCAGTGGATGCACGAGCACTGGCCCCCGACCGCGCACCCGTCCCTGCTCGACGAGGTCCTACGGCTGGCCCTGCACCACAGTGACGACCAGCCCCTGGTGTGCCGGCCCGAACGGCAGATCGCCGACCGCCTCCACCACCTGGCCGACCATCGCACCTGACCCGCACAGCAGACGAGGAGCCCTCCCCACGGTCACCGGTTCCGAGGCCACCGACCGCAAGGCGAACTCCTCGCCCGGGAAACCACTTCACGAAAGAGAGCGTCCCCGTGCCCAAGCGTACGCGCCGAGCCGCCCGCACAACGGCATCCCGCAAGAAGCGCACCCGAACCCAACACAAGCCGACCACCGTCCCCCAGCACCCGCAAACACACGGACCCTGGAAGCCCTCCCGCCGGCGAAACAAGCGCCGGAACGCAAACCGTCGCAACACCCTGACCCGCTACCTGCTGCGCGGCGCCGCCTACAGCACCGGCTCCGGCATCATCGGCCTCCTCTTCTGGTCGCTACGCCTCTGGATGACCTAGGAAGACGCCCACCCATGGACCGCAACGCCGCGCCGGCGAGTGGACACGCGGTCGGCCATCTCCACGGCGAGCTTGTAGAGCTCGAGTATGTCGCCGCGGTTCGGTTCTGGTGGTGTTGTCACCGAGGTGCTCCCGCGTTTGGGCGAGTGTGTGGTTAGCGCATTCGACAGCGCGCCAATTCTGCGCGGTACGCAGACGCGAAGTCGCGGCATGCGCGCTCTTAGGCATCACACGCCGTTGGGTGTGCCGTACAAGAGCCCGTGGTTGTGCCGTCGTTAGGAGGGGTTCTCCTTCATAGCGTGCGCTGCCATGAGTAGCGCTGCGGCAGTCTCAATGCCGTGAATGTCCTCACCGATCCCGGCGAGGGCCTCGGTCAGCGGTAGGGAGCACACACTCATGTCGAAGTACTTCTCGATCTGCGTGTCGCCGGGCGGCTCTGTGGTGGCCGCGAGTACCAACGGGGCCAGGAACAGGTGGGCGTTCCGGTTGGTCTCCGAGGGGAGAACGAAGTAGTTACCCAGGTCAACCAGGGAAGATTGCGGATCCAGCTCGAACCCGGTCTCCTCCCAGAGTTCGCGGAGGGCAGCATCTTTCGGGCTCTCCCCGCGCATGACTGTGCCAGCCGGAAGCTCGAGCGTATGTGTCTTCAGGTTGTGGCGATATTGCCGGATGAGTACGACGTCACCGTCTGCGGTGATGGGCACGATCATGACACTGTCTGGCGTGTCGATGTAGTACCAATCGATCTCCGTGTCGTCCGGCATGCGCACCTTCTCGTGCACGAACCGCTTGGGACCCTCTGTGATCACCTCTGTCTCGACCACTTCCGCATCCTCCATGGTGCATTTAGCGGCTTGCTTGCGAAAGCGACGTTTCATAGCGAACATCTTTCACCCTTTCCATGGCCGCGACTCGTCCCATACTTTCCGAAAATGTCGCGCATAGCGGACAAACATGCCATTTGATTCTGCACTTTCCAGCTCAAAAGTGGGCGTGTTGTCGCCGGAGATATACCGAACATAGGGTGTGACGAGGATGCGGTCGTCACCTCGTACAATGCTGACCGTGGGCGGCCCGTCATATACATGCACTCTCATGTTGCCGCCGCAGGCTTCGGCCATAACTTGAAACCGGGCTATAGCCGCCCTGATCCGTGGAGCGATGGTCCCAGACGGGTTTCCTTCTTCCCGGTCGACCATGAGGGTTCCGCTGTGCTCGGGGTCAAGTAGGAGCACACGGATCTCGCAGCCTCTCCGTGCTGCGCTCGTCAGAAGCTCGGGAACCTCATCATCATCGGCGTACCCGTGCTCAGCCATCCCGTAGAGCCACACATGCTGGCTAGCGTTCTGCAACACCTCGTTCCAGGTGTGACGCGGGACGCTTCCCCGCATCGGATAGGCCTTGACCAGATCGGGAAGCCCCGGTGCCCGCACAGGAGCTACCTTCGCTGCTTCTAGACCTTTCAAGATCCGATCGGCGGCAGGACGAACGGCGGTAGCGAGCTGATTCAAATACGCGACTGTATCCCCAGATGGTAAAGCCCCGTTGCACCGCGGGTCTTGGTACTCAACCCAGGTGACGCCGAAAAGGTCGCTGGGCAGCGTCAGCTTCTTGGCGCAGTGACTGCAGAGAAGACCAAATGTGCGGTCCCTGCCAACCGAGCCGATGAATAGGCCTAATTCGAAAATGACGTTATCCCGCGGAGTCCAAGACTGGATTCCGTCTCGCTTACGAAGATCGTCAGTGGTGAGGACCAGGACAGCACCATCGACCTCCGAGTGTGCGATTTTATCCAGCCGCTCGATCACAGTCTTGGAAGCGGCGATAGCATCGTCGTGGTACCAAGCGATGGGGGCAGCTGCAACAGACAGAACCTCGTGCAGTGCATGCACTATGTCCTTGGCCCCGCCCGCTGACCCGATGAAGATCCGCGGCTTGAACGTTACCACTGCCAGCTCCCCCGTTTGATGTCACGCATGCCCCCAGGCCTCCACGAGAGTCTCGCACTCAGAAGCCCGCTTTATGCGTCAAGGGCCAAAGAGGGTATGGAAGTTACCGCTCCGTTTGGCGCGATACGCAGTCAGCCTTTCCATCCTTGAGCAGCTTCTGGCCGGCGTGGATCTGCGCGCCACCACCCTGATCACCCATATCGCGGCGCTCGCCCGCGACGCCGGCCGCACCGACGCCGACATAGACAACCGCGCTCAGATGCTACGCGCCGAGATCCGCACAGCGGGCGTGACGTACACCGAGCTCGCCCTGGACCTCGCCCTCGCCTTCCACCACGCCGTCCGCGACGACCAGGACCAGGTGGCCATGACGATTGCCCGGCTGGAGGAGAACACCCGCGGCGACTTCGCCTACTACAGCGACATCGCCGCCTTCATGGCCGACCTCGCTCCCCATCAGGCATCCGGCGCCCGCTGAATCGACAGCGAGCCAGCCACCCGCCAGCGCTGGCAGGCCCTGGTCGTGGCACGCCGCCATCACCTCGGCACGATGCTGGACACGGCGCGGATCTCAGGTGCGTCTGCTCAGTCCGCGAAACCCGCGCACGTGACCGGCTCGGCGCGGGACATCAAGGCGCAGCTACGAATCCACGAGGTATGCCTTCTCGCCCGTCATCAGCGGTGCGTCGGCAGGTCCTTTGATGTACGGGCCTCGCCAGATCACCCGGTGCTCCTGGCGGCTGGGATACCACTGCCGGACCTTGTGCATCCGCACTGGCCACCGGTGGTGGTACACCCGCTTCGTCTCGCCGGCCGGCTCCGACGGGCGAGGCGAGGGCGCAGCAAGCCGGATGACCCGCACATCGGGGTCCCGCGGTGCGGATCCGTCCAGTCCAGTTGCGGTCGTGCGCATCGCAGGCGCGGGGTGTGAGGGGCTGACAGCCGTGACGCCCTGGGCGAGGAGGCGCCAGCAGGCGAACATGTAGCGGCCTACGAAGTCGTCGTAGGGGTCGTCCACCCGCCCGCCGGCCCATTCGCCGGTCTCGGGGACCGGTTCTGCACGCCGCTGGGAGGCCTGGGTGAGGGCCCGTTGCATCTGGCGGTGGAACTCGGACAGGTCAGCGAGCGTCTCGGTGCTCTCCTCCGCCAGGCAGGCATCGCCGCGCATCCCGTACATGCCGTCCGGCATCAGTGGCGGCAGCGGATTGCCGGAGGCGCGTGCCTGGGAGACCGCTTGCCGCCATCCGGCCGGCTGCACGGGGCCATCGCGGTCCATGAACGTCGTCACCCGCACACCCGGATACCGAGCGGTGGGCAGGATCTGGTGCTGGGTGATGAACTGCCAGCCGAACGCCCGGGTGTCCGAGAGTGTCCCGGTGCGGTTGACGACCACGATCGGTTCGGGCAGCACCAGCAGCCCGGTGGGCATGGAGATGTCCCGGTCGCGGTCCAGGGTGCTGATGTCGGCTGGTTCGAGGGTGGCGGCCGCAGCCATGACCGCGGCGTGTGCGGCTGGAGAGATGACGAGGATCTCCGCTTGCCTCAGCAGCTTCTGGATCTGGCGTATCTGCCAGGCAGCGGCCTCCCCCGCCGACCGGGGCCACGGCGGTGGATGGCCCTGCTTGCCCAGCGTCATCGACAACGCCGCGTCCCGCTCGATGTCCACGGGCTTGTCCGGCATATCGGTGAGATTGCTGTTCGCCAGCACGGCATACAGCTCGCTGACCACGTTGTTCATATTCGAGGCCATCGTCATCTGCACCCACGGGTTACCAGCCAGACACCGCTGAGTCTGATCCCGCAGACGGTGTGCCACCCGCGCCGCGGCAGCCGCGGTCCACTGCCCGTCTCTGTCCCTGCTGCGCTCCCGCTTACCCCGGCTCGCCTTGCCCACCCCGAAGCCCCCTCCACAACGGCCAATCGCCGAAGCCGTACCCGACCAGCACGGACACAACACGGCACGATCCAGCCGACAGGAGGGCAGTACTGCGGGGCCCCGGGGGGGATGCCACTGAGCGCAAATCGCTGAGCAGCTGCACGTCGAGCCTCGGCGTCGGTGAACTCCACCTCCAGGCCGTAGGCCCGCCGGCCGCCGTCGCGGAAGTAGAGCTGCCCCGATCTTCGTACGGTTCCACGACTCGGCGTACGCGCAGGCGTACAGTGCTGCTGCCGCCCTCAGCATCGGTCACACACTGGCTCAGCCGCCTCGACCTGCAGCAGAGATTGCCTGGTGGTCAAGGGGAACGGTTCTGCACGCCGTCCCTTATGTACTTCACGTCAATGAGGGACGACCTGAGGAGCGTCAGGTTGCGCGGCGGAGAGGGATGACAACGTGCTCGCCCATGCGCTTGGGGTCGAGCCTGTAGTACCTGATGTGGCCAAGCCTCTCGGTCTCCTCGAGCCAGCCAGCTTCGATGACCTGCTTGCGAGTGCGGGAGAAGACGGGCGCGGCCATTCCGACGAGTTTGGCCAGGTTGGCGGCGGTCTCGAGTACGGCTCCGGACCGGTCGGTCGGGTGCAGTGCGTAGAGCATGACGACGAGACGCTGGTTGGCGGTCATGCCGGCGGTCTTCTCAAGCAGCTCGAGGTTCTTCTGCTTGTCGTCGCTGCTGGTCACTGGGCCTCCCACCGTGCAGGCACGTTCTCGTTGAATCCGGGGATGTCCGGCGGGTTGCACGTCTTCACCGCTTCACGCTGTTCGATGCCCGTTCCGTGGAAGGCGATGTACGGGCTGATCCGGTAGAAGTTGTAGTTGCCGATGCGTCCGCGGACGATCAGGATGCGGTGCTTGGCCAGTTTCCTGTTGATTTTCCCGACAGCGTCGGTGGACATCCCTACCCGCTTGGCGATGTCGGCCCCGGTGGCTCTCAACGGTTCCATGCCCTCGGGTGAGACGCCGATCCACCACAGGACGAGGAATTTCTGGCTGGGCGTGAACGCCTTGGATTCGGTGATTGCCTCGACGCGTGCCTTGTCAACCTGGGTGTGCCTGCCGGAGAAGGCGTACGGCGCGTAGGGGACCGCCTCGCCAGTCTCGGCATCAACCAGCCTGCGTACTGCTCCCAACGGGTCCTCCGTGCACGGGGCTTGTCGGACGGTTCATGAAAGGCGGCTGCGAGGCCGACCAGATGAACTTAACGTACATGAGCAGGGAGTCAATCAGCCCAGCCTGTCGGCCGTGTCGCCTGCTCACGCGCTCAGGAGTCGCACCCTCCAGCCCAGCCGCATTGCTGCCCTCTCATGTACGTCACGTCAATCTGCTACGGCTGCAGGATCGTGGTGCTCGGGTCGTCAGGTCTGGGTGGCCGCTTGCAGGATCGCTGTCCGCGGCGGTGAGATCGTGGTGCACGTTTCATGCGACTGTGTGACACGGCTGCCGGATCTGTTCACTCAGCTCTCCTGATCGCCCTCTGCTGCCGTAAGAACTGCCTGCCAGTTCTTACGATCTTGGTTGTTCGAGGTAACTGCGCAGGTCAGATGCCTGTTAACGGCTGCGCTCTCTTACCTCAGGAACCCGCCGTGCACATCCCGGCACGTGCAACCACCGAGCACTGTCAGTTCGGCGGAAGGCCAAGCTCACCTCGTCGAGCCTTGCGGAACTCATGGGACGAGTGGACCTGAACCCACGATCGAGCACGCAGCCGCTTCGCAGTCGACTCAGATACCGACTGCGCGAGGTGGTGCCAGTCTTCGGTCCCGCCGCCACCCGTACCCCGCCGCTTTCCGGCGCGTACGGCCTGGGCCACCACGAAACGGGTTCGCGCCGGGAAGTGGCGGGGGCAGCGGGGTCCAGGGGCCGGCAAAGGCCCCTGGTACCACGCTGCTCAGCCCCCTGGGGGTCGTCGTTGACCGGCAGTCTGATTGACGGGCAGTGGCACCTACGGCCTGAAGTTGTGACCCGCACGTAAGTACCTGCATGTACCAACAGAAGACTTCTGCGCGAGGGGCACTATGCAAACGCCTGCGAACTGGGTCCGTCTTAAAAATGATCTTACCCAGCAGCCGGCGGGCGCTCCGGTTGCGGTCTTGTCATATCGGGTGGCAATGCCGCGGAAGCCCTTGAGGCGGTTGAAGCAGCGCTCGACTACGGATCTCCAAGACCCTGCATATCCTGCGTCTGGCCGACGAGCCCGGCTACCGCCGCCAGATCAAGAGCCAGGCGAACCTCCAGTAGGGCCGCCACGCCCTCGCCCGGAAGAACTTCCACGGCAGGCAGGGGCAGCTCTACCAGCGCTACCAGGACGGCATGGAGGACCAGATCGGCGCCCTCGGTCTGGTCCTCAACGCCCTGGTGCTGTTCAACACCCAATTCATGGACGCCGCGGTCAACCAGCTGCGCGCGGACGGCTTCGACGTCCGCGACGAGGACCTCGCCCGCCTCTCGCCGTTCGTGCGGCACCACATCAACATGCTCGGCCGGTACTCGTTCCAGCTTCCTGAGCTGTCCGGCGAGCTGCGCCCGCTGCGGGATAAGGACGCCACCGACGACGAATGACACCAAGGAGCAGCGGTCTCGGAGGTTTCCGATCGGCACACGAGATCCTCGATAATCTTCCTCTCCGCACCGGAACTTGGGCCACGTGGCTAGGGGGATTACGTATGCCGAACTCTTCAGGCACCACCGGCGGAAATGCGAGCGGAAGCTCTGCGGCCGATGGAGCGGGTGCTCAGGCGCTTCCTGCTGCCGCACCAGGCGCGCAGGGGGCATTAGGGGCCCCCGCGCCGGCTCCACAGTCTCCTCCGACTCCCCCCACCACGCCGCCGCCGGGGACAGCAGCAACGTCAGCCGGTTCGTCGGCCACCCCGTCGGCCTCGGCAGGGGCGCCAACCGCGCCTTCGGCGACCGGCACCCCGTCTGCACCTGCAAGCGATCCGGAATCGAGATGGAGGCACAAGCCCAATCTCATCGGCCTGCTGACCCTGGTCGCTACCGTCGTGGGCATCGTTCTCGCGATCTATTACGGCAACGACTCCTCCGAGTCGGGGCAGTCGCAGGCGAAGAGCGGAGATGTACAAGCAAGCACGGGTGTGTCAGAGGCAGCCCGCCAACCCGATCTCAAGGTCGCGAGGATCGCCGCCTACATCAAGGAGGGCATCGACGGCAAGGAGCAGACCGATGAGGGACAAGAGGCCCTCACGGATCTGCGGGGCCCGCATCTGGACATCACGTTTGAGAACCGGGCCCCTGGCCCGTCTCTGATCACCAAAGCTACGCTGCGGGTTCGTGAAGCCGGAGTACTGCCGGGGTGCCATCAGATCGGAGGCGAGCTGGCGATCTCCATGAATTACGACTTCCCCCTGCCCGACCGGCTGCCGAAGACGCCTTATGAGCAGTCGAAGGACATCAGCTTCACGGTCGAGGACAACAAGCTCGATCGTCTGACCCTCACCATGGGGCCGGAGAACCACGGATGGGAGAACCCGTGGTACGGAGTGGTAGACATCGTCTTCGAGCACGACGGGACCAAGACCACTGTCGGCCCCATCGCTGTGGTCGACACAGGAGGCGATGCTGAGTTCTACCCCGATGGCGACACGTGGGTCATCGAGAACATCGACATCCCCACTTGCTTGGACGAGAATGCCGCGCTGGTGGACCGCCTCATGAGCATCCCTGATGTCACCGTCTCGAAGGAATTGAAGACGCTGCGAGACAAACTCACCTCGATGGGCCACTGATTCCCCGCACGGGACCCTGGCAGGCCACCGACGGGCACGCTTCAGCGCCTGCTGCCGCCGGGAGCGAGCAGGCTGGTGACCTCGGCGATCGCCTCCGCCGAGGGGTGGAAGTAGCGCCGTACGTTCTCTGGCTTCTTGTGCCGGGACTTCGCCATCAGCATCGGCAGGCTAGCCCCGGCCTCGCCGAGGTGTGAGGCCGGAGTGCCGGTACTCGTGAAGGTCCCAGCCCGTGCCCGGCGCCCCGCCGACCGCGGTGTGGGCGTCGAGCAGGGCACGGGCCTGCCCGTACGACAGCCGCACCAGCCCGGTGTCCGGGCAGACGTAACGGGAGCTGAGAACCTTTCAGCGATCACGCCGGCCGACAGGCCCGTGATCCTCCGGTCGCTGATGATCGCTGCACGAGACGCGTTCCCCACCACACGACCATGATCGACGATCCGGAGCTCAACGCCTCACCGCCTACCGTGCACGAGCTCGTTAGCGACCGCAGCTGACACCACGGCAATCAATCAACCAACCCGCTTCGGTGCCCGTCCGGCCTGCATCCGCGCCCGCTGGGCCCGCAGCAGCCCGAGCTTGCGCTCCAGCAAGTAGTGCGCAGTGCGTCGACGGGCTTCCTCTGCCGCTTCCTCCGCGGCCCCATGACCGCGAGGGCGGCGGCGCAGCATCGTGTCGTACACGGCTTCAGCCTCGGCGTCGGCTTCCTCACTCCGCAGCAGTCGGCTGTGCGCGCTCGCCCGGCGCTCGTCACGGATCCGTTCTGCCACCTCCCGGGCGGTGAACGCCAGCACCCCTTGATCGGTCCCGGTTTGGCGTCGGCACACGTCATCGAGCAGCGCACGGGTGTCGGCTTCGCAGCGCTCCGACAGCGCGGCGATCTGTGCCGGGTCATCCAGATCCGCCCGCACGGCGACCGCCAGGTCGACCGCCTCTTGGACCAGATCGTCCGTACACCGCCGGTAGGTGCACTCCGGACACAACCCCGCCGCACCCGGCAGACCGCACTCCACGCACGCGGCCGCCCACCGCTCCAGCGCAACAGCCTCCTCTGCTGCCTGGCGGCGGGCAGCGGCCGCCCGCCGCATCTCCACCTCGGCCACCGCTCGGTCGTGCCGCGCGCCTGCCTGCTGCGCCTCACGCCGGGTGTGCTCCCGCAGCCGCTCCTCGAGGACCTGGCGGCGCTCGCGCCCACCGAGGCCGGGCAGCTCCCGGTCGACCTCCGCCGCGATCTTCGCCCGCTGGGCACGCCGGATGTGGAGCACGTTGTTGCAGTTCTCGCACTCGCCGCCGGTGTCCAGCCGGATCCCGTCGTCGCATCGGGGGTCCGAGCAGGCCTGACGCTGCGCAAGGCCCCGCCGGATCAGCCACGGGAACGGGCGGTCGACCAGGGCATTGCCGCCGGTTTCCTCCAGCCGGTCGGTGAGCCGGTCGGCCAGCAGCTGCGGGGCCCTCTCCGGCCGCTCCAGCATGCCCGCCAGCCGCTTCGCTTCCGCCTTCACAGCCGCCTCGACCTGGTCCTGCTGCCAGCCCGACAGCCGCTCCCACAGCCCCGCGACCGGCCCCAGAGCCACCCGCAGACTAAGATCAGCCGGAAGCCCAATCCTCCGTTGCTGTTGCGCCTTTCCACCACCCACGGCCTTCAGCCGACCACCGGCTACGGCCCCGGCAGCACACCGCCCAGCACGCTCATTGACCGGGGACTCTTGAAGTTTTTCCCCGCGCAGCGGGCCGTCCTTGGCCTCTGACGGCGCAGACTCGGCACGGTCGGCCTGGTCCTCGCGCATGCACGCGCGCTCCGGCCGACGGCCTTCAGCCCCACGGCCTTCGCCGGAAAAGCCACCAGAGAGCGCGAGAAAACCACCAGGAGTAACCCCAGAAGCGTGGGAAGCGTGGTGCTGTGCAGTTACGGCGAGGTCTGCCGATCCGGCCATATCGCCCTGCCCGGCGCCCTCGATCCCAGTCATTACAAGGGCCTCGCCCGTCTCGCTGGACTCAAGATCTCCGGATGCAGTACCAGCGAGGTCTGTAATCAGAGCTTTAGCGACCCGGCGAGCCTCCTGCACGGCCACGCCGTGGGCCTCGGCAACCGGCACCAGGCGCACCCGCGACTGCGCGTTCAGGCCCGAGCCGCTCTCCTTGCGCACCACCTCCACGACGCCGTACTCCTGGAGCCGCTTGAGCACCTTCGCCCCGGCCGCCGCCGTGCAGCCCAGCAGCTGCCCGACCGTCGCCGCCGGACGCCCACGGCCGGTGTCCACCGACCCGGGGCACAGCTGCAGCCAACCCGCCGAACCCGTCGTCAGCACCATCAACAGCAGCCCGAGCCGGTCCGTCGCGGCACCCCGGCCCGTACGACCGGCGAGCAGCCCAGCCGGGACCGGCGCCTTGTCCTTCGGAGCCCACCCCGGACCGAACAGCACCTCGCACAGGCTCAGCAGCACCGCTAGCTCCGAGCGCGACAGCGCTAGCGGGTGCCGCCGGTCGCCGGCCTTCTGCGCCCGGTACATCGGGATCACCCAGCACTCCAGGCCCGTCGCGTGCCCGAAGCTGTTGGTCGCGACGTTCGAGCCGAGGAACCCGGCAGCGCGCAGCTCGGGCAGCACGGTGTGTGCGACCGTCGACTGCGACACCCCCAGCCACCGACCGAGCTCCGCCGCCCAGATCGACGCCTGGTAGTCGTCGGCCACCTTCGACTTCGCCGTCAGCACCACCGACGCCAGCCGCGCGCCGTCCGACGCACCGGCCAGCGCCGGAGACGTCACCAGCGCACGCACCGCAGCGAGCAGCCTGGCCCGCATCGACTTCGACAGCTGGAGCGGGTTCCCTAGCTCCAGCGGCAGGATCGGACCGGCCTGCGCCGGAACCGCCCGCAGCCGACGACGCGACGCCCCACCGGCGGACTTCGTGCGCGGGCGCGGGAGCACGGCGGCCGATGCCACCACGGCGCTCATCGGCCCACCCGAACGGACGAGAAAGAGATCATCTCGGCAGCCTTGCGCGGACCGTCCGTGGGCAGAGGCCAGGAACCAGCGAGACCTCCAATCCCTCCCGCCCGGCGGGCAGGAACTTCCGATCGCGTCCCGCCCCACGGGACGGAGCCCCGGAGCACCGCGGCGGCCGGTGCCGCCAGGAGGACAGGGGTCCTCCTCTCGGTATAGGTCTGCCGGCCCGGGGTCGGTGCGACACTCCAACCCGAGGCATCTTCGTGATTAATGCCGTGAACAGGGCAAACAAGTGCTGCCAATTCCATCACACGGGAAGCGTGGGAAGCTCGAATCCGGTCGAATCGGACATGGTCGAGCTGACAGGAGACACATGTCTCGTGCACTATGGCGAGACACCAACCTTCACATGGATCGCCTCGACCGCGACCAGGCCCCTGCCAAGGGCCCCGACCACGGCCGAGCGCTCTGTACGGACGGAGTCCCGAGCACCGAACGGCCTGCCAAAGCCGCCGGAACCCGGGGTGACGCTGGTGGCTCAACAGAGGCCCCCTGCCAAAGGGGCTTCTGGAGAGCCGGGGTGGCCCGCTGCCAAGCGGACCGGGTGGAACAACCCGCTTGCCAAAGCGGGGTACTGCGAAGGAATGAAGACCCAGCTCGATGAGCTGGAGCCCAGAACCGGCGCCAACCGGGGACTGGGCGGCCGACCTGATGGTCGGCGAGACGGGTCGCGCGGGGCCGCAGTGGATTGCAGTCCACCTCATTGGCGCGCGCGGCCGATGGCCGCTAGGTCATCCCGACCCCCTTTTGGAGGCCGGCGTCGTGCTGCCTGCGTTCAGCTCAGCGACCTCGGGGAAACGCTCCGCGAGCCCCTTGAGTAGGTGGATATAGGCGGCGCGATGGGGTCGCCTAGGGTGGGTCTGGCCTAGCTCCCAGCGGGCTACGGCCAGGCGTTTCACTCCCACCGCGTCCGCGACTTCCTGCTGGGTGAGCCCTGCAGCGAGACGCAGCTGCTGACGTACGCGCGGCGACGGCAGGACGTCCTCGAGGAGAGCGTTGACCCGCTGCATGGGATCCGCGTTGGACATGCCCCAACCTCTCATGATCACCGAGTCCCTGAAAGATACACCACGGGATCGATCTCGGCTAGCGTGCAGCGATACGCCGATAGGGGGTGGGCGTCATTCTTCAGCATGGCTTTAGAACCGAGGCGTAGTAGGACGCGAGCACAGCTTCCGCCCCAGAGCCCTGCGCCGTAGTGACGCGTTGGAACTGGGCCGACCTCAAGTCACCGGCGACTCGGATCCGAGGGTGTTGTTTGTCGGGAGGGCAATAGCCGTCCTCGCTCGAGGCAAGGCCGTCCAAACCCGCTGGCGTGTTGCCGAGGTTGTTCAACACCGTCTTGGCGACGTAGGACTTGCGCTCCCCCTGCCGGTCCTTGACCTGCAAGCTCCACTCGTCTCCGTAGGCCATCGGCGACAGGACGACGTGAGAGACAGGCACGATCCGCACGCGCTCGTCCCCCGCGACCTCTACGATCTTGTAGTCATCCGCTGGCGGACAAAGGACATGAAGCGTCGTTGAGGAGTGCGGGTGGGTGCGAAGCCATGTTCCGAGGGGACGGTCCCCTCCGAGAACATAGGTCCGGCCTGCAAGGTTTGCAGGCTCGGTGCGCCACAGCAGAGGTACGGACACACATGCGGGAGCGCTGATCCAGTCGGCATCGGACGGAGCCAGGGTGGCCACGCCGGTGGCGACCACGATCAGCTGTGCACTCAGTGCGCGTCCGTCCTCGAGTACGAGCTCGGCCCGGTCGTCGTAGCCGGTGACGCTGACCGCACGGCCCTGCACGACGGAGCATCGGCCCGTCTGCTGTAGGCGGTCCAGGTCGGCGGCAAAAGCTTCAGCAAGTTGCGGGCCGGTCGACCAGTCGCCAGGGACGTTCTCCAGCGCCCCGATGACATGCAGCTTGCCGCCTACTGCGTCAGTCTCCACGATGACCGTTCGAAGGCTCAGACTGGCCGCCATCACCGCGGCCGCAACGCCTGACGGGCCGGCGCCGACTACCAGCACATCTGTCTCGTGCGGTGCGTTCATGCGTGAGCTCCCTGCGTGCCGCTGATTCGGGACAAGACAACCTCGCTCGTGACCAGTTGCTCAGCGCCAATGTTCCGGGCGGCGAGCAGGAGTGCGGCGTCGTGGTAGCGGGCGCCGCCGGTCGAGGCACAAGCGTCGGTGACGATCCAGGGCCGATATCCGGCTTGATAGGCAGCGACAGCGGAGTCATATACGCACGCATCCGTGTCGATGCCGCACAGCACCAGATCGGTCCAACCCGCCTCATGGATGGTCCGGGCGCCCTCGGAGGTGAACACTGACGCCTGGGACTTGTCGATGACCGCGGTGGCGGCGGCAGCGAAGGGAGCCAGGTCAGCAACGAGAGCTTGTTCCTCGGGAGTACGCAATCGCGTCCACCCCGTGATCGTCTCGTACGGCGATCCGGGCTCATTGTGGAACCGTGACAGCACCACAGGAGCGCCAGCTGCTTGCCAGCCCTCCACCAGCCGAACCACCGCAGGGATGACTCCGCGGCTGTGCTGGTTGACAAAGCCCTGCTGCACATCAATGACCAGCAGCGCTGTCGATCGAGGGTCCACCCACTCCGCCTTCCACATGGCCGTCACGGATTGCTGTCTCGGAGAGCGTCCTGGGCGGCACGCAGCCGATCAGGAAGTTCGCTGGTGGCCAGGATGGCCTCGCGCATCACCCGGTGTTGGGCGGTCTCAGTGGGGCGTGCAGTGGTGAGCCGGAAGTATGCGCTGCGCAGAAAGCGCCAACCGTAGGCCGTTGGCATCACCGGGTCCTGGCCGTCTTCGATCATGTGCAGGACGTGTGATGAGAGGGCCCAGAGAGCCTGTACGTCGAGCTCAAGGGCCACGATCTGGCTCATGGTCAGGGCTCGCTCATCCTGCTGCGGGTGATAGGCGACACCAGACCAGCTGACGACACCGCGGGAGACTCCACCGTCGAATGTCACGGCCTCGGGGTGAGCCCAGCCCTCACGGAACTTGGCTTCCTCCACCCCTGGCCCGAGCGGCATCACATTTGCTGGATTCTGGCGGTTGACCAGCACTGATGGTGTAGCGAGCAGCTGGAGAGCCGTATCCAGGCCGACGCTTGACCAGGAATGCGTGCGGAGCTCGTAGGCCGACAACACGTACTGCGGAACGAGCGACTGGGCAGGTGGGTTCTTGTCGTCGTTGTGACGGGCCAAAACGCGGGCCATCCACTCCCCTGCCCAGCCCGGCTCCTTCAGGTACGTGCGGTAACGCCACAACGCCAACTCGGTTAACGACTCCAGGTGGTGGTGCTCCTCGAGATGTACGACAGCGACACCGCAGGCGTATATGTGCACCGTCGATGACTGCGCGGAATGGTGGTCCGCTGGCAGGACTCGCTGCTCCAAGCCGCCTGGCCCCATCTCGTTGGGCGAACCCGCAGCGTAGAGAGGCGCACCGCACTCACCGAGGTACACCGGCAAGAACTTGTGAGAGACGACCGTGCATGGTGCCGGACGCGCTGCTGACCCCGCGTTGAGGGGGACTGACGCTCCACGCAGCGCTGCCAGACGGACACTGAACGCCTCCTGCTCAGCCGGCGTGCACTGGAGGAGCGCCGTGTCGAGGATCTGCGCCATCTGGGGACGACAGACGCTCGTCTTGTTCCGCTGCCAGTTCGAGACGGTCCGGGGGCTGATGCCGAGGCGGCCGGCGAACTCGCGCACAGACGCTCGCATCACCGACCGCAACAGCAGCGCCTCCTCACCTGTCCACCTGTCCACAGCGATCACTACACACCCCCTTGGCGGTCACCTTCCAGGTATCAGCGGCCCTATTGCCACGCTGTTGCTACACCACTGCCACGGCCGGACATCTCGTTCAAGGTCCCTGGTACGGATGCTGTTGCTTGTTGATCCACACCCGCGAAACCGGCCGGAGGAACTATGGCGAGCCTGGGCACACCACAGTGCCGTGCCCGCATCGACTCCTGCTTGCAGTCAGGCATCGAACTCGTAGTCCAGGACGTACGAGGCGGAGTCGAGGGTCATCTCGTTGACCTCAACAACTCGCCGCTGAGCATCGAAGGCTGTCCGGCACATCTTCAGGACAGGGCGTTCAGGAGACATGCCCAACGTGGCTGCTTCCTCAGCAGTGGGCAGCCGTCCGCGGATCTCCTCCCGGAAGCGAACCGGGCTATGTCCGAGGTCAGCGAGGCGAGCGTAGGTTCCTCCCGGCCCGGTGTCGGCCTGGGTGATCGCCGAACCTTCCACCAAGGCGTAGGGCAGGTACGAGGTGGCGAGCATGACTGGCCGGCCATCCAAGACGAAGCGTCGGGACCTGGCACAGGCGGTCTCGCCAGCGTCCAGGGCAAGCATCTCGGCAATGTGCGCCGGCGGAACGACCTCCTGAACGGAGACCTGGTCGACCGTCAGGGGCCGGTCCTCGTCGGCGGACCAGATCGACTTTCCGGCGCCCCACTGGTCCTGCGCCAGACGCTGGATGCCGCGCCGCCGGATGGGACGGAAGGCTTGAACGAACACCCCCGCGCCCTTGCGAGACTCCGCGAGGCCTTCGTTGGTGAGGGCGCGCAGTGCCCGCCGAGCCGTCATCACGGCGACGCCGTGCTGCGGCGCAAGGGCGTTCTCCCCCGGCAGTCGATCACCGGGTCGGTAGTCCCCTCGCTCGATCGCAGCCTTCAGCTCGTCAGCGATCTGGAGGTATCTGGGCTGTTCAGAGCCCTTTCCGCCTGCCATGTGTCTCCTAACTTCGCTAGCGATCCTAAGGGCTTCGATGCTCAGCGTCAGCTCGGCTCGCGACGTGAATGGCGGTAGGAGGGGACATCTCTATCGAAGTCCTTGACATCGATAGAGAGATTGCGCACCATCGTACTGCAACTTCGATATCGAAGTTGCCCAGGTAGTCGTCCGTCCTCTGGGGCGGCCGGAGTAGTCCTCAGCTCGCTGAGGGCGCGAGAGCACCATCGAACTCCTCCGGAGCCTGACGGCCGCGACAACTGTGTGCACGTCACAGCGCTGTGCGCTGTCTGTCCTGCGGGACGCCGGCCTCGTGTCGTGCGTCCCGGAGGGCGGAGAGAGCATCGCGACCCGCGTCCCCGTCGCTCCGTCCATGAGGAGTTCAGATGTCTGCTTCGACCCTTGAGCGCACTGCCCGTCCCCGCCGCAGCCGGACCCGCTCCCGTACCGTTAACAGTCGCCCGACGCTGGCCCTCTCCACCCTCCGGCCCCACCAGTACGACCTCCGTCCCGCCTGCGCATCGCTGGTCTGCCCCGACTGCGAGACGTGGGTGCCGATCACCGGCCTTCAGACCAAGAGCCCCAAGGTCGTGCCGCACGACACCGGCCGCGCGGGCGAGGACGCGGCCGTCCGGTGCCGTCTGGGCAGCAACCGCCTGGTTCTTGTCGACGTCACGGTCCGGAAGTGGGAGGAGCGCCTGACGGACGGCAACTCGGAGACCGTGCACCGCCGCCGGACCACCGTGCGGCGCAAGCTCAAGGTCGCGGTCGCCCCGGCCGTCAGCCAGATCGCCGCGCAGAAGCAGACGTCGGCGGCCGACGAGCCCGGCGACGGCCGGCCACTGTGGCTGCTGCGCAAGGAACAGTGGGCGGCGACCGAGTCTTCTGTCCGCGACGCCGACACCCGCCGCGCGCAGCTGCCCGCCGGTGCCGCGCCGCTGGGAGCGCCGCCGGTGCCGCTCACGACGCTGCACCCCGAGCGCCGCGCGAGCTGACCCGCTCCGGACGAACGACCACGGCCCCGGCCACCCCGCAGAGGGGCGGCCGGGGCCGTGGCTGCTCGTACAAGCAGTCAGCTCCCCGAGTGGGGAGCGATCGCGACAGCCCTTGGGATTGCGGCCCGACGGGCTGTCCAGGACCTGACTTGGAGGACCTGATGCAGCACAGCATGACACGCACCGCGGCGCGGCCGCGGGCCGGGATCATCGACGAGATCGAGCGCGAAGACGACGCCGAGGGCTACGAGCCCGAGGACGCCGCCCGCGTTGATGTCGCCCTGGTCCTCGTTCTCAACACCGCGCCGTCGGCGACCGGCTGGGAGGTGGCGGCGTGATCACCAGCCTCACCGACGCCGAACGCGAGGAACTGTCGCGGAAGAACGCGGAGCAGAACCGCCGGTCGGAGAACAACCGCCGCTGACCGCCCGCCAATCCAGCAGCGCCGCCCCCGGCCCTGCCCGTCGTCCCCGCGCCTTCCCGGCCGGGGCCGGCGGAGAGCGCCGGGAGCTCCCGCCCGCTCCGGCCGTCAGGCCGCCACAACACGCAACAGCCCCGGGGCGGCCACCCCGGGGCTGACTTCTTGCTCTGGACCTTCTGGAGGCCCTGATGAATCGCGACTCCATCGTACGCACCAGCTACGCCCCCGACGCCGACCTGCCGGTCAACACCAACTGGCGCGAGGACGGCGCCTGCACGCGGGAGGACCCCGAGCTGTTCTTCCCCATGGGCAACACCGGCCTGGCACTCCTGCAGATCGAGGAAGCCAAGTCGGTGTGCCGCAGGTGCCCGGTGCTGGAGCGCTGCGCCTCCTGGGCGCTGGAGCTGGGCGAGGCCCACGGCGTGTGGGGCGGCATGAGCGAGGACGAACGCCGCCGTATCAAGCGCCGCGCCGCCCGCAACCGCACCAAGGCCGCCTGATCCGGTCTGGCGGCTGCCTGATCCGCCCGCACCGGCCGCTGCACCACGGCGGCCGGGACGGGCGGTGACGGGGAGCCGGACAGCCCGGACCGACAGCCGAGGGAGGCCCTCATGGCCACGACGATGACCCCGCTCCAGCCCGGCACGGAAGCCGCCGCCCAGGCCGCCGCCTTCGCGATTTTCGGCAGCGACATCCCGCCGATCGACCCCGACGACTACGACGGCAGCTGGCGCACCACCCTCCACGTCATCGCGGAGGAGTGGGTGAGCGAGGGCCGCTTCGAGCGGCACGCCGCCCGCACCGCGACCGCGCTCAACGAGCTGTTCGCCACGCAGGAGCGGTACGGCGTCTGCTCGCCCGAGACACGCGCCCACAGCGACAGGCTCCGGCCGCTGATCGACCGATGCCGCCACTTCGGCATCACCACCGCCGACCTCATCCGGCACGGCGCGCGGTTCCCCGAGAACTGATTTCGTTCCCGCCCGGCGGGAGTGGCAGACGGTTTCGGGCCCGCCCCGCAGCGCTCCCCCGCACTGGTCGCCCGCCCCTCGGGAGGCTGGCCTTTTCGTGCGCCCGGAGCGGGTAATGCCGGTGCCAGTTTCGTGATCAACCTTCCGCATCGGCCGCCGTTTCGGGAACGCACCCTCTGCGTTTCGGGAGCACCGGCCGCCGTTTCGACCCCGCCCAGAACGCCCCCTTCCGGAGGCCCCCATGACGATCACCGACATGCCGCAGAGCGCGGCTCCCGACACCCCCGCTTCGCACCCACCGGGCCTTGCTTCGGGCACACCCGAGAAGGTTTCGGGTACGGCCCGGGGCATTTCGAGCCCGGACAAGCGGAAGACGATCAAGCCCACTCGCGACCGGCTGATGACCGCCCTGTCGCTCGTCGCCGCGTTCGGCGGCACGCTGGTCGGCGTCATCGGCTTCGCGATGTCCTACAGCACCCTGGCGAAGGTCGCCCTGAGCTGGGGGTTCAGCGAGGAACTGGCCCCCTGGTTCCCGGTCGGAGTGGACGCGAGCATCATCGCGTTCCTCGCGCTGGACCTGTACCTGATCCGCAAGGGCACCCCGTGGCCGCTCCTGCGGATGGCCGCCCACGCCATGACGGGCGCGACGATCTGGTTCAACGCCAGCTCACAGGGCCACATCGGCACAGACCCGGTGCAGGCCGCCAGTCACGGCGTCATGCCGATCCTGTTCGTGATCGGCGTCGAGGCCGCCCGCCGCCTGATCATCCAAAAGGCCAGGCTGGAGGCGGGAACGGTCACCGACCGGATCCCGCTGCACCGCTGGATCCTCTCCCCCATCGCAACCCCGCGGTTCTACCGCCGGATGCGGCTGCACAACGTCACCTCGTACCCGGAAATGATCCGGCGCCAGCAGGAGCTCATCGGCTACGAGCAGTGGCTCAAGCGCAAGTACGACGGCGACCTCGGCAAGGCCACCGAGGACGAACTGCTGCCGATGAAGATGGCCCCCCACGGATACACCGTCGCGCAGGCCCTCGCGATGCCTGAGCAGCAGGAACGTGCTGCTGAGGCCCGCGCAGAGGAGGCGGAGCGCCGGCGCCTGGAGGCGGAGACTCGGCGGGAGCTCGCGCAGAAGAAGGCCGAGGCCGACCGGCTGGAGGCCGACGGCGAGCTGGAGGCCGTCCGTGCCCGGGTGGAGGGCCAGACGGCCCAGGCCCGTGCCCACGCCCGTGCCCAGGCCAGCGCCGCGGAGCGGGCCGCCGAGCTGGAAGAGGCGGCGTTGGAGACCGCGCTGATCGCTGAGGCCCGAGCCCGCGAGGCCGAGGCACAGCGCAAGGAAGCCCAGGAGCGCGAGGCGAAGGCCGCCGCGGATGTCCGCGCGGCCGAGCTGGAGCGCCAGGCCGCTGAGAAGCGGAAGGCGGCTGCGGAGGCCGACCGGGTCGCCGCGGCGGAGGCTCAGGCCATCGAAACGGCAGAGATCGCGGAGGCCCGGCAGCGTGCTGCCGAAGCCGATCGGGTCGCCGCCGAAACAGAGCGGGCTGCTGCCGAAGCCCGCCGCCGCGCTGCCGAAGCCGACCGGCTCACGGCCGAGGAGAACGAGCGCAAGGCGACCGCCGACGCGAACACGCAGGCGGCCCGCAAGCGCGAAGCCGAAACCGAGTACGCCGCTGCCGAAAGGCGGCTCGCCGCCGCCGAACTTGAGCAGCGCGCCGCCGAAATCGAGGACGTCGCGAAGCTGACGCCGCGCGAACGGGCGGTCCGCAAGGTCGCGCGCATGGCGTTCGCGGCCGGCGCGGTGTTCGTCGGCCTGGATGCCGACGGCATGCACCGGGAGCTGTGCCGGGTCGTCTCGATCGCCGACGTCCAGCGCGAGTTCAACGTGTCGTCCACGGACACCGCCTCCAAGTACCGCCAGGAAGCCGTCGCGCTCATCGCCGGCGGCTACCGCCCCTGACCACGCACGACGCACTGTCCGACGGTTCCGCCGGCCCCCGAACTGCTGACGACAGCTCGGGGACACGGCGAAGGCGCCGAGACGCCAACCCGCAGCTTCCCACCGATCCGGATCACCCCACCACCCCGAGGAGAAATCTCTGATGAGCAAGGACATCGCCACCCGCGTCACCACCGGGGTGCAGGCCCTCGCGCTGCCCGGGCAGCGCGAAGGCTGGCAGGCCCAGCACCGCGGATCCCTGCTGACCGACGCCCAGACCTACGACGCCCTCGCCGACGCCATCCAGGCCGACCTCAAGGCCCGCCGCCTGGACGGTGACCTGCCCTGGGGCATCTCCGCTGCCGCCCGGGCACGCAAGCGGGTCAAGCCCCTGCGGGACGCCGCTCGGGCCATGCGGCAGGCCGCCAAAGCCATCAACGGCACCGTCGCCGCCTACGAGGAGACACAGCCTGAAGTCGTCCTCCAGCGCC
>MUNG01000108.1 GCA_002154585.1 Streptomyces pseudogriseolus
CGGGCGGGGTGGCGCGGGCCGAGGAAGACGACGATGCCCTTGCCGTCGGGGGACGGATGGGTGACCTGTGTCCAGCCCTGGCGGCGGTAGAAGGCCATGGCCCGGCTGTTCTGGACGGAGGTCAGCAGCCAGGCCCGTCCTTCGGGCGCGTGCGCGGTCACCGATTGGAGGAGGTCACCGGCGAGTCCGGTGCCGCGGGCGGCGGTACGGACGGCCAGTTCGTCGATCTCCAGGGCTCCGCACAGCCAGTCCGCGGTGTGCGCGGGGCCCAGGCCGGCGGCGGCCTGTGGGTAGCAGCGGTCGGTGGGGAAGGGCGTCGGGGTGGTCCACGCGGTCGCGAAGCCGATGACCTCCCCGTCGCGTACGGCGGTCGCCGCTGTGAAGCCGGAACGTTCCACGTCGGCCGGCAGCCGTGCCGCGAACTCCGTCGCCCGTTCCTCGTCCTCGTTCCAGGGCGGGGCGCAGAAGGCGTCGACGTAGACGGAGCGCAGCGCGTCGGTGTGCGCGATGAGCTCGGCGTCCGTGTGGACGCGGATGTCGGTGGTCATCAGGCCGCCACCGCCTTCCCCATGGCGACCGGGTGCAGGGCGGCGTACTCCAGCGGCGCCGACGGATCGATCGACACGTCCAGCGGCGCCGGTGCGGCTCCGGCCCGGACCAGGAGGTCGCCGACGGCGGCGATCATCGCGCCGTTGTCGGTGCACAGGCGCAGCGGCGGCACGCGCAGCTCGATCCCGGCCGCGCGGCAGCGCTCCTCGGCCAGCGAGCGCATCCGGGAGTTGGCGGCGACTCCGCCGACCACGACCAGGGTGCCCACACCGTGCTCGACGCAGGCGGCGACCGCCTTGCGGGTCAGGACGTCGGCGACGGCCTCCTGGAGCGAGGCCGCGCCGTCCGCCACCGGCAGCTCGCGTTCCGCGTGTCCCTCCGCCCAGCGCGCGGCGGCCGTCTTCAGGCCGGAGAAGGAGAAGTCGTACGAGCCGGGCAGCGGGCGCGGGAAGGACACGGCGCGCGGATCCCCGGTCCGCGCCGCCCGGTCGATGGCCGGACCGCCCGGATACGGCAGCCCGAAGACCCGCGCCACCTTGTCGAAACACTCCCCGGCCGCGTCGTCCAGTGTGTCCCCGAGGTGCGTGATCGGGGCCCGGGCGAGGTCGCGGACGAGGAGGAGGGACGTGTGTCCGCCGGAGACGATCAGCACCATGCACGGGTCGGGCAGCGGCCCGTGCTCCAGCGTGTCCGCGGCAACATGCCCGGCCAGGTGGTGCACGCCGTACAGCGGGACACCGAGCGCGTACGCGATGCCCTTCGCGCCGGCCAGGCCGACCTGGAGCGCGCCGGACAGACCCGGGCCGGTGGTCACGGCGACGGCCCCGATGTCGGCCAGCCGCAGCCCCGCCTGCTCCAGCGCCTGCCGGACGACCGGGCGCAGCGCATGGAGGTGAGCGCGGGAGGCGATCTCGGGCACCACTCCGCCGAAGCGGGCGTGCTCGTCCATGCTGGACGCCACCGCGTGCCCCAGCAGCCGTCCGTCCCGGACCAGGCCCGCGCCCGTCTCGTCGCAGGACGACTCGATGCCCAGCACCACCGCAGACCCCATGGCAGACCCTTCTGCACTGCATAAGTTGTTGCGAATAGTGTGCAATAAGATCCCCGGTGGTGTGCACCCGACCGGCTTCACGCAGGTGGCGGCCCCGTAGAGTGCGGTTCTGACGCCTTCGACCCCTCCCCGATCCCGAGGTACTCAGCAGTGACACCCGCCCGACCGCCACAGGCCACCGCAGTGACAGTCGTCGGGATCGGCGCCGACGGCTGGGCCGGCCTGACCGAGGGCGCACGGTCCGTCCTGCTCGACGCGGAGGTTCTGATCGGCGGCCCGCGCCAGCTCGGCCTGCTGCCGTCCGAGTGCGCTGGTGAACGGATCACCTGGCCCTCGCCCCTGCGGCCGGCCGTCCCCGGCCTGCTCGCCGCGCACACCGGCCGCCGCGTCGCCGTACTGGCCAGCGGCGACCCCATGTTCCACGGCATCGGACGGGCCCTCACCGAGGTTCTGGGCATGGACGCGGTGCACGTCCTGCCGCACCCCTCGTCGGTTTCCTACGCCGCCGCCCGGCTCGGCTGGCCGCTGGAGGACGTGGACGTGGTCACCCTCGTGGGCCGACCGGCCTCCCGGCTCGCCGCCGCCCTGCACCACGGCCGCCGCCTGCTCGTCCTCAGCGCGGACGCCACCACCCCCGGCACCGTCGCGACGCTGTTGCGTGAGCGCGGCTTCGGACCGAGCCGGATGCGGGTACTGGAGCGGTTGGGTGCCCCGGAGGAGCACGTCGGCGACGAAACCGCCGCCGACGACTGGACACAACCGCCCGGCGACCCCCTCAACGTCGTCGCCGTCGAGTGCCGGCGCGCTCCGGACGCCCCGCGCCTGGGGGCGGTGCCGGGACTGCCCGACACCGCGTACGAGCACGACGGGCAGCTCACCAAGCGGCATGTGCGCGCCGCCACCCTCGGAGTCCTCGCCCCGGCGCCCGGCGAACTGCTGTGGGACATCGGCGGCGGCTCCGGTTCGATCGCCGTCGAGTGGCTGCGTATCCACCCCTCCTGCCGGGCGGTCACCGTCGAACGAGACCCCGCGCGGGCCGCGCGCATCACCCGCAACGCCGATCGCCTAGGCGTACCGGGCCTGCGTGTCGTCACCGGCACCGCACCGGGCGCACTCGGCGGGCTCCCGTCACCGGACGCGGTGTTCATCGGCGGCGGACTCACCACGCCCGGCCTGTTGGACGCCTGCTGGCGGGCCCTGTCGCCCGGTGGCCGCCTGGTCGCCAACACCGTGACGCTGGAGTCGGAGGCGGTGCTGGCCGAAGCCCACCGCCGCCACGGCGGCGAACTGGTGCGCTTCGCCGTTGCGCACGCCGTGCCCGTGGGCACCTTCACCGGGTGGCGGCAGGCGATGCCGGTGACCCAGTGGGCCGTACAGAAGACCGTCGACACCTCCCCAGGAGCAGACAGATGACCGTGTACTTCATCGGCGCCGGCCCCGGCGCCGCCGACCTGATCACGGTGCGTGGCGCCCGGACGCTCGCCGCCTGCCGGGTGTGCCTGTACGCGGGGAGCCTGGTGCCCCGCGAACTGCTGGCCGAATGCCCGCCGGACGCCCGGCTCGTGGACACCGCGCAGCTCAACCTGGACGAGATCACGGCCGAGCTGGTCCGAGCGCACGAGGAGGGGCACGACATCGCCCGGCTGCACTCCGGGGACCCGTCGGTGTTCAGCGCGGTCGCGGAACAGATGCGGCGGCTGGACGCGGCCGGCGTGCCCTACGAGGTCGTCCCGGGAGTGCCGGCTTTCGCGGCGGCCGCGGCCTCCCTGAAGCGGGAGCTGACCGTGCCGACCGTCGGGCAGACCGTCATCCTCACCCGCGTCGCCAACCGCGCGACCGCCATGCCCGAGGGCGAGGACCTCGCCACCCTCGGCCGCAGCGGCGCGCTCATCGTGCTCCATCTCGCCGCCAAGTACGTGGACCGCGTGGTCGGCGAACTGCTCCCGCACTACGGAGCCGACTGCCCCGCCGCCGTCGTCGCCTACGCCTCCCGCCCCGACGAGCTGATCATCCGCGGCACGCTCGACGAGATCGCCGCGAAGGTGAAGGAGGCGGGGGTGCTGCGCACGGCTGTGATCATGGTCGGCCGGACGCTCGGCGCGGAGCAGTTCCGCGACAGTCACCTGTACTCGGCGGAGAGGGAACGACATGTCTGCTGAGGAGGTCGAGGAGGTCATTCCGGTTCTGCGTGTGCGGGATGTCGCGGCGGCGGTGCGGTGGTACGCCCGGCTGGGCTTCGTTCAGCAGTGGGAGCACCGGTTCGAACCAGGACTGCCGGTCTTCACGGAGGTCGCCCGCGGTCGGGTACGGCTGTACCTGTCGGAGCACGAGGGCGACGCGCGGCCGGACACCTTGGTGTACCTGCGGGTCACGGACCTCGACGAGGTCGCCGCCGAGTTCGGCGTCCGGGCCGAGGAGGCGCCCTGGGGACGGGAACTCGAACTCCGGGACCCGGACGGCAACCGCCTCCGGGTGGGCCCGGTCGCCGCATAGGCAGACCCCCGTGCACTCAGGCCGGGGCGCTCCGGCCCACCACCGTGCCCGCCCGGTCGATGCAGATCACGTCCACCGTGACCGGCGCACCACGCAGCACCGCGAGGGCCTCGTCGCGGGCCGCCGTCGCGACCAGGTCGCCGAGCGGCACCCCGGCGGCCTGGCAGAGCTGGAGCGCGGCGAGGCCGGTGTTGGCCCCGGCCACTTCGGCGGTCAGCATCTCGTCCGCGCCGCCGCGCCGGGCCAGTTCGGCGAGGAAGCCCTTGTCGACCTGGGAGCGGGCGGAGTGCAGGTCGAGATGGCCCGCGGCGAGCTTGGAGAGCTTGGCGAAGCCGCCGCAGACGGTCAGACGGTCCACGGGGTGACGGCGGACGTACTTCAGCACGGCGCCCGCGAAGTCCCCCATGTCGAGCAGGGCGTCCTCGGGCAGGCCGTACTCGGCGACGACCGTCTTCTCCGACGTCGAGCCGGTGCACCCGGCGACGTGCGTCCGGCCCGCCGCCCGCGCCACGTCCACCCCGCGCCGGATCGAGTCGATCCACGCCGAGCACGAGTACGGCACGACGATCCCGGTCGTGCCGAGGACGGAGAGCCCGCCGAGGATGCCGAGGCGGGGGTTCCAGGTGGAACGGGCGATCTCCTCGCCGTGGTCGACGGAGACGGTGATCTCGACGTCGCCGCTGGTGCCGTGCAGTTCGGCGATTCGTGTCACGTGCTCGCGCATCATCTGGCGGGGCACGGGGTTGACCGCCGGCTCACCGACGGGCAGGGGCAGCCCGGGGCGTGTGACGGTCCCGACCCCGGGGCCGGCCTTGAAGACCACGCCCGCGCCGGCGGGCAGTCGCCGTACGGTGGCCCGTACCAGTGCCCCGTGGGTGACGTCCGGGTCGTCGCCGGCGTCCTTCACGATCCCCGCCATCGCGTACCCGTCCGTCAGCTCCTCGGCCGCCAGTGCGAACGACGGCGTCTGCCCCTTGGGCAGGGTGATCGTCACCGGGTCGGGGAAGTCGCCGGTGAGAAGGGCGGTGTACGCGGCCGTCGTCGCCGCGGTGGCACAGGCACCGGTCGTCCAGCCGGGCCGCAGACCGGTGTGCTTGAGTTGGGCGCTGCGACCGCCCTTGGCCTCGCTGCTCATGTCTCACTCACGGGACGGAATCGTATGAAGGGGAAAAGTCTGTCGTGCATGTGCTGATCCTCGGGGGCACCACGGAGGCCCGCCGTCTCGCCGAGTCGCTGGCGGCCGAGCCGCTGCCGGGGCTGAGAGTGACGAACTCCCTGGCGGGGCGGGTGTCCGCGCCCCGGACCCCACCCGGCGAGGTGCGCGTCGGCGGCTTCGGCGGCGCCGAGGGACTCGCCGCTTGGCTCGGCGAGCACGCAGTCGACCTGCTCGTCGACGCCACCCACCCGTTCGCCGGCACGATCAGCTTCAACGCGGCAGGTGCCGCCGCCACCGCCCGCGTCCCCCTGCTCGCGCTGCGCCGCCCCGGCTGGACGCCGGTCGAGGGGGACGACTGGCACGAGGCCGGCTCGCTGGCCGAGGCCGCCGGACTGCTGCCCGCGCTCGGCCGGCGTGTCTTCCTGACCACCGGCCGGATGGGCCTGGCGGCCTTCGCCGGCCTGGACGGCATGTGGTTCCTCGTACGGTCCGTCGACGCACCCGGGGCACCGTGTCCGCCCCGCACGGAAGTGCTGCTCGACCGCGGCCCGTTCACCCTCGACGGAGAGCGTGAACTGCTGCGCCGGCACCGGATCGACGTACTGGTCACCAAGGACAGCGGGGGAGCGGCCACCGCGCCGAAACTGGCGGCCGCCCGCGAGGCGGGGGTGCCCGTGGTCGTGGTGCGCAGACCACCGGTGCCCGAAGGAGTGCCGGTCGTCGCCACGCCCGAGGAGGCGGCGCGGTGGATCCGGCAGGCACACGCGCGCCGAATGCCTCCGGGGCGACGAAACTCTCACGTCTCCGGGTAGCGGCGGGGCGTCCAGACGACCTCTTCACCGTCGCCGCGCCGCACGACCCGGGTCTGCGAGGAGCCGACCAGAAGGATCGTGCGCATGTCGACCTCGGCCGGGTCCAGGTCCGTCAGCCGTACGACGCGCACCCGTTCGCCGGTGCCGCCCACGTCCCGCGCCACCACGACCGGTGTGTCCGGTGCCCGATGCTCCAGCAGCAGTTCGCGGGCCTTGCCGACCTGCCACGTCCGGCTGCGCGAACCGGGGTTGTACAGGGCCAGCACCAGGTCCGCCGAGGCCGCCGCGCGCAACCGCTCCGCGATGACCTCCCAGGGCTTGAGCCGGTCGGACAGGGAGATCGTGGCGTAGTCGTGGCCGAGCGGGGCGCCCGCGCGGGCGGCGGCGGCGTTGGCGGCGGTCACCCCGGGCAGCACGCGCACGGGCACGTCCGCGTACTCCTGTGTGGAGGCGACCTCCAGAACGGCGGTGGCCATGGCGAAGACCCCGGGGTCGCCGCCCGACACGACGGCCACTCGCCGCCCCCGGCGGGCGAGTTGCAGCGCGAACTCGGCCCGCTCGGCCTCGACCCGGTTGTCGGAGCCGTGGCGTTCCTGCCCGGCACGTACCGGAACCCGGTCCAGATAGGTGGTGTAGCCGACCAGGTCGTCGGCCGCGGCCAGCACGCCCCGGCTCTCGGGTGTGAGCCACAGCGGCCCCGCCGGCCCGGTCCCGACGACCATGACCTCTCCGCGCCCGGGCGCGCCACGCTCGGCGTCGACCTGGCTCGGCAGCACCGCCACCGAGAAGTACGGCACCGACTCGGCCTCCACGTCGGCCAGTTCCGCGAGACGCTCCCCCGCCATCGTGGCCCGCTCCACGTACCGGGCGGCGTCGAGCCGCCCCGAACGCTCCAGCGCTCGGCGCACCTTGGGGAAGGTGCGCCCCAGCTTCATCACCACGGCCGCGTCCGTCGAGGCCAGGCGCGCCGTCAGTTCCTCCTCGGGCAGCGTGCCCGGCAGGATGGTCAGTACCTCCTCGCCCTCGGCGAGCGGCGTGCCCAGGCGGGCCGCGGCGGCGGACACCGAGGTGACACCGGGGACCACCTCGGTGTCGTAGCGGTCGGCGAGCCGCTTGTGCATGTGCATGTAGGAGCCGTAGAAGAGCGGGTCGCCTTCCGCGAGGACGGCGACCGTGCGGCCCGCGTCCAGGTGGGCGGCGAGCCGGGCCGCCGCCTCGGCGTAGAACTCGTCGATGGCGCCCTGGTAGCCGCCGGGATGGTCGGTGGTCTCGGTGGTGACGGGGTAGACCAGAGGCTCCTCGACGTGGTCGGCACGGATGTGCTTCGCCGCGATGGAACGGGCGATCGACCGGCCGTGACGGGCGCTGTGATAGGCGATCACGTCGGCCTCGGCGATGGCCTCCACGGCCCGTACCGTCATCAGGGACGGATCGCCGGGACCGAGCCCGACTCCGTACAGCTTGCCGCTCATTCTTCCTCGCTCGCGATCGCGTTGAGTGCGGCGGCGGCGATGGCGCTGCCGCCGCGACGGCCCCGCACGACCAGGTGCTCCAGGCCCGAGGGGTGGGCGGCCAGGGCGTCCTTGGACTCGGCGGCTCCGACGAAGCCGACGGGCACGCCGATGACGGCGGCCGGCCGGGGCGCCCCCTCCTCGATCATCTCCAGGAGGCGGAAGAGCGCGGTGGGCGCGTTGCCGACGGCGACCACGGCCCCCTCCAGCCGGTCGCGCCACAGCTCCAGGGCGGCGGCGCTGCGGGTGGTGCCGAGCCTGGCGGCCAAGTCGGGGACGGCCGGGTCGGACAGGGTGCACAGGACGTCGTTGTCCGCGGGCAACCGCCTGCGCGTGACGCCGCTGGCGACCATCTGCACGTCGCAGAGGATCGGCGCGCCGGCACGGAGGGCTTCGCGGGCGCGGGTGACCACCCCGGGGGTCCAGGACAGGTCACGGACGAGGTCGACCATGCCGCAGGCGTGGATCATCCGGACCGCGACCTGGCCGACGTCGACGGGCAGGGCCGTGAGATCGGCCTCCGCGCGGATGGTGGCGAAGGACTGGCGGTAGATGGCCGGCCCGTCCTTCTCGTAGTCGTATGTGGTCACGATGTCTTCTCGCTGCTCTCGATCGTCATACGGCGGATGAGGTGAGGGTCGCCAGGGCTGTGCCGAGGCGGGCGGGGTCGTTCAACGGAACAGTGCGCGGCGGTCGGTCCCGGACGGTCTCGGTGAGGTGGTAGCCGCCGTCCGGCGCGGCCACCACGTCGATCCGGTCGCCGTGCGGTCGGCCGCAACGCCGTTCGCAGCCGGACCAGTACAGCGGCAGGCGGGACCGGCCCACGGCGGCCACCGCGCGCGCCGCGTCGGTCCGTACGTCGGAGTGGGACCTGCCGCACCCCGGTCGGCCGATGCAGGCGCCGACGCGCGGCCAGGGGGAAGAGGCGTCGGTGACCAGGCCGGTGTCCGCGAGGCGGTCAAGAGCGTCGGCCGTATCCGCAGCACTCGCGCCCGGGGTGGGCACGACGATGCCGCGCCACGGCGTCACCCGCAGCTCACCGCCCTGAGCGCGGGCGGCGGCCCGGATCAGCTCGCGCCACTGCGCGGTCGTGACGCGGCCCAGGGGAGCGTGGACGGAAAGGGCGGAGCCGATGACGCCGGGACGGGGCCCTTCCGCGCGTGCCGCGCCTCGTGACGCCTCGACGCACGCGATGCCCGCAGCCGACAGGCGGCGCCGCACCGCACGTGCCAACGTGTCCCTCTCGATTCCCAGTTCGTCCACCCGCCAGACCTGGACACCGTTCTGTCGCGCGACGTCGAGGAAGGCTTCGGCAGCCGACAGCGCGGCACGGGCCGCGTCGTCGGCGGACACGAGCCAGCCTTCGCCCGCCGAGCCGAGGCCGAGCAGCGCTCCGCCGGTGGCCACGCGCACGGTCACGTCGGCTCCGAGCGCGGCCACGTCCCCGCGTCCGTCGTCGAGTGCGAACAGGAACCGGCCCGACAGTTCCCGCACCGCCTCGCTCCTGCACAGCGCGGTGTCGAGGGACTCCAGCCAGGGCCGTACATCCCGCTTGCCGCCCCCGTCCAGACCGGACAACGGCGAGGCGACGATGTTGCGCACCCGGTCGTGCGCGTGCGAAGGGAGCAGGCCCACGCTGTCAAGCAGTCCGGCCAGTTCCGCTCCACAGCTGTCGCGCAGCCCCCGTAGCTGCACATTGCCCCGTGAAGTGAGATGAAGATCTCCATCGCCCAGGTGCCGGGCCGCGTCCGCGAGCGCCTCGGCCTGCCGCAATCCGAGGACGCCGCCGGGAATGCGGATCCGCGCCAGCGCACCGTCGTCGGCGGCGTGCAGCCGCAGCGCGCCCGGGCAGGCGTCACCGCGGTCCCGTGAGACCGCGGTGGCCTGGGGCGATGAAGGCAGAGGGGGCGTGGACATGGCGGCGAGCATACCGACCGTCACACGGGATGTACGCCCCGCCCTCTTGCCGTGACCCTTACTATGCTTCTCGGTGGATCATTCGGTCCACCACCGCCATGACGGCGACAGGGGAGGAAGCCCGGTGCGAATCCGGCGCGGTCCCGCCANNGGCCGGGTGAGCCAGGAACTCCCGCCGTCCATCACCGCCCGGGGCGCGGACCCCGAGGAAGGCCAGACGCCGCATGCCGCACACGTCCGGGGATCGCGCTCCGCACCCCAGCATCCTGCTCCTGTCGACATCCGACACCGACCTGCTCAGCGCCCGCGCGGCGGACGGCCCGGTGCCCTACCGCTTCGCCAACCCCACCCGCCTCCCCCTCGACGAC
>MUNG01000109.1 GCA_002154585.1 Streptomyces pseudogriseolus
GGGGTTGTTCGCGCCCACGCGGCGGAGCCGCACATCGTTACAGCCTCGCGCCCTCGAGGGCGTTTTTCAGACGTTCTCTGGCCAGGAGGCGGAGTTGGTCGCGGGTGATCGCTTGTTCGTCGTGGGGATCGTTCGCCAATCGTGACCGGATGTCCTCCAGGACGCGGTCCAGGACCTCGTGCTCGGGGACGCCGTCGAGGCAGATGACGAAGACGTGGCCGAACTTGGCCTCGTAGGCCGCGTGGGCGGCGTTCAGGGCGGTGTGGGCGGCCGAGTAGGCGTCCTCGGGGAGGGAGGGGAGGGGCTCGGAGGCCAGGGCCTCGGCGATCTCCTCCGCCGAGAGGTCGTACGTCGCCTCGTCCGCGGCCGCCAGGAGGGACGCCGTGTCGGGGTAGGGGCGGTGGCCGGCCACCAGCCGGGCCCAGCGGGCGCTGTGCAGGCAGGACAGCAGGGCGCGCTCGGCGTCGGGCCCGGGAGCGTCGTTGAACCACTCCAGCGGGGGCCGGGTTCCGGGCGCGCCGCGGGACTGTCCGGGTATGGCGACTCGGCCGGGGAGGTCTGGGAGTCGGTGCGCAGGCAGCGTGGGTCCTCGTGGGCGTCGCGTGTGTTTCGTTGGCAGATGCTGTGAAAGTTGTGACGTCACGTTATCGAGTGAGTCCGAGACGTGTCCGATCGGTACCCCCATTTCACCCGGACGGCAGAGTTTGAGAACGGCTTGTGGACGCTTCTCACCCGAACGGGTCGTACGTTGGCAGGGTGAGTCGGCACAGGCAGCACGGTCAGCGCGGGCGGCGTCCCGGTAGGCAGGCGGCGGCACGGCGGCGGAGGGTCACGGCCGTCGCGGTGGCCGCGGGGGCGGTGGTGGTGGCCTCCGGTGTGGGCCTCGGGCTGTGGGCCTCCGGGGACGACGACGGCGGGTCGTCGGCGGCCGCCCCCTCCTCGCCGTCGCCGACGCCGAGCCCCACCCGCAGCTACCCGCTGTCCGAGGCGCCGCGGACCATACCCGCCGTGCGCGAGCACACCGCCGAGCGCGGCCCCGGCTGGCGGCCCGCCTCCGGCCACCGGGTGGTGGTGTCCGACCCGGCGCTGGCCGACGAGGGCCGGCTGACGGCGCGGGAGCTGGGCCTCGCGTACGCGGGGGAGCGGGACGACGAGCGGCCGGGCGACGTGCGCCTGGAGCTGAACCGGGACGCGGGCGCCAACCCGGAGTCGTACACCCTGACCGTGCGCGGCGGGCGGGTCACCGTCAGCGGGCCGGCCGAAACGGGCGTCTTCTACGGCACCCGCACGCTCAAGCAGGAGATACGCGGCGCCGGCGCCGCCCCCGAGGGCGTGGTGCGCGACGAGCCCGCCAAGCCGCGGCGCGGCATGATGCTCGACATCGCGCGCAAGCACTACGACGCCGGCTGGATCGAGGACCGCATACGCGAGCTGGGCGACCTGAAGTACAACGAGCTCGGCCTGCACTTCTCCGACGACCAGGGCTTCCGCATCGAGTCCGACTCGCACCCGGAGGTCGTCTCGAAGGACCACCTGACCAAGGCGCAGGTCAGGAAGATCGTCGAGCTGGCGGAGAGCCGGCACATCACCGTCGTCCCCGAGATCGACTCGCCCGGACACCTCGGCGCCGTCATCGACGCCCACCCCGACCTCCAGCTGCGCAGGGCGAACGGCGAGGCGGTGCGCGGCGCCGTCGACATCGCGAACCCGAAGTCCGCCGAGATCGTCGACGACCTGCTCGACGAGTACGCGGGCCTCTTCCCCGGCGACCAGTGGCACCTCGGCGGGGACGAGTACCAGGCGCTGGTGGTGTCCGACCCCGAGGCGTCCTTCCCCGGCCTCGCCGCCGCGGCCCGCGAGAAGTACGGCGCCGGCGCCACCGTCGAGGACCTGACCACCGGCTGGCTCGACGACCGCGCCGCCACCGTCCGCGCCCACGACCGCGTCCCGCGCGCCTGGAACGACGGCTTCTTCTCCGGCGGGTCCGTGCAGGCCGACAAGGACATCCGGGTCGCCTACTGGACCGGCAAGGAGATCGGCGCGCGCGAGCCCGCGGAGTACCTGGCCGAGGGCCGCGACGTCATCAACTACAACGACGAGTTCCTGTACTACGTCCTCGGCGAGCCGCTCACCTTCGTCTACCCGACCGGCGAGCGCATCTACGAGCAGTGGACGCCGCGGGTGCTGCGCGGCACCACCCCCGTCCCCGCCCGGTACGACCGGCAGATCCTCGGCGGCTCCTTCGCCATCTGGGGCGACCTGCCCCGCTCCCAGACGCAGGAACAGGTCGCGGCGGGCATCCGGATGCCGCTGCGGGCCCTCGCCCAGAAGCTGTGGGACGCGGGCGAACCGCAGCTGTCGTGGGCCGAGTTCCGCACGCTGGCGGGCCGGCTGGGCTGACGGATTGCCGCGAACGCCTGCGAACCCCCGTACGGCTGTGGTGATGTTCTGGGCGAGCCGACGGCTCGGCGCGCCGGGCCGGGAACGACATGCGGGGGGAACCGGCACATGGGCTACTGGGGTTACTTCGTCGTGGGCCGCGCGGAGCTGCCGCTGGCCGGACGGGACGCGCTGGCCGGCGCGGGCGGGGACCTGACCCTGCGCACCGAGGCCCCGGACGGCTGGCAGGTGTGGGAACTGCCGGGCCGCGAGGGCGAGCTGGGCAGCATGAACGAGCTGGCGCGGGAGACCGGAGCGCCCGCGCTGTTCGGGTACGTCATGGACGGCGCGTGCGTGGCGGTGGAGGCGGCGTCCCCGGAGAGCGGGGTGTGGACGGCCTGCCTCGGCCGGGACGCGATGGCCGGGTACCTCGACGGGCGCCAGGAGGGGCTCACCGTCGACGACTACTTCCTCGAACCAGCCGACGCCGCCGAGCGGGCCGTCTTCTGGGCCGAGGAGGCCGGGCGGACGGTCGCCGCCGAGGAGGTCCTCCACGTGCTGACCGCGGACCCCGGGCCGATGGCCGAAAACCTTTTCTTCCGGCTGCTCGACCGGTTGCGCGTGGTGCCCGAGTGACACTCCCGGCTTGTCGCACGCAGTAAGGGGAAATGCGGGCTCCGTGAGGGACGAGGCACGTCACGGCCTCACCCGAGGGCCCGCGGAACCCGCAGAGGGAGGCGTGGATGAGCCTGGAGGAACTGATCGCACAGGCCGACGAGCGCGGACTGGCCGCCAGCGGGGTGGCTTGTTTGGATCGGTGCGTGCCGCTGCTGGGCGGTGACGACGAGGCGCTGCGGCCGCTGTGGGGCACCCTCGCGGGCGGTCCCGCCGACGGCGACTGGGGCGAGGTGCTCCGGCAGACGCGCGAGAAGCTGGACGCGGCGGCGGGCGAGGCGGCGGGCGGTTGTGCGGAGGAGGCGGCCCAGCTGGCGCGGGGCATGCTCGCCGCCGCCCCCGCGGACCGGTCCGGGCCTGCGCTGCGGGTGTGGGCCGACGGCTGCTCGGCGCACGCGCTGCGGATCCATCAGCTGCTCGACGGCGCCGACGACGCCGACCTGACCGCCGCGCGCCGCGAGGGCCGCACGGACGGCCTGTCGCCGCTGCTCGCCGCGGAGCTGCGGCGGCAGACCGCCGTCCTTGAACTCGTCGCCGCCCACGGCGCGGCGGGCCTGCGCAGCGCGCTGGAGGTCTCCACGGAGGGGCGCCGGGTGCTGCGCGCGGCGGTCTCGCGCCGCGGCCGGCGCGACGGCTGACGCACGGGAACGCGACGGCTGACGCACGGGAATGTGACTGTCCTGGGGCGGTCGTGCACCCGTTGTGGGAAGACGCGGGATCGGGGTGACGAAACGCTTCGCCGCAGCGCTCTCCTGAGTGTGACGACTGCGACGACTGTGACGACACAGCAGGAGACCAGGCCTTCGGCGGCGACGAAGCCGGTCCGCTGGGCGGCGGACGCGGTGGCGGCGATGCGCGAGGGGGCACGGATGCGCCTCGACTACTCGGCGCGCAGTCTGTGGAGCGTCGACCGGATGATCGAGGACATCCGCTCGGAGTCGGCCCCGTACGCCGCCGTGGAACTGGTGCTGCGCGGCTTCGGGGCCTACGCGGGCGAGGTGATCGTGCGCCAGGCCGGTGGCGAGTGGTGGGCCTCCGGCGGCGACCACTGGGTCCGCACCCCCGACGGCCGCCTCTGGGACCCCATCGACGAGGCCCGCCGCTGCTACACCCAGGACGGCTCCCTCCGGCTTCTGTGCCGGGACGCTACGGCGGGGGTACGGGGGTGATCCCTGCCGGGGGTGACCCCTGGCGGGGGTGACCTCGCGGA
>MUNG01000011.1 GCA_002154585.1 Streptomyces pseudogriseolus
CGCGCTGTGCGCAAGCTGCTGTTCGAGCAGCGTACGCCGGGGTTTGCTGACCTTCAGCGCGTCGGGGTCGGCCCACGGCAGGTTCACCAGGGCGCGAAGGCGCAGCGCCGGCGTCTGACCGGCCCTGGTCCAGGCTGAAGCGGGGAAGCGGCTGCCACCGCCACACGCCGCGGCTCGAACACGACAGCCGGCCCGCACCCCACGATCCGCCGTCGAGGTCCACGCTCCGAGCGTCGGCCGGGATCACCCACGGGGTGTCCGAGTCGGCGGGAAGCCGGGGGAGGCCGACGGCCGCGAGCGGGTCCTGGCCGCCCGGGGCACGCCGCCCCGCTTCGACGATCGCCTGCCAGAGGGGCTCGGCGACGGCGGCCGGAGGGCGGCCGGGCACCAGACACAGCACCCAGCCCGGCTCGCCGTCGAGCTCGTGGTGCAGATCCTGTAGAGCAGCCGGGCCCTGCGCCCACGCTTCTCCGGCCGGTCGGCCCAGTCCTGCGCCGGCCAGCTGCTCGTAGGCCGCCCGCATCTCCCGCTCTCGGTCGGGCAGGCCCTGCCCGACCCGCAGCCCGCCGTCCGGCCCGGCTGCAGAGACGGCCTTCCGCACGAGCTCGGTGAGCGCCTGAGCGGTGGGCACGCCAGAGGCGCGGACGCCGGCGGAGAGCAGCTGCTGGATCTCGGCCCGCGGCAGCCAGTGCGTGCTGTCGCCATCCCTCATCGGTACGGCGACTGTGTCCGTGCGCGGAGACCCGGGCTTGCCCACCGGCGCTGGCACGACGAACAACGTGCCGGCGGCCTGCTCGGGGACATCGATGAACACCACACGTTCGCCGTCAGCACCGGACCATCCGACGCGGGCGCCGCGTGGAGCCGGGGTGATCCATTGACGGATCAGCTTGCGGATCTGGTCCACGTTCACTGCGGCCGGGTCGAGGCCGACGATGCGGTCCAGGACCTCTTCGTCGTGCTCAGGTCGGGTGGCGATGCCGATGACGATGAGCCCGCCGCCCCCGTTGGCGAACGCGGTGACATCCTTGGCGAGTTCCTCGACCGCCTTGGGGCCCGCCAGTTGGTACGGGGCCGCCTTGGCGTCGAGCCACTGCGTCTCGCGTAGGCCGAGCAGGGAGCCCGGCTCCTGGGCGTCCAGCGCTGCCAGCGCGCTCTTCAGATCCTTCACCACTCCGGCAGTTTCCACCGGCGCTTCGGCCGCGTGCTGCCGAGTTTCACAAGCTCACCGGCTACCGCATGCGATGAGGGACGCCTGCTCACCCTTCCATGTGCTGGAGCACGATGTCGATGGTGAGGGCGAACCGGGGCCGGGTGGTACGGCCGGTGCCTTGCGCCGGCTGAAGAGTGTGCTCGCTGCTGCTGCCGAGCCACAGGCCCACGACCAGATCGGGCAGGTACTGCTCCATCGTGATTGCGGCGTGCCGGACGGTCGTGTAGCCGATGGTGAACTGCTTCGAGGAAAGGCGAGCGGTGGCGCCCTCCACGGCGGCCAGGAATTTGGCCGGAACCACCAGAACGTCACCGTTTCCGCGGATCAGCCAGTACACGGAGCTTGCGCTGTGCTCCAGCAGATCGTGCAGTTGGCGGCGCTTGACCGTCCAGGAGTCCTCGCGTCCAGCGCGCCCGGGCGTCAGCGCGGCGGACTTCTTGACCTGGATGAGGTCTCCCGTGCGCAAGTGGAGATGGCCGGGAACGCGTACGTCGACGACGACGCCGATGTCTGCTCCGTTCTCCCGTTCCTGGTCACGGTGCGGTGGCCGACCCGCAGATGCGGGCCTGCCACGCCGGCCAGCCGGGTGCGGGCGGGCAGGGCTGTGAACTCGCCGGCGAGACCGGCCAACAGTGTCGCGGTCAGGTGTTCTTCCTCCGCGGCCCCGAGGTCGTGCGTGGCGTTGGCGAACTCGGTTACCGCTCGGCGGGTGGCGCCCCGCACCAGGTCCTCCAGCCCGTGGTCGGCAAGCCAGGTGGACGATGGCGCAGACAACGGCCGTGGGAAGTCGGCCCGGCGGGCGTCGACCGACGCGGCAAGGACGTTCAGCAGCCCGGCCCTGTGCTCTCGGTGACGGCCCGTAGCCCGCCGGCGCGCAACTGCACCGGAAGGATCATGCTTTGGCTGCACCGGTTGACCGCCTGCCGGACTATCCGGTGCTTGTCGGTGAGTGCAGCGGTGAGCGCCACGTCCAGGCCCTCCAGATGACGTCCCAGGAGCAGTAGCCACTCCGGGGATGCGCCCACAACGTCGGCCGCGCCTGCTTCTCGACCATGTGGCGCAGTCCGGCTGCCGCGACCGGGTCGCGTTCCGCGGCCAAGAGTGCCAAGTCACGCCACAGCTGTGCCAGCCGCTGGTCAACGCGGGGATCGAGGCGCTCCAGAAGCCGGGAGGTCCACGTCTCATGCCGGCTGCGAGGGCCCTCACGCTGTTGGTGCGCCCGGGCGAGCCCGACGGCTACCGCACAAGGCACCGGCAGTACGTCGGGGACTGCGGGGGTTGCGTAGACGGTCCGGCGCACAAGGGGAGGAGGCCCGCCAGGGTAGGACCATTCGATCAGCGGCCGGTTAGCGCACTCAGCAAGCAGCAGGTTCTCCACCCACTCTCGGTGCTCCCTGGCGAACGCAGCGAAGGCATGTGGATCGCGCCGGGTGAGGTCTCCGACATCTCCGGGGCACGCGCTCAGTGCCTGCCGACAGCAGTCGAAACACCGTGCGAGAAAGGAGTCGTGAGCGGGGCAGGAGTCCACACCGCGACTCTACGGCCCTCGCAACCACCGGCCCGCAGAAGCAAGTCGGTCGCTGATCGGTTCGGATGCTCGCTGGGCGTCAGAGGTGGTTGACCGCGGCCGAGCTGTCCCGCCAGAGCCAGTTCACTGGGGCGTACTGCTTCTTCAGCGCGGTGCGCTCGCGCCCGTAGCCCTTCAGCGCGGCCTCCACTGCCGCCGCCAGGCCGTCGAGGTCATGCGGCACCGGCATGCGCAGCAGCAGGTGCTGTTTACGGTGTGCCAGAAGCAACTCCCCTGCGGGGGTGCACTCCAGCAGTTGGAAGTGGACGAGGGGCTTGAACGGCTGCTCCGCAGTGGACATCCGGGCCCGCAGCACCCCGTCGGCGCTCCACGTGTACAGGCCGTAGCGGTTGAGATGGAAAGCCCGGCCGCGGCGCGGGTCGGCGACCACGGTGAAGTCGAAGCCGGTGAACGGGCTGTCCTCGCGCAGGTGCAAGCCTCCCAGCCGACCCCGCACCACCCCACGGTCGTCGACCAGGGCGAAGCTGAACTCCTGACCCCGGTTGCTCGAGCGGTAGGTCCTCCCGAAGACCGGGACAACGAACAGGTCGTCGGCGAGCGCCGCGGGGCGGGTCATTGTGGAATCGACGTAGCCGTAGAGACTTCCGCTGGTCCCGGTGAGCTCCGACAGGGCCTCCGTCAACGAGGGCGAGGGCCGGTTGCCGCGCCCCACCGGCGCGTCGCCGTACCGCACGTGCGCGTGACGGTCGGCGTCGTTCTGGCGGCCGGTGCGCGCGTCTAGGGTCGCGATGGCTTGCAGCGCGGGCTTGTAGCCTGGGCCGAGGGTGCTGCCGGGTTCGGAGACGGCGACGATGTTGGGGCGGGCGCCGGCCCAGTTGCTGATCCCGTACTCAGAGGTCATGCACAGCAGCCGACCCGCGGGAGTGATGGTGATCGACGCGGCGAACGGGTCTTCCTCGCGGTTCTCCTTCCTATTCCAGCCCGAGGACATCGGCCAGGAGGCGAGGACCTCGTCCAGGTCCGGGGACAGGAGGTGAGTGCTGCCGGGCGAGGAACTGAGGGCGATCGTGCCGTCCGGGAGGACGGCCAGGGTCGCCTCGTCGCCCTCCGGTACCGCCGACGGGGCGCCGCCCGGCACCGCCTGTCCGAACACGGCGCTGGCAGTGGGCTTTCCGTCTACTCCGTGGCGGGTGATCAGCTGGTAGCCGAAATTCTGCTCGGCAGGGTCGGCGGAACCGACCGCGTGCGAGCGATAGCGGCGCAGACCGGTCAGCAGGTACGTCTCGCCGGCTGCCGTCGCCACGGCGTGGTCGACCCTGAATCCCCACCCTTTGCTCTCGGGGTCGAGGCGGTGGATGCTCAGCAGGGACGCGGGGACAGTGATCGGCAGCAGTGTCATCCGGACATCCTCTCCCCTGCCACCGACAACTCTCACCGAGCCCGCCGCAAGCGTTCGCGCTGCTGGCTTAGAAGCCCTAACAGAAGTTGTTGATCAAGTAACCATCGGCTTGTCTGCTCGTTGGTCGGGTCGTGGGGAAACGTCAGTCGCGGCCGTGGATCGTGTCGGACGAACTGTGGTCGCTCATTGAGCCGTTGCTGCCCGAGCCGGGGCCGAAGCTGGTGGCGGGTCGGGCACGGGTGCCGGACCGGCAGGCCCTGTGCGGGATCTTGTTCGTGTTGCACACCGGCATCCAGTGGGAGTACCTGACCCAGGAGCTGGGCTTCGGCTCAGGGATGACCTGCTGGCGGCGCCTGGCGGCCTGGAACGAGGCCGGTGTGTGGGAGAAGCTGCACCTGGTGCTGCTGAAGAAGCTGCGGGCGGCGAAGCAGCTGGACTGGTCGCGGGCGGTGATGGACTCTTCCCACGTGCGGGCGGCCCGGAGGGGCCCGAAAGTGGGCCCAGCCCGGTCGACCGCGCACGGCCGGGCAGCAAGCACCACGTCCTCACCGACGGCCAGGGCATCCCGCTCGCGGTGTCACTGACCGGCGGAAACCGTGACGACGTCACCCAGCTCCTGCCCCTGCTGGACAAGGTTCCCGCGGTATCCGGCGTCGTCGGCAGGCCACGACAAGTACCGGCGGCTGCTGTGGCAGCGCGGTATCCGGCCGGTGATCGCCGAACGCGGCCAGCCGCACGGCTCCGGCCTGGGCATCTTCCGCTGGGTCGTCGAACGCACAATCTCCTGGCTGCACGGCTTCCGCCGCCTGCGCATCCGCTGGGAACGGCGCGACGACATTCATGAGGCCTTCCTCGGCCTCGCCACCTGCCTCATTACCCACCGCCACGTCCAACGGCTTTGTTAGGACCTTTCAAGCCAGTACGGCTGAGGGCGCGGTGGTCAGCGTCGTCGGGCGGCAGCCTGCGCTATGGGTTCCCCCTCGGCGCGGCTCGGAACGGCTCCCGGAAGACGAGGACGTCAGTCGCCGGGCGGGTGGGGGAGCGGATCCGGCCCCTCCGGATCCCCGAGTTCCTCGAGGGGTTCGACCCGGACGACCCGGACGCCGCGGCCGGTGAACGCCGACACCTGGGCCTCGCTCGCCGCCCGGTGGGTGACCAGGGTCCAGCCGGGCGGCAGGGCGGCCCAGGCGTGGAAGGGGGCGCGGCCCAGCTTCTCCGCGTGGGCCAGTACGTAGACGCGGGCCGCCCGGCGGGCCATCAGCTCCTTGAGGCGGGTCTGGCGCAGGTCGGCCTCGTTGATCCCGCCGTCCGCCGTGACCCCGTCCGCGGAGAGGAAGACGCGGTCGAAGGTCATCCGCTCCAGGGCCGCCTCGGTCAGCGGGCCCACGAAGGCCTGGCTGAGCGGACGCAGTGTGCCGCCCAGGCACTCCACGTGGACGCTCTCCACGTCCGCCAGCTCGTGCAGCGCGGTCAGGCCGGTCGTCGCCACGGTGAGGTCCCGCGCGGTGCGCAGTTCGTGCGCCAGCGCGCCGACCGTCGAACCGGCGTCCAGCAGCACCGTCTCGCCCGGCTGCACCTCGGCCGCCGCCCACCGGGCGATCGCCCGCTTCTGCGCGTACGCCTCACCGGTGCGCTGCCGCAGCGACGCCTCCGGGTGGGCGGTCAGCGCCATCGCGCCGCCGTACGTCCGGGCGAGACGGCCGTCGGCGGTGAGCCGGGCCAGGTCGCGGCGGATGGTGGAGGCGGTCACGCCGAAGCGCTGCGACAGCTCGTCGACGCTGGCCAGGCCGGTGGTGGTGGCGAGTCGCAGGATCTCCTCGCGCCGGGCCTGCGATGCGGTGGGCGGCATCAAGTGTCCTTCTGGGTAAGGCGGTTCAGCGGGCGGTGGACAATTCGGCGGCCTGCCGCAGCGCCTCGATCATGCTACCGGCCTCGGCTTTGCCGGTTCCCGCGATGTCGAAGGCGGTGCCGTGGTCGACGGAGGTGCGGATCACCGGCAGTCCGATGGTCAGGTTGACGCCCGCCTCGATGCCGAGCACCTTCACCGGGCCGTGCCCCTGGTCGTGGTACATCGCCACGATGAGGTCGTAGTCGCCGCGGGAGGCGAGGAAGAACGCGGTGTCGGCGGGGAGCGGGCCCCGGGCGTCGATGCCCTCGGCGCGGAGCTTCTCCAGCGCGGGGACGATCTTCTTCTCCTCCTCGCCGTACCCGAACAGCCCGTTCTCGCCGGCGTGCGGGTTGATGCCGCAGACGCCGATGACCGGGTTCGGGTCGCCGGCCCGGACCAGGGCCTCGTGGCCGCGGCGCACGGTCCGCTCGACCAGCCCCGGCTCGATGCGGCTGACCGCGTCGATCAGGCCGATGTGGGTGGTGACGTGGATGACCTTCACCTTCTCGGTGGAAAGCATCATCGACACCTCCTCGACGCCGGTGAGGTGGGCGAGGAGCTCGGTGTGGCCGGGGTAGACGTGCCCGGCGGCGTGCAGGGCCTCCTTGTTGAGCGGGGCGGTGCAGATGCCGTCGATCTCGTCGGCGACGGCCAGTTCGGCGGCCCGCCTCACGTACTCGTACGCGGCGTTGCCCGCCACGGGGGACAGCTTGCCGAAGGGCAGGTCGTCGGGAAGCAGGCCGAGGTCCACGACGTTGATCCGGCCGGGGGTGAACTCGGCGTCGGCGGGGGCGTCCACGGCGACGACCTCGCACTCGACGCCGAGGATCGCGGCCGCCTTCCGCAGCCGGGCGGCGTCACCGATCACCACGGGGCGGCACCGGCCGAGTGTGGCGGGGTCCAGCACCGCCGGAACGATGACCTCGGGCCCGATGCCGGCGCCGTCACCCATGGTGAGGCCGATGAGGGGGAGGGGGTGCTGGGCGTTCACGGGGTGACTCCTTGGCTCGGTGACGGTGCGGTGGGACGACGTGCGGATGACGGGGACGGCAGGCGGGGCCGTAGTGCGGCGACGATGCGGTGGAACGAGTCCGGGCCGCCGAAGCTCCCGGGGCGGGTGACGACCGACCGGCCGTCGGCGGTAAGGGAGTGGACGGCACCGTGGTGGATCTCGCCGACGGGCCGCAGCGCGGTGATCTGCGCCGCGTCCAGCACCCGGCGGGCGGTCTCGCCGCCGGTGAGCACCAGGTCGGGCTCCCCCGGCAGCGCGGCGGCCGTGCGGGCCAGTCCGGCCACCAGGTGCCGCGCCGCCCCGGGCCGGATGCCGCCGGACCCGTCGACGGAGAGGACGGTGATCCCGCCAGGAGGCAGCGGCGGCAGCGGCACGGGCAAAGCGCCGGTCAACTCGTCGGGCTTCAGGGACACATGGTGCGCTCCGGCCGCCTCCAGTTGCGCGATCTGCGCAACGATGCCGGGCTCGGCGCTCCCGGCGACGACGAGCAGGGGCCGCCCGGTGTCGGGGACGTGCTGGGCGGGGACCGCGGTCCCGACGCGCCGGCCCAGCGCGGCGGCCAGACCGCCGCTGCCCAGCAGCCGGTACCCCGGGCCCAGCCGCAGCGCGGCCTCGGCGACGGCGTCCAGGTCCGCGTCGGTCTCGGCGTCGCACACCGGGTGCCGTCCGCGCGCGGCCACCGCGGTGAGCCGGTCGGCGAGGGCCCGCGGCCCCTGCCGTACGACGTCGAGGGGCACCCCGGCGGTGAGCAGCGGGGCGAGGGCCCCGGCGACGGAGCGGGGTGCCGCCCGCTCCTCCGCGCGCCACGCGCCGCTCCCGTGCAGCGGTACGCCGTCCACGTGGACCACGCCCCCGCGCATCACCCGTCCGGCGACGGGCAGGGCCACGGCGGTCACGACGGCTCGGGCGCCCTCGGCGAACGCGACGGCCTCGGCCCCCACGTTCCCGCGCAGCAGCGAGTCGCACTTCTTGTACCAGGTCGTCGCGCCGGGACGGGCTGCGAGCGCGGTGCGCACGGCGCCGGCCGCGGCCGCGGCCGGCAGGTGACGCGAGTCGAGGTCCACCACCACGGCCTCGCCGTCCCGCGCGGGCGGTACCTGCACGGGGTCCAGGGCCAGCAGCGCCGGCAGCCGCAGCAGTGCGGCAGCCTCCGCGGCGCCCGACAGGTCGTCGGCGAGTGCCATGACCGGTGGCGCGCCCCTGTAAGGGCTCACGAATACCTCCTCCAAACCCGTACGCAGCAGAGCGAGGGTCGAACGGCCGCGGCGCCGGCAGGCTCGACTATGGCACATCCTGCGCGATTCGCGCGAGGGGTATTGCGCATAACGCGCAACCATGCGAGCGTTCCTCCACGCGACAACGGCCGTCGCCCACCACCCGCCGGGCGGGCGGCGTCCAGCACGGCCCCGTACCGGAAGGAATCACCCGTGAGCACCGGAACCGGCACCCCCGCCCCGCGGGGCGGCACGCGCCCACAGGGCACCACGCAGGGGATGGAGCTCCCGTCCGTCCCGGTCCCGCTGTCCCGCCTCGTCCTCGGCACCATGACGTTCGGCGACACCGTCGACCGCGCGGGCGCCGCGGACATGCTGGACGCGGCCCTCGACTCAGGGCTCACCGGCGTCGACACCGCCAACGGCTACGCGGGCGGCGAGAGCGAGCGCATCCTCGCTGGGTTGCTCCCCGGCCGCCGCGACCGGATCGTCCTCGCCACCAAGGCCGGCATCCCGCACCCGGACCAGGGGGAGCACGCCCCGCTCTCCCCGGCAGGACTGCGCGCGGCCCTTACGGGCAGCCTGAAGCGGCTCGGCACCGACCACGTCGACCTCTTCTACCTGCACCAGCCGGACCGCCGCACGCCGCTCGCCGACACCCTGGCCACAGTCGCCGAGTTCGCCGCCGAGGGGAAGATCCGCGCGCTCGGCGTCTCCAACCACGCCGCCTGGCAGATCGCGGAGCTGACGCGCACCGCCGAGGAGACCGGCGCCCCGCGCCCCGTGATCGCACAGCAGCTGCACAACCTCCTCGCCCGCCGGATCGAGGAGGAATACACCGAGTACGCGGCCGTCAGCGGCCTGCGCACCATGGTCTATAACCCGCTCGGCGGCGGCCTGCTCACCGGCCGGCACCGCTTCGGCACGGACCCCGCCACCGGCCGCTTCGGCGACTCCGAGCTGGCCGCGATGTACAAGCAGCGGTACTGGAACGAGGACCTGTTCGCCGCGGTGGCGCAGCTCACCGCCATCGCCGAGGGCGCGGGCCTGCCGCTCACCGAACTCGCCCTGCGCTGGCTGCTCGACCGGCCGTCCACCGACGCGTTGCTGCTCGGCGGCTCCCAGGTGGAGCACCTGCGCGCCAACATCGCCGCCGCCCAGGCCGGCCCGCTCCCCGCCGACGTCACCGAAGCCTGCGACGCCGTCGGCGCCGCCCTGCGCGGCCCCATGCCCGCCTACAACCGCTGACCGCCGACCGCCGAGCCGCGAACCCGTACCTTCCGGAGGAACTCCCGTCATGACCACCGCCGCGGAATTCACCACCGCCCTGCGCAACAGGCAGCGCCTCATCGGCTACTGGTCGCTGCTCGACTCGCCCGTCGCCGCGGAGCGCCTGGCCCGCATCGGCTACGACTACCTCGCCTTCGACGCCCAGCACGGCCTCTTCGGCTACCAGGGCCTGCTCAACAACCTGATCGCCACCGACACCCGCGGCTCCACCGCCGTCGGCATGGTCCGCGTCGAGGCCAACGACCTCACCTGCATAGGCCGCGCCCTGGACGCCGGGGCCGCCGCCGTCATCGTGCCGCTCATCGACACCGCCCAGGACGCCGCCGACGCCGTCGCCGCCGTGCGCTACCCGCCGCACGGCCGCCGCTCCTACGGCCCCATGCGCGCCCAGCTCCGGATCGGCCCGAACCCGGCCGACACGCACGAGCAGACCGCCGTCCTCGCCATGATCGAGACCGCCGACGGCCTCGCCGACGTCGAGGAGATCTGCGCGACCCCCGGCCTCGACGGCATCTACGTCGGCCCCTCCGACCTGCGTCTGGCCATCGGCGGCACGTCGTCCACCGACCCGGACGTGGCGGAGGAGTTCGAGGCGGCCCTCACCCGGATCCGCAAGGCCGCCGAGACCGCCGGGATCGCCGCCGGCATCCACAACGCCGACGGCGCGAGCGCCGCCCGCCGCCTCGCCGAGGGCTTCACCTTCGCCACGGTCTCCGCCGACGTCGTCCACCTCCAGCAGGTTGCCACCGCGCACCTCGAGGCGGCCCGGGGCACCGCGTCATGACCACCCCGCGCACGAGCGGGCAGGGCCGCACCACGCTCATCACCACGCCGACCTTCGCGCGGCACGCGGCCGAACCCTGGGAACTCCTCGCCGACGGCGGTGCGGGCCCGCTCCGCCCGTACGAGGACACGGCGCTGCCGACCGCCGAACTGCCCCGCTGGGCGGCGGACGCGGATGCCCTCATCGCAGGGATGGACCACATCACCGCCGAGGTGATGGACGCCGCCCCCCGGTTGAAGGTCATCGCCAAGCACGGCGTCGGCACCGACACCATCGACCTCGCCGCGGCCCGCGAACGCGGCATCCCCGTGGTGTGCGCGCCGGGCTCCAACTCCCGCGCCGTCGCCGAATACACCTTCGGCCTCGTCCTCGACGCGACCCGCCGCATCACCGCCTCGCACACCGCCGTCATGGCGGGCGGCTGGCCCAAGCACTTCGGGCCCGAGCTGTACGGCAAGACCCTCGGCGTCGTCGGCTTCGGCCGGATCGGCCGCCTCGTCGCGGGCTACGCCCAGGCCTTCGGCATGCGCGTCGTCGCCCACGACCCGTACGTGCCCGGCGACGCCGTGACCGCCGCGGGTACCGAACCGACCGACCTGCACACGCTGCTGGGCCGCGCCGACGTCGTCACCCTGCACCTGCCGCCCGCCGGTGAGCCGCTGCTGACCGCCGACCGGCTGGCCGCCATGAAGCCCGGCGCCGTACTGGTCAACGCGGCCCGGGGCGACCTCGTCGACGACATCGCGCTCGCCGGGGCCCTGCACTCCGGGCACCTGTCCGCAGCCGCCCTCGACGCCTTCACCACCGAACCCCTCGAGCACGGCCACCCGCTGCGCACCGCACCAGGAGTCACCCTCACCTCCCACATGGCCGCCTGCACCCCGGAGGCCAACCGCGCGATGGGCCTCATGGTCGCCGAGGACGTGCTCCGCGTCCTCGCGGGCCAGGCCCCGCTCAACCCGGCGTAAGCAGCGCCACGGTCAGCGCCGCACGTAGAACACGCCGCGGGCCCGGCAGCCCTGCCGACCACGCCGGACCCGACCGGCCCGGCACAGTGACCCCCCTCCAGGGCCGTCCGGCCTCCGCAACTGCTCCCGGTGCGCCCCGGCCCGCATAAGGCAACGCCGCCACACCCCCCGTACAACCGCACGCAGTGCCCCCCTTCCGCTCCGGCGACGGCGCCGGATCCAGCAAAGGAACACCGCCCATGTCGACCATCGACTCCCCGCCCTCCGCGGCGCCGACGCAGGCCGATCCGTACGCCCTGCGCCCCGAGGACGCCCGCCCCGCCCCCGCCTCCTTCCGGGAC
>MUNG01000110.1 GCA_002154585.1 Streptomyces pseudogriseolus
CCAGCACGGAGAGCGGCACGGCGCCCGTGCCGCTCTCCGTGCTGGATCTGGTGACCGTGGGGGCCGGGCGGACCGCGTCCGACGCGCTGGCGACCAGTGTGGAGCTGGCGAAGCTCGCCGAGGGGCGCGGGTTCCACCGGTACTGGGTGGCCGAGCACCACTCCATGCCGGGCGTGGCCTCCTCCTCGCCGGCGGTGATCCTCGCGCACCTGGCCGCGTACACGGACCGCATCCGGCTCGGGTCGGGCGGGGTCATGCTGCCCAACCACGCGCCCCTCGTGATCGCCGAGCAGTTCGGCACCCTCGAGGCCATGGCGCCGGGGCGGATCGACCTGGGGCTCGGGCGGGCGCCCGGCACCGACGGGGCGACCGCCGCCGCCCTGCGCCGCACCGACCGGCTCAACGAGGGCGCCGACGACTTCCCCCAGCAGCTCGCCGAGCTGACCCGCTTCCTGGACGACGACTTCCCCGACGGGCACCCCTACCGGCGTATCCACGCCGTGCCCGGCCCGGTGCAGGCCACCTCGCCCGGCGGGGTGCAGTCCCCGCACCGGCCGCCGGTCTGGCTGCTCGGCTCCTCCGGGTTCAGCGCCCGGCTGGCCGGCATGCTCGGCCTGCCGTTCGCCTTCGCCCACCACTTCTCCGCGCAGAACACCATCCCGGCGCTCGACCTGTACCGGGAGAGCTTCCGGCCGAGCGAGGTGCTGGACGCGCCGTACGCGCTGATCGGCGTCTCGGCGCTCGCCACCGACGACGAGAAGGAGGCGCGCCGCCAGGTGCTGGCCGCCGCGCTGAACATGGTGCGGCTGCGCACCGGACGCCCGGGGCTCGTGCCGACGCCCGAGGAGGCGGAGGCGTACGACTTCAGCCCGATGGAGCGGGAGTTCGTGGAGTCCTGGAACGCCAACGTCATCCACGGCACGGCGGACGAGGTCCGGGCCGGTCTCGACGACCTCCAGAAGCGCACGGGCGCCGACGAGTTGATGCTCACCGCCAACGCGCACGGCGGTGACGTCCGGGTGCGGTCGTACGAACTGATCGCCGACGCCTACGGGTTGCCGACGCCCGCCTGAACCCCGGGCGTGCCGAGCAGTTCGGAGATGCGGTCGGGCGGGACGGGCCGTGAGTACAGCCAGCCCTGCCCGGTGTCGCAGCCGATCCGGCGCAGCCGCGTGGCCTGCGCGGAGGTCTCCACGCACTCCGCGGTGACGGTCAGCCCCAGCCGGTGGGCGAGTTGCACCATCGCCTCGACGATCACCTCGTCGGCGGCGCCGGGCTGCGCCGTCCGGTCCTCGATCTGGAAGCCCCGGACGAAGGAGCCGTCGAGCTTCAGCACGGACACCGGAAGCCTGCTGAGGTAGGCGAGGTTGGAGTAGCCGGTGCCGAAGTCGTCGATGGCGATGCGGACGCCCATGTCGCTGAGCGCCTTGAGGGCCTGGAGCGGCCGGCCCGAGGAGCCCATCACCGCGGACTCGGTCAGCTCCAGCTGGAGCAGGTGCGGGGGCAGGCCGGTCTCCTCCAGCGTGTCGGCGACGTCCGCGACCAGGTCGGAGTCCCAGACCTGACGGACCGCCACGTTCACGCTGACGAAGATCGGCGGCTCGTCCGGGTACCGCGTCTGCCAGTCGCGCGCCTGCCGGCAGGCGGTGCGCAGCACCCAGCGGCCGAGCGGCACGATCGAACCGTCCTCCTCCGCCAGGGAGATGAACCGATTCGGCGTGAGCGTGCCGAAGCGGGGGTGGTGCCAGCGGATCAGTGCCTCCACGCCGTGCACGCGGTCGTCGTCCATGCCGACCAGCGGCTGGTACTCCAGCGCGAACTCGCCCCGGTCGATGGCCGGACGGAGGGAGGAGACGAGCGCCTGGCGGGTGACGCGGGAGGCGTTGCGCTCCGGGTCGAACAGCGTCCAGCGGGCCTTGCCGTCGGCCTTCGCCCAGTACAGCGTCGTGTCGGCGGCCTGCATCAGCGCGGTGGGGGTGGTCCCGGCGGCGTGCCGCTCGACCACGCCGATGGACGCGGACACCGAAAGACGGCGGCCGGACAGGTCGAACGGCTCCTGGATCGCGTCGAGCAGCGACTCGGCGAGGTCGGCGAGCTGCTCGGTGCCGGTGGAGTCCTCCACGAGCAGGGCGAACTCGTCGCCGCCGAGCCGGGCGACCAGCGGGATACCGGCCCGGGTCCGGCCCGCGTCCTGCGCGCACCGGGTGAGCCGGTCGGCGACTGCGGCCAGCAGCTGGTCGCCGACGCGGTGGCCGAGGGTGTCGTTGACGGCCTTGAAGCCGTCCAGGTCGAGGTAGCAGAGCCCGATCCGGCCGGTGCCGCTCTCCGCGTACGACTCCGCCTCCAGGGCGCCGGTCAGGCGCTCGAAGAACAGGGTGCGGTTGGGCAGCCGGGTCACCGGGTCGTGCATGCGCAGATGGCGCAGCCGGGCCTGGAGGGCGCGGTGGTCGCTGATGTCGGCGACGGACACGAGGACGCCGCCGTCGTCGGGGGGCAGCGGGGCGACCGTGACCCGCACCCACAGCGCGTGTCCCTCGGGGTGTTTCAGCCGGCGGGTGCAGCGCAGCCGGGCGCGGCGGCCGCGCAGCAGTTCGCGGTAGGCGTGCCAGGTGCGGGCGTCGGAGGCGAGGTCGACCAGGTCGGCGGCGACGGCGCCGGTGAGGGTGTCCTGGTCGCGGCCCAGCAGGTCGGCGAGGGCGGCGTTGGCGCCGGTGACCGTGCCCTCGCGGTCGACGACGGCCATGGCGAGGGGGGCGGCGGTGAAGACGGAGCGGTAGGACGGCGGTGACGGCGTGCACGGGACGGGGGACGCGTCGGGCTCGACAGCCTCGTCAGGTACAGGACCGGCGACCTCGACCGCCTCGGCACCCTCCGCGAACTCCGCGAACTCCGCACCCGACGGCGCCAGAATCTCACTCTCCGTGACGACCGCCCGGCCGAGCTCAGTCGCGGGCGTCGGCCCTTCGGACGTTCCGCTCACCACTCGCTCCCGCAGTGCATTCGCTCGCTGTCGTGCAGGAAAACTCTCTCCGCACCCGGAAAGTGTGCCGATCATAGAGGCCCGCGGAGGGCCCTTCCAGCCACTGTCCGGCCTCGGAGCCGGTTCCGCATCTCTGCCAGATCGTTTCTGCGCAGGCGTGGACGCCTTCCGCCACCGCTCCGACCAGTTGTGACGTTCCGTGAGTGCGGGCGGTGCGCAGTGCGCGCGGTCCCGCCCGTTTTCCCGCTGTTCTCACCCGACCGGTGCAGCTGAACAGGGCGTAGTACGACAAATCATCCCACTCTGGGTGCGGTGTCCCGCGAACCGTCTCCCGGAGGTCCCCGTGCCGCGTCAGCTCACCCCGAGAGGACTCGGTCGTGAGGCACTGCGGCAGCGGTTCGGCCGTTCGGGTGTGCGGCCCCGGCTGCGGACCACGGCGGCGATGTGCACGACGATGTCGGCGCTCGCGGCGACGTCGTTGGTGAGCGTTCCGTCGGGTCCCGAGCCGTTCTCGGCGGAGCCCTGCGCGCTGACCCGCACCGACGCCCACCACTCCGAGGGCCTGGACACGTGGAACGCGGCCTATCCGCGTCCGACGAGACGGCTGGACGCGGTGATGGTGTTCCTGTCGTTCCCCGACTCGCACCCGCTGACCTCGCCGGACGAGCTTGCCGCCGACCACTTCCCGATGACCAGCCGCTTCTTCTCCCGGGCCTCCTACGGCAAGTTCAGCCTGCGGGCGCACCCGGTGAAGCGGTGGATCCGCATGCCGCGCCCCTCGACGGCGTACGCCATACAGCGCGACTGGACGGTGGCGCACCGGGCCGCGTATCTGCGGGACGCGCTGGCCGCGTCCGACCCGCACGTCGACTACGCGCGCTACGACGTCGTGTACTTCGTGGCGGACCCGGACGCGCCGGGGGTGGACTCGGACGCCACGAAGGTGGTCAACCTGGACCGTCCGATGCGCGCGGACGGGACCGACATCCGGCGGGTCGTCACCGTGTTCGAGAACCATCCCCCGGACCGGCTGGTGCTGGCGCACGAGACCGGGCACGTCTTCGACCTGCCCGATCTGTACCACCGGCCGGTGGACGGCAAGGGCGACTGGGACACCCATGTCGGGGACTGGGACCTGATGGGCAGCCAGTTCGCCCTCGCACCGGACCTGTTCGGCTGGCACAAGTGGAAGCTGGGCTGGCTGGAGCCGCGCCAGGTGCGGTGCGTGCAGGAGGGCGGCCCGGTGCGGCTGACGCTGGAGCCGCTGGGGGCGGGGCCCGGCACGCCGGTGACGGGCACGGCGGGGGCGCCGTCGTTCGGTCTGGGGCGCGGCACCAAGCTGGCGGTGGTGCGCACGGGCGCGGACTCGGCCCTGGCCTTCGAGGTGCGCGGTCCGTTCGGCAACGACCGCGCGGCCTGCCGGCCGGGGGTGCTGGTCTACCGGGTGCACAGCGGCACCCGCTCGGGGCGCGGGCCGATCGAGGTGATCGACGCCCATCCGCACACCGAGGCGTGCTGGGAGGACTCGGTCTATCCGCCGCTGGCGGACGCCCCGGTCGCCCTGGGCGAGAGCTTCACGGTCCCCGGCGAGTCGGTGCGCGTCGAGGTGGAGGGCCGTACGCCCTCCGGCGCCTGGACGGTGAAGATCACCACCGGCGAGCGGGCGGCGCGGGCGTACTGAGCATGGACGTACCGACCGGAAGCATGACGGGCACACGAAGAAGGCCCCCGCCTGAGGCGGGGGCCTTCTTCGTGTCGTGCGCCGCCAGGGACTCGAACCCCGGACCCGCTGATTAAGAGTCAGCTGCTCTAACCAACTGAGCTAGCGGCGCCTGCTGACGTCGTAGACATTAGCATCACGATCGGCGGGAGGAAAAATCGATATCCGCACGGCCGCCCGGGCCGCCCGCACCGCCGCCCAGAGCAGCACCTCCGGGCCCGGCAGCCAAGGGCTGCGGCTGTCGGGGGCGACCAGCCAGCGGGCCGGGGACGCCGGGTCGGGGCGTGCGGGTCCGGCCGGGGCGGGGACGGTCACCGCGTCGCCGGCGCCGTGGCACAGCAGGGGCGGGACGCCGTCCGTGCGGCTGCCGTGCGCGCCCCACTCCTCCCACTTCAGCAGGGCGGGCAGCCGCTGGGCCGTGCCCACGGCGCCGAAGAGCAGCATGCGGCCGCGGTACTCGGCCACGGGGCCCGAGCCGGGCCCCTCCGCCCACAGGCGGTCCAGCATCCGGCGTCCGAAGATCGCGGGCACGCTCACCACGTCGAAGACCACGCCGCAGAGCAGGACCACGGGGGTGTCCGGCCGTTCGCCGCGCAGGACGCGGGCGCCGTGCGGGCCCGCGCCGGCCGAGGCGAGCCAGGCGGCTCCGTCCGGGGTGACACCGCTGACGTCGGAGACATTCGGTGTGCTGCTCATACAGATATTTCTACGCGCCGTGAGAGAACGGTTCCGCAGAGTTGCCGCAATTTCTGACGGAGGGGCCGCCGAGCGCGTACCCTGTCACCCGGCATATGCCACACGCGTTCGAGGAGAGCCCGGGCCCCGCAAGGGCCTCTCGGGTCACACGGGGTCGGCGTGCTCCGCGCCCTCGCCGCCGCGCAGCAGGTCGCGGCCGAACTCGACCATCCGCTTCGCGTAGTCCTCGGTCCACTCGGCGCGCTCGGCGATGTCCGCCGTCGACAGCCGGTCGAAGCGCCGGGGGTCGGCGAGCTGGGCCGCCGCCATCGCCTGGAACTCCGTCGCCCGGTCCGCGGCGGCCCGGAACGCGAGCGTCAGCTCCGTGGCCCGCTCCAGCAGCGCGCGCGGATCCTCGATCGACTCCAGGTCGAAGAAGTGCTCGGGATCCGAGGCCGCCTGCGCGGGCTCGAACAGCAGGGGCGCGGGGCGTAGCCGCGGCTGGTCCGGGCGCGGCGTGTGCTCCGCCATGACTTCTCCTTCGTACGTCGCGGTGGCCCCCGGGTGCCGGAGGGCCACCGTCCATTGTCCCGCGCCCCCGCAAGAGGGCGTCCGGCCCGCCGGAGGCCGGCCGGTGCGGGCGCGCCGCACGGTGACTACCCAGCTCGCGGGGCGCACAAAGACAGCGGCGGGAACGCGCTCCGGGCGCGCGGGCGGACGTACGCGGGTGTCACACCTGGACGACCGGTTCCCGGGTGAAGAGCGCGCCCAGCCGGGACGCGTTCACGCGGCGGTCGGTCAGGCGCAGGGCCTCCCAGGCGGTGACCTGGTTGGCGGTGAGGACCGGCTTGCCCAGCTCCTTCTCCAGGGCGGGGATGTGGGCGACGGTGTGCAGGGCGGTGCCCGGCAGGAGCAGCGCCTCCGCGTCGGGGGTGTCGGCGGAGCGGGCCAGCGCGAACACCTCGCGTTCGCCCCAGGCGCCCACCTCGGCGGCGGTGACGATCCCGGCGCCGCGCACCCCGGTGACCTCCGCTCCCCCGGCCCGCAGGAACCCGGCGAACAGTTCGGCGACGTCGTCGGGGTAGGTGGCGCCGACGGCGACCCGCCGGACCTCGATCTCCCGCAGGGCGTGCACGAAGCCGAAGGAGGTGGAGGAGGCGGGCATGCCCGCGGCCCGGGCGAGACCGCGCACCTGCTCGTGGGCCCCCTCCCAGCCGTGCACGAAGCTGCCGCTGGTGCAGGCCCACACCACGGCCTCGGCGCCGGACAGCCGGAGCTGCTCCAGGCCGGCCGCCAGCCGCTCGGGCGAGCCCATCGCGCGCAGCGCGTCCACCCGGTGCGCGTCCTCGCCGATGTCGGTGTGCACCAGGTCCAGGCGGATGTCGCTGCTCAGCAACTGCTCGATGCGCGGATAGTCGTCCTCCGCGGAGTGGCCGGGGTAGAGGAATCCCAGTGCGGTCATGTCCAGCCTTCCTGCTGCTTCTCTCCTGGCGCGTCCGCCGGCACCGGTCCGCGCGCCGCACTGCAGGGCGGCACGGCCGGCGCCTGGCCCGGCCTGACGGTCCCGGAGCGTGCGGACGCGTCGATCAGCGCCTGATACGGTCCCACCGCCCGGGTACCCAATCGGCGCAGCACAGCCCACATGGTGACCTGGTTGGCCGAGATGACCGGGATGCGCAGTTCCGCCTCGAGTTGGGGGATCACGTCCTACCTCGGCAGGTTGGTGCAGGAGAGGAACAGCGCGTCGACCGCGCCGGCCCGGCCCCTCACCGCCTGCCGGGCCATGTCCACCGCCTCGCGGTGGGTGACCTTCCAGATGTGCCGGGTCAGCCCCATGTACGGGCGGCCGGTGACGGTGACGCCGGCCCGCGCCACGTACGCCTCCGGCACCCGGGTGACGGACACCGTGTAGGGGTGACCAGGGCGACCCGGCGTACGCCCAGCTCCACCAGGGCCTCCAGGAGCGCGCCCGAGGTGGTGATCGCGGGGACCGCGCCGGCCCGGCTCATCGCCTCGCACATGGCTCGTTCGCGGCGCGGTGCGGTACGGCGGCCCGGGCACGGGCCGCTGGACGACGCGGTGCGCGCCCATAGCGCCGCGGGTATGTACCGGGTCACTGACGTCGTCCCCAGGGAGTCTGGATGTCCGAGCTCACCGAACTGACCGCGGCCCGGCTCCTCGACGGCTACCGCAAGGGCGAGTGCACCACCTGCCCCCGAACGATGCCGGGCACCCAGCCGACGTCGGGAGAGATTCCCACACGGCTTCGCAGGTGATCGGGGCACGGTCGTCGAGCAGCCGCGCGAGGCCGGTCACCTCACGCCTGACCAGGGAGGTCTCGAGGAATCGGCCGGCCGTGCATCCCGTGGTCCCGCGCCGGTCAAGACCGCCCACCGCCGGACGGGCCGAAACTGGCCGGAATAACTCGCATCGCTTCGGGTAGCGGCGCCGCCATGGCTCCACCACTTCATCCACTGAGACGAATCACAGGGACCTCCGGGCCCTCGCGTCGGTCGCTGCTCGCGGGGGTCGCGGCGCTCGGCGCGCTGGGCGCGGCGGGGTGTTCCCGCGTGCCGACCGCCTCCACGACGGACGGCGGCGACCTGCTCGAGCGGCTGAGGGCGGCGGGCGTGGTCCGGCTGGGCATCGCCGGTGAGATCCCGTTCGGCTACATCGACAAGGACGGTGAGCTGACCGGCGAGGCGCCCGAGCTGGCCAAGGTCATCTTCAAGCGGCTGGGGGTGGACCGGGTGCAGCCCGTGCCCACCGAGTTCGGCTCGCTCATACCCGGGCTGAACTCCCAGCAGTTCGACGTCGTGGCCGCGGGCATGTACGTCAACCCCGAGCGCTGTGAGCAGGTCATCTTCTCCGACCCCGACTACCAGATGCTCGACTCGTTCATCGTCCGCAAGGGCAACCCGCTGGGGCTGCGCGACTACGCGGACGTCGTCGGGAAGAAGGCGAAGTTCGCCACCGGCACCGGCTACGCGGAGATCGCGTACGCCGTGGAGGCCGGCTACAAGGAGAGCGACATCCTGATCGTCCCCGATCAGGTGGCCGGCCTGAACGCCGTCGAGGCCGGACGTGTCGACGTCTTCGCCGGTACCGCCCTCACCACCCGCGAGGTGGTCAAGAAGTCTTCCAAGGCCGAGGCCACCGAGCCGTTCAAGCCCCTCGTCGGCGGCAAGCCGCACGTCGACGGCGGCGCGTTCGCGTTCCGGCCGACCGAGACGAAGCTGCGGGACGCCTTCAACGTGGAGCTGGCGAAGCTCAAGAAGAGCGGCGAGCTGCTGCGCATCCTCAAGCCGTTCGGGTTCACCGAGGACGAGATGACGGATCTGACCGCGAAGGAGCTCTGCGGCGGATGACCTCCGGACTCTGGGAACGCGTACTCGACGGCGTCTGGGTCACGATCCAGCTGCTCGTGCTCAGCGCCCTGCTCGCCACCGCGGTGTCGTTCGTGGTCGGCATCGCCCGCACCCACCGGCTGTGGGTCGTCCGCTTCCTCGCGGGCTTCTACACCGAGGTGTTCCGCGGCACCTCCGCGCTGGTGATGATCTTCTGGGTGTTCTTCGTGCTGCCGCCGGCCTTCGGCTGGCAGCTCGTGCCGCTGTGGGCGGGCACCCTGGCGCTCGGCCTGACCTACGGGGCGTACGGCTCGGAGATCGTGCGCGGCGCGCTCGCCGCGGTGGACCCGGCCCAGCGTGAGGGCGGCATCGCCCTCAGCTTCACGCCCTGGCAGCGGATGAAGCTCATCCTGCTGCCGCAGGCGGTGCCGGAGATGATCCCGCCGTTCTCCAACCTGCTGATCGAGCTGCTCAAGGGCACCGCCCTGGTGTCGGTCATGGGCATGGGCGACCTGGCGTTCAGCGCCAACCTGGTGCGCCTGGCGCTCCAGGAGAGCGCGGAGATCTACACGTACATCCTGATCATCTACTTCGTCATCGCCTTCCTGCTCACCCGCTCGATGCGCGGGCTGGAGAGGAAGCTGAAGGCCGGCGTCGGCAAGGCGCCGAAGAAGAAGGCCGGCGCCGCCGCGCGCGTGCCCGAGGGAAGTGGTGTCTCGTGACGTGGGACTGGGGCGCGGTCGCCGACTTCATGCCGTACTTCTGGGACGGTCTGCTGGTCACCCTGCAGATCCTGGTGTTCGGCTCGCTGATCTCCTTCGCGCTGGGCCTGGTGTGGGCGCTGCTGATGCGGACGCCGACCCGCTGGGTGACCTGGCCGGTCGGCGCGGTCACCGAGTTCGTCCGCAACACCCCGCTGCTGGTGCAGCTGTTCTTCCTCTTCTACGTGCTGCCCGAGTGGGGGATCACCTTCTCGGCGCTGACCACCGGCGTCTTCGCCATCGGGCTGCACTACTCGACGTACACGATGCAGGTCTACCGCGCCGGTATCGAGGCCGTGCCGGTGGGCCAGTGGGAGGCGGCGACGGCGCTGAACCTGCCGCTGCGCCGGACGTGGACCGTGGTGATCCTGCCGCAGGCCGTGCGCCGGGTGGTGCCCGCGCTCGGCAACTACGTCATCTCGATGCTGAAGGACACCCCGCTGCTGATGGCCATCACCGTGCTGGAGATGCTCGGCCAGGCACGGCTGTTCGCCCAGCAGAACTTCCAGTTCACCGAGCCCCTGACGGTGATCGGCGTGGCCTTCATCCTCATCTCCTATCTGGCCTCCCTTGCCCTGCGAGCCCTGGAGCGACGCCTTGTCCACTGACACCCACGCCCCGTTCGAAGAGAAGCCCGAGACCCCGCGCGCGACCGGTGAGCTGATCCGGCTGGAGCGGGTCACCAAGCGGTTCGGGGACCACACGGTCCTGGACAACCTGGACTTCTCGGTCGACGCCGGCAAGCACGTGACGCTGATCGGCCCGTCCGGGTCCGGCAAGACCACGATCCTGCGGCTGCTGATGACCCTGCTGAAGCCCGACGAGGGCGTCATCACCGTCGACGGGCAGCAGCTGTTCCCCGCGCCGGAGAAGCAGGTCCGCGAGGTCCGCAAGAAGATCGGCATGGTCTTCCAGCAGTTCAACCTGTTCCCGAACATGACCGTGCTGCGGAACATCACCGAGGCCCCGGTCACCGTGCTCGGCATGTCCAAGGACGCGGCCGAGGAGCGGGCGCGGGAGCTGCTGGAGATGGTCGGGCTGACCGACCACCTCGACAAGCACCCGGCCCAGCTCTCCGGCGGCCAGCAGCAGCGGGTGGCGATCGCCCGGGCGCTGGCGATGCGCCCGCAGGTACTGCTGCTGGACGAGGTGACCTCGGCCCTGGACCCGGAGTTGGTGGCCGGCGTGCTGGACGTGCTGCGGGACATCGCCCGCTCCACCGACATCACGATGCTCTGCGTGACCCACGAGATGAACTTCGCGCGGGACATCTCGGACCAGGTGCTGATGTTCGACTCGGGCCGGGTCATCGAGGCGGGCTCGCCGGAGAAGATCTTCAACGAGCCGGAGCACGACCGGACGCGGGAATTCCTCAGCGCGGTCCTGTAGTCACGGGGCGCGCTCGGACCATCGTCCGAGGTCCGCGGTGTGGGTCATTCCGCTGGCATATGCCAGCGGGTCGGCACCGCAGTTCAGAGGGCCGCAATCTTGTCAACCCCCGCCTTTCCCAGGGCCTTTGACGGCTATCGTGGAGGGGATTCGTTGACCGGATTGCGGCCCTACGAGCGAGCGCAGGGGGAAACCGTGGCGCTGAGGCACGAGCCGACCGCGTCGTACCACTCGGTCCAGGACGCGCTGCGCGTCCTGGAGACGGTGGCGCGGCACAGCACAGGAATCAACGAGACCGAACTCGCCCGCGAGACCGGCGTCGTCACGGAGCGGCTGACCACCCTCCTGCGCATGCTGCGCCGCGAGGCCTACGTCGAGCAGATCGCCGACGGCGGCTACGTCACCGGGGCGGCCTTCGCCCGGCTGGGCTCGGCCGACGGACACCAGGAGGCCCTGCGGGACACCCTCCAGCACACCCTGGACCGGCTGCGCGACTCCGTGGGCGCCGCCGTCTACCTCAGCCGGTACGTCGACGGCGAGGTCCGGGTCACCCAGTACGCCGACTCCCCGGCCGCCCCGAAGGTGAACGAGTGGGTGGACTTCCGCTACTCCGCGCACGCCACGGCGGTCGGCAAGAGCCTGCTCACCCAGCTGGACCACGAGGGCCGGCGCGACCACCTGTCCCGGCACCGCCCGGCCCGTCTCACCTCGCGCACCATCACCAGCGACCGACTGCTGCTGTCGACGCTCGCCGCGCAGCCGCCGACGGTGCCGGTCCTGGACCTCCAGGAGTACGCGGTGGGCACGGTCTGCGCGGCCGTCCCGCTCACGGCGGGGTCCACGGCGGGATGTCTGGCGCTGTCCCTGCCGCTGGAGCACGCCCACCGCCTGCGCCGGGCGGCCGACACCCTCAACCGCAACGCGGCCCCGGTGCTGCTGTCGCTGGCGATCTGAGCGACGGCCCGTCCGTCACCGCCACGCTGTCGCCTCGGTTCCGTGGATGCAGTAGTGCTCGTACGTGCTCTCGCCGCCGGCCTTGGGGACCGCGCACACGGTGACCTCGAACTCGCCGTCGCCCACGCGCACCATGGGGGTGTACTGGTCGTCGCCGTAGCCGATCTCGGCGGCGCGCTTGGTGCCTCCGGTGGCCTCGACCGTGACCAGGTCGCCCTTGGCGCCGTGCTCGATCTTGCCCCAGACCGCCTGGCACTCCTCGCTGTAGCGGATCGAGAGCTCGGCGGGGTTGCCGGCGGCCGGCTTGAAGGTGGTGGCGCCGTCGTCGCAGCCCTGGCGGCCTGGGTTCTTCCCCTCGCAGGCCTCACCCGGACAGGTGGACTCGTCGAGGACCGCGTTCACGGCGTGCTCGCCGAGCGGGGAGAGAACGGCGGCCGCCACGGCGCCGACGACCGCCACGGCGAGGCCCACGGAGGTCGCGCTGTTCCACCTGCGCCGGCCCTCGGGCGGCTGCGCGGCGGGCTCGGAAGGGGGCGTCGAGTGGTTGTCGGAACTGCCTGTCGTCATGGGTCTCGCCTTGGTGCTCGTCTCACTGCGCACGCGGCCCTCGCCCATGCGCCTCTCACCCCGCCGAACGATCTCCCGCCCGGCCGGGCAACAGGCGCACGGTCGCTCCACGGGCGCGAAAGGGAGCGGGAACGGCCCCGACTCGGCCGTTCACGTCCTGGTCACGGCGTCGAGGCCGGAGGGTTGAAGCGGGAGAACCGCGGAGCGCTCCACCGCAGCGGGGAGGCGTGGTCGACGCGGACGAGACGCTCGACGGTGAAGTCCACGACGCGCTGGGCCCCGGGCAGAGCGGCCGCGTGGTTTGGGTCCCAGTCCACGGCCGCGGTGCCGGTGAGATGCAGGAGGGTGCCCGTGGTCCAGTCGGGGACCAGCAGCCCCGCACGGGGGTTGACCTCGAGATTGCCGAGGGTGTTGAACATCGAGTTGCCGGCGTAGTCGGGCCAGCGCAGCCGGGTGGGTCCCAGGGCCTGGAGGAACCCGGAGTTGCCGCCGCGGTGGGACGTGTCGGCGTTGCCGTCCGGGTCCGCCGTGGCGACGAAGAAGGTGTCCGTGGCGGCGACGAGCGCGAGGTCCGCACCGGTGAGCGCGGTGCCTTCGCGGGGGTCCCCGGGGGTGGCCGGCTGCCACGTCGGCACCCGCTGCTGAATGTACTTGGGGCAGTTGGCGTAGATCTGCTCGAGCTCGATCTCCAGGCCGCCGGGGGTCGGGCGGGCGGTGCCGTTCATGCGCATGCGCCGTCGCGTGCCGGGGTCCATGGCGATCATGCCGAGGCGGGCCGGTCCGGCGAGTGTGCGGTACAGCGGGTCGCCGGCCGAGAGGGTGGCCGCGACACGCACCGAGGAGGGGCCGGTGACGGTGATGAATCCGGGGTGGCCCGTCAGAAGCGAGGACCAGACGTTCCCGCGTGCGTCGGCGGCGCCGATGAAGAGGACCGGCTGTTCGGCCAGGAAGACCGCCGCCGCGTCCGGCATCTCGGTCCTGACGACGGCCGAGACCACCGCGGCCCTCTCGCTCACACCGGCTCGCTTCTGCACGGCCAGTTCGCCGTGGTGGTACGGCTCCATGTTCTGCTCCTCACGAAGTCGGCCTGCCCGGGCGACGCGGGAAGCACCGGTGTCCCGTCGACGGCTCGGCTAGAAGAATCCGCAGGTCGGCTCCTGGCCGGCCGGTGCGGGCGCGCCCTGAGCGCCTGACGGCACGAAGACCTCCAGACGGATGCCGTCGGGGTCGCGGAAGAAGATGCCGCCCGAGGCGGCCCCCTCGGCATGAGCCGTGATGCCGTCGTGGACGAAGTCCGTCCCCAGCTCGCGCAGCACCGCCTCGGTCGCGGCGATCTCGTCGAGGGTGTCCACCTGGAAGGAGAGGTGGTGCAGCCCGGCGGACCCGGCGGCGAAGGCGTTCTCGCTCTGCTGCCACAGCGTGACGACGATCTCCCCGTCGCGGCCGAGGAACGCCCAGCGACGGCTGTCCTCCTTGCCCTCGGCGAGGGTCTCGAAGCCGAAGACACGGGCGTAGAAGGGCAGCGAACGGTCGAGATCGGTGACGTTGAGGCCGATGTGGCCCGTCTTGAGGCCGGCCGGGGCCGGGGACGGAGAGGTGGTCATGGGGTTCCTTCCGAAGGGGTCGGCGTGCCGGCCGGAGGGCGGGCACCACCTTCCGTCCTAACCGGTCAACGCCAAATTAACGGTTGACCCCCGACGCGTCAACCGGTGAAACTCGTTTGGACGGTTAAGCTCGTTCGTGTGATGGCATGGTCCCCGACACGAAAGGGCGCACCGCATGAACACTCATCCAGCCCACGTCGCCGACGCGGACCCCCGCCCGCTGCGCGGGGAGCCCTTGCCGCTGGACCTGCTGAACACGTGCTGGATCGACGACAGCGGCCACCACGACCTGCTGGCGCGCCCCGGCGGGCTCGCGGTGTGGCTCGCGTCCGCGGGCCTCGCCGACATCGCCCCCGATACCCAGGAGACCCTCGACGCACTCCTGGCCACCCGGTCCGCGCTGCGCGCGATCGTGGCGGACGAAGGAGCCGATCCCGAGCGGTCCAGGCAGCTGCTGAACGAGACGCTCGCCCATGGACGGGTCCGGCGTCTACTGGGGGCGGACGGCCCGGAAACGGTCGTCGAGACCGACACTCCTGGCTGGCTCGCCGCCTGGCACACGGCCGAGCGCTACCTGCGCCTGCTGGAGGAGTCCCCGGACCGCATCCGCAAGTGCGCCGGCACCGAGTGCGTGCTCCGGTTCTACGACACGTCGAAGAACGGACGCCGGCGCTGGTGCTCGATGACGTCCTGCGGCAACCGCGCCAAGACCCGCCGTCATTACGCGCGCACGAGGACGGCCCCGCAGGGAGCGGAGCCGGCGGGCGGCGCGTGACGGCGGCGGAGCGCCACCGCGTCCCGCCCGGCGGGTGGTCCGGAGCACCCTCGGGGACCAGGTAGTATTTTCTTCGTCGCCGGCCGCGGAAGCGGACGGCGGGAGTCATGCGCCGCTAGCTCAGTTGGTTAGAGCAGCTGACTCTTAATCAGCGGGTCCGGGGTTCGAGTCCCTGGCGGCGCACCGAGAAGGGCCTCTCGTGGGAGCGAGAGGCCCTTTGACGTGTCCGGAACCCGTCCGGCCGCTAGAAGGTCACGTCCGAGCAGGCGTAGAACGCGTTGCCCGTGTCGTGGACCGTCCACACCGCGAGGATCACGTGGTGGCCGCTGAGCCCGGTGGGCAGCCGGCCGCTGTGCGACAGGGTCTGCGGCGGACGCTGACCGTTGTAGGGGACGGTCAGGAACGGCGTGAGGTTGAGGTCGGACCGGGACAGGTTGTGGTTCTGGTTCCAGCCCGGCTTGGTGACGTAGTACTTGAAGTCGGTGGTGGCGTGCATCGCCGTGAACTGCCACCGGAACGTGTAGTCCTGGCCGCCGGTCACCCGGGTGGTGGGCCAGGCGCCGCCCGACGGGGTGCGCGGGGCGTCGAGGGGCGCGAAGGACGCGTTGCCCGCCGAACAGAGCTTGCCGTCGGCGGGACCGGCCGAGGGGAAGCCCTTCGGGCCCTCGACGCTCTGCGGCTCCCACTGGATGTTGCCGCAGTTGGTGACCCCGCCGTTCTGGCAGAGCTTCTGCCGGCTGACCGGCAGGTCGGTGTAGCCGTGGCCGCTGGCGCCGCCGGAGGAGAGCATGAGCGCTCCGGTCGTGGCCAGTCCCACCGCGGCCGCGTACAGCTTGGTCCGTTTACGCATGCTGCCGCTCCTGGAGTGTGGGGGAGTCGTTCAGGGGTGCAGGTCTAGACCAAGTCTCAGCGTAAGGACGGTAGTTGAACATGTCCATACCAATCGCAGGGCTTGTTTTTCCCGTCCTTCTCCACCCCGGCCCCCGCCGTTCACGGTCCGGTCTCGCCCCGTCCCGCGCAGAACGCCACCGTCAGGTCCTTCACCAGCACCTGCCGCTCGCCGTCGTCCAGATCCAGCAGACCGCGCATGGTCAGCCGGGTCACGGTGTCCTCCACCGAGTCCACGACGGAGCCGACCACGCTCGCCCGGTGCCGGGCGTCCAGCGCCGCCATCCGGCGCCGGTGCATCGCGGCGGCCACCTCCGGCGCGTACTCCACCCGCAGCGGCCGTACCGCGCACACCTCCACCCCGACCGGCCCGGCGTCCGCCGCCACCAGCCGGGTCAGCGCGTCCTGCGTCGCCTGCACCGCGCCCCGTCCGGCGCCCGGCGCGGCCACCGGCACCCGCAGCAGGGCCGCCTCCACGCACGCCCGCAGATACCCCTCGTGGTCCTCGACCCCCAGCGTCGCCCGCGCGGTGTCCCGCACCCGCCACACCACCAGCACCGCCACCCGCAGCGCGACCCCGCCCCGGTCGGCGGCCGGCAGCGGCTCACCGCGCCAGTGCCGCAGCCGCACGTCGACCCGGCGGCGCAGCATCAGCGGGTTCACCCACAGCAGTCCGGTGCGCCGCACGGTCCCCCGGTAGCGGCCGAACAGCTCCAGCACCCAGGCCCGTCCGGTCCGTCCGCGGGCCAGCCCGCCGAAGCCGAACAGGCCGAGCGCCCCGGCCCCGGCGAACGCCGCCCACTGGGCGGGCCCGAGGCCGCCGGCCCGCACGGACAGGCCGAGCGCCTCGGCCGCGAGCGGCGGCAGGACCCCCGCCCACCACGCGGTGACCGCGCAGCCCGCCGCCCCGCACACGCCCGCGAGCACCCCGGCGATCCCCGGCAGCACCCGCGCGGGCCGCTCCGTGATCTCCGGGTCGACGCCGGGCGCGGCAGCGCGGGCCCGTACGCCGATGTCCCGCGTGTCCCGGTCCTCCTTGTCGGGTGCGGGCTCGCGTGCCGTGTCGGGCGCGGGGCGGTGCGCGACGGCCGCGGGCCGTGGCAGCGCCTCCGCCGGGGGCGCCGCGGGCTCCTCCCGGAACAGCAGGTGGACGGGGATCTCGGTGGTGGACTCGGCGTGGATCAGCCGGGCCGGGCGGACGGCCGTGACGCCGTCGGCGGGCCCCTCGGACTCGGGGACGTGCTCGGGGACATGGGATGTCGTGGTGGTCATGCGTGCCTCCAGCCTCCGCGCCAGATGCGTCACATCGGGGGACTCGGGCGGGGCGGACGCCCGGCGCCCCGGTCGGGTCAGGCGAACAGCCGCCGCCGGGCCTCCGGTCCCGGCGCCCCGTGCGAGGAGGGCACGGCGAGACCCACGGCGGCAGAAGCGGAACCTCCGTTTAAGACATCCGGCGCCTCTCCGGACCGCCCGGCCGACGGTCCCGACGCACCGCCCGCACCCGCCGTTCCGTCCGCTTCACCGCCTCGCCGTACCGGGGCCGCACCCGCCGTCCCCTCCCCGGCCTCCGATCCGCGCGGCCCCTCCGGAGCAGCGGGCGTCAACTCCTCGCCACCCGCCTCCCCCGTGTCCGCGCCCCCGGCGACAGGTGCGGAATCCGCCACCGGCGGCCCGGCCGGATCCGCGGGCCGGTCGGGCGCGGCGGTCCCCGGGGCCGCCCCCGCCGTTCCGTCGGTCACGCCCTTGTAGCGGTACGGCACATAGCGCGCCGAGTTGTTCCAGTAGGCGTACGGAGTGGTCGTGCGGCGGGTGTGCGGCGGGCTCTGCTCGTAGGCCACGTACCGGGTGCGGGAGGAGTTCGCCCACCCGCCGAAAAGGACGACGTGCGAACCGTTGTACGGGTCGGCCGCATTGTGGAACAGGAGGATGTCACCAGGCCGGAGTTGCGCCTTGGTGATTCTCTCGGCGTATTGCACGAGGCTGCCCGTCCATTCGTTGCGGGGCAGTTTCCAGGCCATCGAGACATAGCCCGAGCAGTCCTGCCGGTATCCGTCGGACCAGTAGGAGGAGACGCCGTAGGGGACCCTCCGGCCGACCCAGGAGGCGGCCCGCCCGACGATGTCCGTGCGGCTGATCGCGGGAAGCGTCACCGGGCCGCCGGGCGGCAGCGCGGGACCCGAGCGCCCGTCTGCGCCGAACAGCGGCCCCGGCGCGCCCTGCCCGCCGCCGCTCCACTGATCTGCGGGAACGCCCTGGCCGGCGGAGGCCCGGGGGTCGTCGACGGCGGACGCGGGGAACGGGTGGGCGCCGAGCGCGGCGGACGTGACGGCGGCCACGAGGAGGGCGGTGCGGTGCGCGGGCGAGCGCCGTGGGCGCCCCGCGCGGGTGCGCGGCGGCTTCCTCGCGCGGCCGGGGCACGCGCGGTCCCCGGCCGCACCGAATTCCTCGCACCCCGGAAACCCCATGCGATGTCCCTCACATTCCCGGAACGTTTCTCCGTATCCGCGCACGAGCGTCAGTGTCGCAACGGTGTTCCCGGCGCGCACTTTGACGGTCCGAATGATGTAAAGCGCCCCTCCCCCGGACGGCCCGGGAGGCCGGCGCCGGGCCGGGGCCGTCACGAGCACCCTCGGGAGTCCTGTAGAGTTCTGCCGTCAGCAGGCGCCGCTAGCTCAGTTGGTTAGAGCAGCTGACTCTTAATCAGCGGGTCCGGGGTTCGAGTCCCTGGCGGCGCACCGACACGACGGGCTCCTCGGTCACCGAGGGGCCCGTCGCTTTTTGGCCGGAAACTCTCTCGCCCTCGTTGAGCACGACGCTCTCGCGCCCCGTACGGAACTGTGACACCACAGGACTCCCTCGGGCGCCCCATTGGCCCTTTTTCGCCTGGTCCGCACCGTGTTTCGCACCTTGCGATCATGAGGAGCGAACCGGGAACCTGGTCCTTTCAACGCACCGCGCCATCGCGGCCGTTGGAGGGACCGGGGAAGTGCCGGCCGCCTGGCCGGAACGGGGCGAGGGACCCCGTTCCCCCGCGCCGGCACCGAAGGGGGATCATGCAACCGGAAGGCACGGGATCGTGTCTATAAGGTGTGCGTGACGTGGTGACCGCGGTCCGCCACTGACACGTCCGGAGGTCGAGGGGGACCGGCCCGGACGTAAGCAAGCGACGAAACATGCGGTTCGCCGCGTGTGGGGGGATGACTCATGACGTCGACGCCGACCGGCGCCCACCGGGACGACGACCCGTCCCAGACCACCCAGCTCAGGGTGCCCGGCCATCGGAACTGGAACACGGGTACGTTCCGCCGGATCAAGAAAGCGCTGCCCAGATACGACTACGAGCACTACAGCCGCCTCGCGGGTCCCCTCACCCAGCCCGATCCGAACAAGCCGTACACGGTCCAGTACCGCTCGCTGATCTCGCAGGAGCCGCACCGCATCCGCATCGCGCTGATGCTGCTGGCGGCCCCCGTGCTGTCGCTGGTGCTGCTGGTGTGGCTGCTCCAGCCGTCGCACTGGACGGAGCGCGACTATCCGGCGTTCGAGTGGCTGCCCGCCCTCGACGTCGTGATGCTCGTCTCGATCGGTCTGATCGAGTTCTTCCGCTGCATGAACGTCCTGTCGAACGCGCACGCCACGCTCGTCGCCCGCGACCCGGTCCCGGTGGTGCCCGAGACCGGCACCCGGGTGGCCTTCCTCACCTCCTTCGTGCCCGGCAAGGAGCCGCTGGAGATGGTGACGAAGACCCTGGAGGCGGCCGTGAAGATCCGCCACCGGGGCCTGATGCACGTCTGGCTGCTCGACGAGGGCGACGACCCCGAGGTGAAGGCGGTCTGCGAGCGCCTCGGCGTGCATCACTTCTCCCGCAAGGGCGTGGCGAAGTGGAACCAGAAGAAGGGCCCGCACCGCGCCAAGACCAAGCACGGCAACTACAACGCCTGGCTGGACGCGCACGGCGACCACTACGACTACTTCGCCTCGGTGGACACCGACCACGTGCCGCTGCCGAACTACCTGGAGCGGATGCTCGGCTTCTTCCGCGACCCGGACGTCGGCTTCGTCATCGGCCCGCAGGTCTACGGCAACTACGACAACTTCGTCACCAAGGCCGCCGAGTCGCAGCAGTTCCTCTTCCACGCGCTGATCCAGCGGGCCGGCAACCGCTACGGCTCCCCCATGTTCGTCGGCACCTCCAACGCCGTGCGCATCAAGGCGCTGAAGCAGATCGGCGGCCTGTACGACTCGATCACCGAGGACATGGCGACCGGGTTCGAGATGCACCGCGCCCGGAACCCGGAGACCGGCCGGAAGTGGCGCTCGGTCTACACCCCGGACGTGCTCGCGGTCGGTGAGGGCCCCAACGCCTGGACCGACTTCTTCACCCAGCAGATGCGCTGGTCGCGCGGCACGTACGAGACGATCCTCAAGCAGTACTGGAAGGGCTGGTACTCGCTCCCGCCGAGCAAGCTCTTCAACTACACGATGATGATCATCTTCTATCCGATGTCCGCCCTGAACTGGATCCTCGCGGCGCTCAGCTGCGCGCTGTTCCTGGGCCTGGGCGCCTCGGGTGTGAACATCGACCCCGCCGTGTGGCTGATGCTCTACGGCAACGCCTCCGCGCTCCAGATCGGCCTGTACGTCTGGAACCGCCGGCACAACGTCTCCCCGCACGAGCCGGAGGGCTCCGGCGGTGTGGCCGGCATGGTGATGTCGGCGCTGTCGGCCCCGCTGTACGCGAAGGCGCTGATCGACTCGGTGCTGCGCCGCAAGAGCAAGTTCGTGGTCACCCCGAAGGGCGACTCGGCCAGCCCGGACACCTGGTTCGGTACCTTCCGGTACCACTGGTACTTCATCGCGATCTTCGCCGGCTCCATCGCCGCGGGCTTCGTCTACGGGCACTCGCACCCGGCGATGGTCATCTGGGCCACCTTCGCCCTGCTCATCACCGCCGCGCCCATGTTCGCCTGGCGGCACGGCATGCGGCAGGCACGTAAGAAGCCCGGCGCGCACGCGGCGGGACAGCACCGCGCGGACGCGCCCCCGGCCGACGGCGTGCGGATGCCGCAGCAGCAGCACGCCCCGCACCAGCCGCAGCCCCGGCCCCAGTGGGCCGGTTCCCACGGTGCGCCGGGCGGAACAGGGGGCCCCGGAGGGCCGGGAGGGCCCGGGGGCGGCCACCCCGGTGACGACCAGACCATGCAGATCGCCCTTGGTGGACTTGGGGGACGTAAGGAATGAAGGACCGTGCAGGCCGCCGTCGCGCCCGTCGGATCGCGATAGGCACGGCGGTGGTGCTGGCGCTGGCCGGGATGAACGGCCCGTGGCTGTACCGCTTCAGCACCGAGAAATATCACCAGTACAAGATCAACCAGCCGGAGTACAAGGCCGCGAACGGCAAGTGGGAGATCGTCGAGTTTCCCGAGGAGTACCGGCAGAACACCATCCACGCGGCGCTGCTGCGCACCGGCAAGGTGCTGCTCGTCGCGGGGTCGGGCAACGACCAGGACAACTTCGACGCGAAGAAGTACGACACCCGGATCTGGGACCCGGTCAAGAAGACCATCAAGAAGGTCCCGACGCCGACCGACCTGTTCTGCACCGGTCACACGCAGCTCGCCAACGGCAACCTGCTGATCGCGGGCGGCACCAAGCGGTACGAGAAGCTCAAGGGTGACGTGAAGAAGGCCGGCGGCCTGATGCTCGTCCACAACGAGAACCCGGACAAGCCGATCACCCTTCCGGCGGGCACGAAGTTCACCGGCAAGGAGAACGGCAAGACCTTCGTCTCGAAGGACCCGGTGCTCGTCCCGCGCGCCGAGAAGAAGTTCGACCCGGCGACCGGCGAGTTCCTCGGCACCACCCCGGGCGTGGGCCGTATCTACGTCGAGGCGCAGGAAGAAGGCGCGAAGTACGAGACCGGCACCCAGGACAACTACCGGGTGCAGGGCCTCACCGGCGCCGACGCGCGCAACACGTACGGCATCGCCGAGAAGCTCGCCCTGGACAAGAAGGACTTCCAGGGGATCCGGGACGCCTACGAGTTCGACCCGGTCGCCGAGAAGTACATCAAGGTCGACCCGATGAAGGAGGCCCGCTGGTACCCGACGCTCACCACCCTGAGCGACGGGAAGATCCTCAGCGTCTCCGGCCTCGACGACATCGGCCAGCTGGTCCCGGGCAAGAACGAGATCTACGACCCGGAGACCAGGGAGTGGGAGTACACCGACAAGGTCCGGCAGTTCCCGACCTACCCGGCGCTGTTCCTGATGCAGAACGGCAAGATCTTCTACTCGGGGTCGAACGCGGGCTACGGGCCGGACGACGTCGGCCGCGACCCGGGCGTCTGGGACGTGAAGACCAACAAGTTCAAGGAGGTCCCGGGGCTGAGCGACCCCGACCTGATGGAGACGTCCAACACGGTGCTGCTGCCGCCCGCCCAGGACGAGAGATACATGGTCATCGGCGGCGGCGGGGTGGGCGAGTCCCAGAAGTCCAGTGAGAAGACCCGGATCGTCGACCTGAAGGCCGACGACCCGGCGTTCGTCGACGGTCCGTCGCTGGACAAGGGCACCCGCTACCCGCAGGCGTCGATCCTGCCGAACGACGAGGTGCTGATCTCCGGCGGCTCGCAGGACTACCGCGGCCGGAGCGACTCCAACATCCTCGAGGCGCGGATCTACGACACGGAGAAGAACGAGCTGCGGCGGGTGGCCGACCCGCTGGTGGGCCGCAACTACCACTCGGGCTCGATCCTGCTGCCCGACGGCCGCGTGATGTTCTTCGGCTCCGACTCGCTCTACGCGGACAAGGCCAACACCAAGCCGGGCGAGTTCGAGCAGCGCATCGAGATCTACACCCCGCCGTACCTGTACGGCGACGACGAGCAGCCCGACCTGTCCGGCGGGCCGCAGACGATCGAGCGCGGCGGGTCTGGCACGTTCACCTCGCGGGACGCGGCGTCGGTCAAGAAGGTGCGGCTGATCCGGCCGAGCGCCACCACCCACGTCACCGACGTGGACCAGCGCTCGATCGCCCTGGACTTCACCACCGACGGCGACAAGGTCACCGTGACCGTGCCGAAGAACCGGAACCTGGTGCAGTCCGGCTGGTACATGCTGTTCGTCACCGACGCCAACGGCACGCCCAGCAAGGCCCAGTGGGTGCAGGTGCCGTAGCGCGCCCGCCGGTACGCGAGAGGGGGCGCCGTGCGGATCGCACGGCGCCCCCTCTCGCGTGTACCGTCCCCGGGCCGTTACGACGTGGAGGCGCGCGCCAGGTCCAGCGCGTAGTCCTCCCACCACTCGCCGGCCTTCGGGCCGCCCTTGCACTCGCCGTCCGACTCCCCCGGACGCTTGATCCACAGATAGGCGTCGACGAGGGGGTCGGCCGTGCGGGTCGTCGGGGTCTCGCCGAGCGCCCGGCCGGGCGGGTTGCACCAGCGCTCGTCCGGATCGCCGCCGGGGTAG
>MUNG01000111.1 GCA_002154585.1 Streptomyces pseudogriseolus
CCCGACTCCTGGGCCGAGCCGCACAGCTTCGCCTCCGTCGTGGTCGTCTACGCCTACTACGTCCTCGTCGCCGGGATCATCATGGTCGGCGTGGGCCGGCTCGGCCCAGGAGTCGGGGATCATCGCGTACAGCGGCAGCAGCCACCAGCCGCCGAGGTAGCCGTTCCACAGCAGCGACCAGATCAGCCAGCCGACCAGGAACGCGATCAGCGCGCCGCTGAACAGCTGGCGGCCGGGGATGCGCTCCGGCTCCTCCTCGGGGCGCGGCCGGTGGCCGAACCGCCAGATGCCGGGGAGCGTCTCCGGGCGGGCGGTGCGCAGCCAGGCGAGGAACGCGGAGCCGTCCGGGGGCGGCGGCATGCCCGGTGCGTGCGCGGGGCGCGGTGGCGCCGCCGGCACCTGAGGTGGTCCCGCCGGGCGCGGCACGGGGCCCGCCTGCGTGCCCCGCGCGTCCTGGGTACCCTCGCTGTCCATCGCCCCTGCCCCCTGAGCAGCCGCCTCGTCCGCCTGTCGACACGTCAATCTAACGCCCCGGCAGGCGCTGTTCACCGATGGCACGGCCGGGGTCCGACTCCGGCCGGAACGCGTCGCCGCGTCGCGTCGGCACGGCCGGTCCCGGGCGGGTATGTCCACCACGGACAACCGGGACCCCCGGACAACGCCCACATGGAGCATGCCCAGCCTTCGTGCCCCGCCCTAGCCTGCGAGAAAAGAAGCACCGAGCGTCCGTTTCACCCCCCAGGAGCCCCGCATGACCGCACTTCCGCAGGAGCGCCGCGTCGTCACCGCCATCCCCGGCCCGAAGTCGCAGGAGCTGCAGGCCCGCCGTACCGCCGCGGTCGCGCAGGGCGTGGGTTCCGTGCTGCCCGTGTTCACCGCGCGGGCCGGCGGCGGCATCATCGAGGACGTCGACGGCAACCGTCTGATCGACTTCGGTTCCGGCATCGCCGTGACCTCCGTCGGCGCGTCCGCCGAGGCCGTCGTCCGCCGCGCCTCCGCGCAGCTCGCCGACTTCACCCACACCTGTTTCATGGTCACGCCGTACGAGGGCTACGTGGCCGTCGCCGAGGCGCTCGCCGAGCTGACGCCGGGCGACCACGCGAAGAAGTCCGCGCTGTTCAACAGCGGCGCCGAGGCCGTCGAGAACGCCGTCAAGATCGCGCGTGCGTACACCAAGCGGCAGGCGGTCGTCGTGTTCGACCACGGCTACCACGGCCGTACCAACCTCACGATGGCGCTGACCGCGAAGAACATGCCGTACAAGCACGGCTTCGGCCCGTTCGCGCCCGAGGTGTACCGCGTCCCGGTCGCCTACGGCTACCGCTGGCCGACCGGTCCGGAGAACGCGGGCCCGGAGGCCGCCGCGCAGGCGATCGACCAGATGTCCAAGCAGGTCGGCGCCGAGAACATCGCCGCGATCATCATCGAGCCGGTGCTCGGCGAGGGCGGCTTCATCGAGCCGGCCAAGGGCTTCCTGCCGGCGATCAGCCGGTTCGCCCGGGACAACGGCATCGTGTTCGTGGCGGACGAGATCCAGTCCGGCTTCTGCCGCACCGGCCAGTGGTTCGCCTGCGAGGACGAGGGCATCGTGCCCGACCTGATCACCACGGCGAAGGGCATCGCGGGCGGTCTGCCGCTGGCCGCGGTCACCGGCCGCGCGGAGATCATGGACGCCGCGCACTCCGGCGGCCTGGGCGGCACCTACGGCGGCAACCCGGTCGCCTGCGCGGGTGCGCTCGGCGCGATCGAGACGATGAAGGAGCTCGACCTCAACGCCAGGGCGAAGCGGATCGAGGAGGTCATGAAGGGCCGCCTCACCGCCATGGCCGAGAAGTTCGACATCGTCGGCGACGTCCGGGGCCGGGGCGCGATGATCGCGATCGAGCTGGTCAAGGACCGTACGACCAAGGAGCCGAACCCGGAGGCGACGGCCGCGCTGGCGAAGGCCTGCCACCAGGAGGGCCTGCTGGTCCTGACCTGTGGCACCTACGGCAACGTGCTGCGCTTCCTGCCGCCGCTGGTCATCGGCGAGGACCTGCTGAACGAGGGCCTCGACATCATCGAGCAGGCGTTCACCCGGATCTGATCCGGCCCTCACCGGGGCCTGAGCCGGTGCTTCGTCCGGACCTGATCCGGCCCTGATTCCGGCCGTCTCCGGCCCCGCCCGGCGCCGGACCGCGCATCGGGGCAGGTGAGCCGCCCGTACCCCCTGCCCCGGCCGTCCGGATCCGGACAGCGGCAGAGCGTGTGAAGAACGTGTGCGAGGTGGATGACAGGAGCCCGTGTGCCCTGTCGCGGGGCCACCCCCTGCCGTAGGTTTCTACCCGGATGAGAGATACACCCCGTCCACAGGGGACTGTGGGCGGTTCAGGCCGGGGCCTCCCCAGCTTCGACCTGGTCGTGCCTCGCGCACACAACCGGGGCCCGCGGGCCCCGGGTCTCCTCACGATCGGACGGTCGCCCGCCCCAGACCCCCCGGGGCGCGCGACGTTCCGATCCGGACGGCCGTCCGGGCACCAGACACGGCAAGCCGTTCCCCGGAGGGCCGGCGCACACCCCCCTTTGTGCCGGCCCTCCGGTGTGTCCGCCCCCGCCCGCCTGCGAAGCTGTCCCGCATGCTGCTGCTGGTCGTGCCGCTCCTGCTCTTCTCGCTGATCACCTGGCAGGTCCTCGCCGACGGTCCGCTGCTGGACCTCGACGCACGGCTCAGCGACGCCCTGGTCCGTCCCGACCGGGCCTCCGAGCTGCTCTCCGACCTCGGCAACGCCCAGGTCGCCCTGCCCGTCCTGGCGATCGCGCTGGCCGTCACGGCGTGGCGGCTGCGCGCCACAGGTGTGGACCGCTGGTGGCTGCCGCCCGCGGCCGGGGCGGCGGCCATGGTCCTGGTCCCCGTCCTGGTCGTCCCGCTGAAGGCGTGGACGGACCGCCCGGGCACCCCCGCCGTCCCGCCGGCGACCGGCTACTACCCGTCCGGCCACACCGCCACGGCGGTCGTCGCGTACGGCGCGGCGACCCTGCTGTTCCTTCCGCTGCTCGGGTCGCCGGCCGTCCGGCGCGCACTGGTGGCGCTGTGCGCGCTGCTGATCCTGGGCGCGTCCTACGGGCTGGTGCGCCGGGGCTACCACTGGCCGCTGGACGTGGCGGGCAGCTGGTGCCTCGGCGCGGCGCTGCTCGTGGGACTGGCGCTGGTCAGCCGAAGTAGCCGTCGAACGTCCGCTGGAACTCCCAGCCGCCGAAGCGGTCCCAGTTGATCGACCAGGTCATCAGGCCGCGCAGCTCCGGCCAGGTGCCGTGGGTGGCGTAACTGCCGCAGTTGACGCGCTTCGTCAGGCAGTCGAGGGTCTTGGTGACCTCGGCCGGGGACACGTGGCCGTTGCCGGCGTTGGCGGTGGCCGGCATGCCGATGGCGACCTGGTCGGGGCGGAGCGGCGGGAAGGCGTTGTTCGCGTCGCCGGCGACCGGGAAGCCGGTGAGCAGCATGTCGGTCATCGCGATATGGAAGTCGGCGCCGCCCATCGAGTGGTACTGGTTGTCCAGGCCCATGATCGGGCCGGAGTTGTAGTCCTGGACGTGCAGCAGGGTCAGGTCGTCGCGCAGGGCGTGGATCACGGGGAGGTAGGCGCCCGCCCGCGGGTCCTGGCCGCCCCACTTGCCGGTGCCGTAGTACTGGTACCCGAGCTGGACGAAGAACGTCTCCGGGGCCATGGTCAGCACGAAGTCGTCGCCGTACTTGGCCTTGAGGGTCCTCAGCGCCGAGATCAGGTTGACGATCACCGGGGTCTTCGGGTTCTTGAAGTCGGTGTCGTCGGCGTCGAGGGAGAGCGAGTGGCCCTCGAAGTCGATGTCCAGGCCGTCGAGTCCGTACTCGTCGATGATCTTCGAGACGGAGGACACGAACATGTCGCGGGCGGCGGCGGTGGTGAGCTGGACCTGGCCGTTCTGCCCGCCGATGGAGATCAGCACCTTCTTCCCGGCCGCCTGCTTGGCCTTGATCGCCGCCTTGAACTCGGCGTCGCTCTCCACGCCGGGGCACTCTCCCCGATCCGGGCAGCGGTCGAAGCGGATGTCGCCGGAGGTGACGGAGGTCGGCTCGCCGAAGGCCAGGTCGATGACGTCCCAGCTGTCGGGGACGTCGGCGAGCCGGGTGTAGCCGGAGCCGTTGGCGAAGCTGGCGTGGAGGTAGCCGACCAGGGCGTGGGCCGGGAGACCGGAGTCGCCGCCGCCGGAGTCGGGGGTCGAGGTCGTCGCGGTGACGGTGGCCGAACGGGCCGACTCCCCCGCGTCGTTGAGGGCGGCCACCTGGAAGGCGTACGCCGTCGAGGGGGACAGCCCGGTGAGGGTCGCCGACGTCCCGGTCACCGTCCGCACCTTGGTTCCGTCGCGGTAGACCGCGTAGCCGGTGGCGCCGGACACGGGTGACCAGGACAGGGAGACGCTGGTGGAGGTGACCCCGGACGCGCGGAGGCCCGTCGGCGGGGCGGGCGGCTGTCCTGTCTCGCCGCCGGGGCCGACCAGGGTGATGTCGTCGGCGTGGTAGGCGCCGGTGCCGTACCAGCCGTGGGTGTAGATCGTGACGCGGGTGGTGGAGGGGCCGGTGCGGAAGGTGGTGGTGAGCTGCTGCCAGGCGGGCGCGGACTGGGTCCAGGTGGAGACGTCGGTGGTGCCGGTGCCCTCGGCGCCCAGGTAGACGTAGCTGCCCTGGACGTGACCGGTGAGCGTGTACTGGGACTCCGGCTTCACGGTGACGGTCTGCGCGCAGCGCGCGTTGTCGGCGCCGGCCGGGGTCGCCTTCAGCGCCGAGGTGCCGCTGTGCACGGGCGCGTTCACGGTCGTGCCGGCGGTACAGCTCCAGCCGTCGAGGCCGGACTCGAAGCCGCCGTTGCGGGCGAGGTCCGCGTCGGCCGCGCGGGCGGCCGACGACAGCGCGGCCGTGCCGGTGGCGGCGAGGGCGGTGGCGGTGAGCAGCGCCGTCAGGGGCCGGCGCGCGGGAGGTCTGGGGCGGTCCACAAGTGCCTCCGGGCATGGGGGATTTGGAGGGCGGAGCGCGCTCAATTTGGTCCAGACCAATTCGGTTGTCAAGCCCCCGCGGGCTCAGCTGTCGAAGCCGAGGCCCAGCCGGTCCATCGTCCGCAGCCACAGGTTCCGCCGCCCCTGGTGCGCGTCCGCCCTGGCCAGCGCCCACTTGGTGAGAGCGATGCCGGACCAGGCGAACGGCTCCGGCGGGAACGGCAGCGGCTTGCTGCGCACCATCTGAAGCTCCGTGCGCTCGGTCCGCTCCCCCGCCAGCAGGTCCAGCATCACCTCCGCGCCGAACCGCGTCGCGCCCACGCCGAGCCCCGTGTAGCCCGCCGCGTACGCCACCCGCCCCGCGTGCGCGGTGCCGAAGAACGCCGAGAAACGGGAGCAGGTGTCGATCGCGCCGCCCCAGGCGTGGGTGAAGCGCACGCCCTCCAGCTGCGGGAAGCAGGTGAAGAAGTGCCCGGCGAGCCTGGCGTACGTCTCCGGCCGGTCGTCGTACTCGGCGCGCACCCGGCCGCCGTACGGGTAGACCGCGTCGTAGCCGCCCCACAGGATGCGGTTGTCGGCGGAGAGCCGGAAGTAGTGGAACTGGTTGGCGCTGTCGCCGAGCCCCTGGCGGTTCCTCCAGCCGACGGAGGCGAGCTGGGCGTCGGTGAGCGGCTCGGTCATCAGGGCGTAGTCGTAGACCGGGACGGTGTACGGGCGGACCCGGCGCACCAGGCTGGGGAAGACGTTGGTGCCGAGCGCGACCCGGCGGGCGCGGACCGCGCCGTACGGGGTGCGCACCGCCATGCCGGCCCCGTACCGCTTCAAGGTGAGGGCGGGGGTGTGCTCGTACACGCGCACCCCGAGGGCGAGGCAGGCCCGTTTCAGGCCCCAGGCGAGCCGGGCCGGGTTGAGCATGGCGACGCCCCGGCGGTCGTGCAGACCGGCGAGGAAGGTGGGCGAGTCGACCTGCTCGCGCACCGCGTGGGCGTCCAGGAACTCGATGCCGTCGGCGAGGCCCCGGGCGGCGATCTCCTCGTACCAGGACCGCAGTTCCTCCGCCTGGTACGGCTCGGTGGCGACGTCGATCTCGCCGGTGCGCTCGAAGTCGCAGTCGATGGAGTGCCGGGCCAGCGTCTCCTCGATGGCGTCGAGGTTGCGGGCGCCCAGCCGCTCCAGGGTGTGGATCTCGCCCGGCCAGCGGGCGAGCCCGTTGGCCAGGCCGTGGGTGAGGGAGGCGGCGCAGAACCCGCCGTTGCGCCCGGAGGCGGCCCAGCCGACCTCGCGGCCCTCCACCAGCACCACGTCTCGGGACGGGTCGCGCTCCTTGGCGATCAGCGCGGTCCACAGTCCGCTGTAGCCGCCGCCCACGACCAGCAGGTCGCAGGTGACCGGGCCGGTCAGGGCCGGCTCGGGGGCGGGGCGGCCGGGGTCGTCCAGCCAGTAGGAGACCGGGCGGGCCTCGGAAAGAGATGTCGTCCAACGGCTCATGGCGCCAGGGGCCATGATGTCAACTCCCTACGATTCCTTACGGTTCTACAGTGCCTTCATGCCTTCTGCCGCCGGCGGCGGTTGCCGACGGCCATGGAGACCAGCACCAGCAGCACGGCCACGACGAACATGGCGGTGCCGATGACGTTGATCTGGACGGGCGTGCCGCGCTGCGCGGAGCCCCAGACGAACATCGGGAAGGTGACGGTCGAACCGGCGGTGAAGTTGGTGATGATGAAGTCGTCGAAGGACAGGGCGAAGGCGAGCAGCGCGCCCGCCGCGATGCCGGGGGCGGCGATCGGCAGCGTGACCCGCAGGAACGTCTGCGCCGGGCCGGCGTAGAGGTCCTGCGCGGCCTGTTCCAGCCGGGGGTCCATCGACATCACGCGCGCCTTCACGGCGACCACGACGAAGCTGAGGCAGAACATGATGTGGGCGATCAGGATGGTCCAGAAGCCCAGCTCGGCGCCCATGTTGAGGAACAGGGTGAGCAGCGAGGCCGCCATCACCACCTCGGGCATCGCCATCGGCAGGAAGATCAGCGAGTTGACGGCGCCGCGGGCGCGGAAGCGGTAGCGGACCAGTGCGAACGCGATCATCGTGCCGAGCAGCGTGGCGCCGAGGGTGGCCCAGAAGGCGAGCTGAAGGCTGAGGCCGAGCGACTCGCACAGCCCGGAGACCCCGCACGGGTCCCGCCAGGCGTCGGTGGAGAACTGCTGCCACTCGTAGTTGAAGCGGCCCTTGGGACGGTTGAAGGAGAACACCGTGACGACGACGTTCGGCAGCAGGAGGTAGGCCAGCGTCAGCAGGCCCGCGACGACGACGACATTGCGTTTGAACCACGTGACGAAGGCCATCAGACCAGATCCTCCGTGCCGGACTTGCGGATGTAGACCGTGACGACGGCGAGGATCGCGGCCATCAGGATGAACGAGAGCGCCGCGGCCGTCGGGTAGTCCAGGATCCGCAGGAACTGGGACTGGATGACGTTGCCGACCATCCGGGTGTCGGTGGAGCCGAGCAGGTCCGCGTTGATGTAGTCGCCGGACGCGGGGATGAAGGTCAGTAGCGTGCCGGAGACCACGCCCGGCATCGACAGCGGGAAGGTGACCCTGCGGAAGGTGGTGGACGGCTTGGCGTACAGGTCGTTCGCCGCCTCGTGCAGCCGGGGGTCGATCCGTTCCAGCGAGGTGTAGAGCGGAAGGATCATGAACGGCAGGAAGTTGTACGTCAGACCGCACACCACCGCGAGCGGGGTGGCGAGCACCCGGTCGTCGGCCGTCCAGCCGAGGAACGCCGTGACGTCGAGGACGTGCAGCGCGTCCAGGGCGCCGACCACCGGGCCGCCGTCGGCGAGGATCGTCTTCCAGGCGAGGGTGCGGATCAGGAAGCTGGTGAAGAACGGCGCGATCACCAGGATCATGATCAGGTTGCGCCAGCGTCCCGCGCGGAAGGCGATCAGATACGCCAGCGGGTAGCCGAGCAGCAGGCACAGCACGGTCGCGGAGGCCGCGTAGACCACCGAGCGGACGAACTGCGGCCAGTACTCGGACAGCGCGTCCCAGTAGGTCGCGAAATGCCAGGTGACCTTGTAGCCCTCCTCCAGGGAGCCCGTCTGCACGGACGTGGAGGCCTGGTAGATCACCGGCAGCGCGAAGAACACCACGAGCCAGAGCAGGCCGGGCAGCAGGAGCAGGTACGGCGTCCAGCGGCCGCGCCGGCGCGGCGGCTTCGCCCCGGGGGCGGGCGGCGCGAGCGGCGGTGGCGCCTCGGTGAGCGTGGCCATCAGGCGACCTCTTCCCCGGCCGTCCCGACCCCGGCGGAGCCCACCGTCCCGGCGAGCAGGGACTGTGCCGCGTCCAGGCCGAAGGTGTGGTCCGGGTTCCAGTGCAGGACGACCTCGGCGCCGGGCACCAGCCGGGGGTCGCGGTCGATGTTCTGCACGTAGACCTCGAACGCGGTGCAGACCGGGCTGTCGATCACGTACTGGGTGGAGACGCCGATGAAGCTGGAGTGGGCTATCCGCCCGGTGATCCGGTTGCGGCCCTCGGGTATCTCTCCGGCCTCGTCGGCGTGGGTGAGGGAGATCTTCTCCGGGCGCACTCCGAGCAGGACCTTGCCGCCGGTGCGGGCGGGGGCGCTGTTGCGGGCCTCGGGCAGGACGAGCTTGCCGCCGCCCGCCTTCAGCACGATCTGGGAGCCGGACGCCGAGTCGACCTCGGCCTCGATGAAGTTGGAGGTGCCGAGGAAGTTCGCGACGAACGTGGTGCGCGGGTTCTCGTACAGGTCCGCGGGGGTGCCGAGCTGCTCGACCCGGCCGGCGTTCATCACCGCGACGCAGTCGGCCATGGTCATGGCCTCCTCCTGGTCGTGGGTGACGTGCACGAAGGTGATGCCGACCTCGGTCTGGATGCGCTTGAGCTCCAGCTGCATCTGGCGGCGCAGCTTCAGGTCGAGCGCGCCGAGCGGCTCGTCGAGGAGCAGCACCTTGGGGTGGTTGATCAGCGCGCGGGCGACGGCGACGCGCTGCTGCTGGCCGCCGGAGAGCTGGTGGGGCTTCTTGCGCGCCTGCTCGCCGAGCTGCACCAGCTCCAGCATCTCCTCGACCTGCTTCTTCACGCTCTTGATGCCGCGCCGGCGCAGGCCGAAGGCGACGTTCTCGTAGATGTCGAGGTGCGGGAAGAGGGCGTAGGACTGGAAGACGGTGTTCACCGGCCGCTTGTACGGCGGCAGCGCGGTGACGTCCTGGTCGCCGAGGTGGACGGTGCCCGCGGTGGGCTCCTCCAGGCCGGCGATCATGCGCAGGGTGGTGGTCTTGCCGCAGCCGGACGCGCCGAGCAGGGCGAAGAAGGAGCCCTGCGGGACGGTCAGGTCGAGCGGGTGCACGGCGGTGAAGTCGCCGTAGGACTTGGTGATCCCGGTGAGGCGGACGTCGCCGCCGGCCGTGGTGGTCCCGTCGGTGGTCTTCATCTCGTCACGCCCCCGTGAGCTTCGCGAACTTGCCCTCGAACGCCGTCTCTTCCTCGGAGCTCAGCGAGCGGAAGGCGCGGGACTTGGCCTGCATGTCCTGGTCGGGGAGGATCAGCGGGTTGTTCGCCGCGTCCTCGTCGAGCTTCGCGAGCTCGTCCTTCACCCCGTCGACCGGACAGACGAAGTTGATGTAGGCGGCGAGCTGGGCGGCCGGCCGCGGCTCGAAGTAGTAGTCGATCAGGCGCTCGGCGTTCGTCTTGTGCCGGGCCTTGTTGGGGATCAGCAGGTTGTCGCTGGAGAGCATGTAGCCGCTGTCCGGGATGACGAAGCCGATGTCCGGGTTGTCGGCCTGGAGCTGGACGACGTCACCGGCCCAGGCGACGCACGCGGCGAGGTCGCCCTTGGCGAGGTCGGCGGTGTAGTCGTTGCCGGTGAAGCGGCGGATCTGGCCCTTGTCGACCGTCTTCTGCAGCCGGGCGAGGGCCGCGTCGTAGTCGTCGGCGCTGAAGGACCGGGGGTCCTTGCCCATGTCGAGCAGCGCCATGCCCATGGTGTCGCGCATCTCGGTGAGCAGCCCGACCCGGCCCTTGAGTTTCGGGTTGTCCAGCAGGTCGGACAGGGTCCTCACCTCGACGCCGTCGAGCGCCTTCCGGTTGTACGCGATGACCGTCGCGATGCCCTGCCAGGGGTACGAGTAGGCGCGGCCGGGGTCCCAGTCGGGGGTGCGGTACGACGAGGCGACGTTGGCGAAGGCGTGCGGCAGGTGGGAGGCGTCGAGCTTCTGCACCCAGCCGAGGCGGATCAGGCGGGCGGCCAGCCAGTCGGTGAGGACGATGATGTCGCGGCCGGTGTCCTGTCCCCCGGCGAGCTGCGGCTTGATCTTGCCGAAGAACTCGGTGTTGTCGTTGATGTCCTCGGTGTACGTGACCTTGATGCCGGTGCGCCGGGTGAACGCCTCCAGCGTGGGGTGCCGGCGCCCGCTGTCGTCGACGTCCATGTACTCGGTCCAGTTGGAGAAGGCGACGGTCCTCTCCTTCGCCGAGCGGTCCTCCGCGGGGACGCCGCCCTCCGTGTTCCCGGCCGCGGGGATGCCGCAGGCGCTCAGCGCGCCCAGGCCGCCGACCGCAAGGGCGCCGCCCGTCGAGGCGCGCAGCAGGGAACGGCGGGTCAGGGCCGCCCTTCCGTCGCGGAAACTGCGCCGTATCGCCGCCTCCTGGGCCGGCGAGAGGCGGTCGGGCTCGTACTGCTCCATGCGCGTGGTGCCCTTTCGGGAAGTGGCCGCGGGTCGGGCGGCCTGGCTGCTATCGGTCCCCGAAGACGGTGCGGTGCCAGTCCTTGCGGACCACCGCGGTGTTGTCGAACATGACGTGTTTGATCTGGGTGTACTCCTCGAAGGAGTACGCGGACATGTCCTTGCCGAAGCCGGACGCCTTGTAGCCGCCGTGCGGCATCTCGCTGATGATCGGGATGTGGTCGTTGATCCACACGCACCCGGCCTTGATCTCGCGGGTGGCCCGGCCCGTGCGGTACACGTCCCGGCTCCAGGCGGAGGCGGCGAGCCCGTACGGGGTGTCGTTGGCGCGTGCGATGCCCTCGTCGTCGGTGTCGAAGGGCAGGACGACCAGCACCGGCCCGAAGATCTCCGACTGCACGACCTCGCTGTCCTGCGGTGCGCCGGCGATCAGCGTGGGGCGATAGTACGCGCCGTCGGCCAGATCGCCCAGGGGTGTCCCGCCGCCGGTCACCACGCGCGCGTAGGCACGCGCGCGCTCGACGAAACCGGCCACCCGGTCGCGCTGGGCGTGGGAGACCAGCGGGCCGAGGTCGGTGCCGGGGGCGAAGGGGTCGCCCAGCCGCACGGTCTCCATCAGCGCGGCGGTGCGCTCGACGAACGCGTCGTACAGCGGGCGCTGCACGTACGCGCGCGTGGCGGCCGTGCAGTCCTGGCCGGTGTTGATGAGCGCGCCCGCGACGGCGCCGTGGACGGCCGCGTCGAGGTCGGCGTCGTCGAACACCACGAAGGGCGCCTTGCCGCCGAGCTCCAGATGGAGGCGCTTGACGGTGGCGGTGGCGATCTCGGCGACGCGCTTGCCGACGGCGGTGGAGCCGGTGAAGGACGTCATCGCCACGTCGGGGTGGCCGACCAGGTGCTCGCCGGCCTCCTTGCCGGTGCCGGTGACGATGTTGACCACCCCGTCCGGGAGGCCCGCGTCGTGCGCGGCCTGCGCGAACATCAGCGAGGTGAGCGGGGTCAGCTCGGCGGGCTTCAGCACAATCGTGTTGCCCGCCGCGATCGCCGGGAGGATCTTCCACGCGGCCATCTGGAGCGGGTAGTTCCAGGGGGCGATGGAGCCGACGACGCCGATGGGCTCGCGGCGGACGTAGGAGGTGTGGTCGCCCGAGTACTCGCCTGCCGACTGCCCCGCGAGGTGGCGGGCGGCGCCGGCGAAGAAGGCGATGTTGTCGACGGTGCCCGGCACGTCGAACTCGCGGGTCAGCTTCAGCGGCTTGCCGCACTGGAGCGACTCGGCGCGGGCGAAGTCCTCCGCCCGCTCGGCGACCACGGTGGCGAACCGGTGCAGGGCGTCGGAACGCTCGCCGGGGGTGGCGGACGCCCAGGCCGGGAACGCCTCCCGCGCGGCGGCGACGGCCGCGTCGACGTCGTCGGCGCCGGCGAGGTCGTAGGTGTACACCTGAGCGCCGGTGGCCGGGTCCACGACGGAGTGGGTGCGTCCCGAGGTGCCCTTGGCCGGACGGCCCGCGATGAACTGCGCGCCGTCCGCGAACCGTTCGGCGGCCGGGAAGCGGTCCTGCGGGGTGGTGCCGGGTTTGTGCATGTCGCTCTCCTCCGTGTCCCCGAGGGGGCGGCGTGGCCTGAGCTCGATTTGAGTGCCGATCCTGACAGAGCGAAGGCACTCCAACAAGTGATTCCGTTGTTGCCATTTGGTTACGCGACGAAATCTGTCGACCAGGTGTCGAGTGGCGACGGAAAAGGAGGGACGGAGTGTCAGTGGCGCCTGCGAGACTGCTGCGCGCACCGGTCGACAGGGGGGTGATGGGCGTGGCGGGCACGGCAGGGACGGTGGCGTCCCGGGAGGCGCTGATCGAGGCGGTCCGGGCCGGGGAGCGGGTGAAGTACCTGCACTTCTGGGGACACCGGCCGCTGCCCGACGGGCGGATCGGGCCGAGCTGCCTGAGCCAGTGGTGGCCGTCCCCGTTCACCGTCGACGGCGTGGAGTACGCGACCGCCGAGCACTGGATGATGGCGGCCAAGGCGCGTCTCTTCGGCGACGCGGAGGCCGAGCGCCGCGTCCTGGCCGCGGAGCACCCCGCCGAGGCGAAGAAGGCGGGGCGTCTCGTCCGGGACTTCGACGAGGAGGTCTGGCGGCGGGAGCGGTTCGGGATCGTGGTGGCGGGCAGCGAGCACAAGTTCGCAGCTCACGGTGAGCTGCGGTCCTTCCTTCTGAACACGGGCGACCGCGTCCTGGTCGAGGCCAGCCCCGTCGACCGCGTCTGGGGCATAGGCCTCGCGGCCGACACGGAAGCGGCCAACGACCCGACCCGCTGGCACGGCCCGAACCTGCTGGGCTTCGCCCTGATGGAGGCGCGGCGGCGGCTGCGGGAGGCGGAGTACGGGCGGCACACCGACGAGCGGTGACCCACGGCCGCCGTCGGCGGCCCCGCGCCACACCCCCGTACGGCCACCGGGGTGCCGGGGACTGTCGCACGCCGGGTGCAGGCCGCACGGGGCTGATCGCGCAGTTCCCCGCGCCCCTTGAGGCACGCCGCCGCCTGCGGGCAGTCGTGCCTCCCCCAGTGCCTTGAGGGCCTGGGAGGTACCCCCAGGGCGATGGGGGTACCTCCCGCTCGAGCGAAGCCGAGAGTGGGGGAGGGTGGGCGCAGGCGGCACCCCCAGCGGGCCCGCGCCCACAGCCCCTACGGCCACCCGAGTGCCGGGAACCGTTGCACGCCGGGTGCAGGCCGCAGGGTGGCCGGTCGCGCAGTTCCCCGCGCCCCTTACGGGGCGCCCCCGCCGTCTGCGCCGGGCATCAAGAGCGGACGGCACGTCGACGTCGGCTCAGGTGACCAGGACGATGATGCCGAAGGCAAGAGCCAACGCACTGCCCACCGCCCCGCAGATCACCCCCGCCAACGCCTGCCCCCCGTTCGTCGCCTCGCCGCGGTTCGCCTTGCCCCGCCCGATCGCCCCGAAGATCACCGCGAGCAGACCCAGCACGACGGCCACCGGCCACAGGCAGAACGCGGCCGCCGCGATGATCCCGAGGACCAGGGAGGCGACTCCCATGCCGTTGCTCGGCAGGGGGGCCGCTGCCCCGGCCCAGCCGCCGGGATAGCCCGGGGCGGGCGCGCCCGCGTACCCCGCGTGCGGGTAACCGTAGGGGACCTGCCCCGGCCCCTCCGGGCCGATCGGCGGCGGCGGTACGGCCGCGCCCGAGGGCCCCGCCCAGGCCCCGCCGTACGGCCCGGCCACCGGCGCGGCGGAAGGCGGCGCCGTGTTCGAGGCCGCAGGGAAGGACGTCACCGTCTGCTGCTCGTGCACCGCGGACGCGCCGGACGCCGGCCCGTCGTGCACGGTGGGCGACGACCACGGCGCGGGCTGCCCGGCCACCACGGTCGCACCCGGACCGCCGGCGGACGGCGGGGGGTCACCGGGCAACACCCAGGGATCGGCCGGAGGCGTACCGGCCGCGGCCGTACCCGCCGCACCCCGCGCCCCGCCCGGCGCCGCAGCCGCCGCCGCACCACCCGTCTCGGTGGTCCGCGCGTCCACCAGCGAACCGTCCTGCGGGGCCACGTGCGGCGCCCCGCCGTCGGCCGGCGCCGGCCACACCTCGGGGGTGGACGAACCCCCTGAAGGCGTGGCGTCCCCCGTGCGGTCCCCGGCCCCCGGTGCCGGTGCGTCGTCGGACATGCGCTGCGACCCCTTCCTCGGACGGACCGTCATGCTACGGCCCACGCCCTTCCCGCGTACGCCCGGCCTACGATGATCCCCGCACCGCCGATCAGCCGATCACCCGCGTCCCGCCGCGAACCGGACGGGGACGCCGTTCCCGGGGAGGAACCTTGACCGACCGCCACGCCACCGCGGCCACCGCCGGACAGGTCCGTGACCTGCACGCCTTCATCGCCGGACTGCCCAAGGCCGAACTGCACGTGCACCACGTCGGCTCCGCCTCCCCGCGCATCGTGTCGGAGCTGGCCGCCCGCCACCCCGACTCGAAGGTCCCCACCGACCCCGAGGCCCTCGCCGACTACTTCACCTTCACGGACTTCGCGCACTTCATCGAGGTGTACCTGTCCGTCGTCGACCTGATCCGCACCCCCGAGGACGTGCGGCTGCTGACCTACGAGGTGGCCCGTGAGCTGGCCCGGCAGCAGGTGCGGTACGCCGAGCTGACGATCACCCCGTTCTCCTCCACCCGTCGCGGGATCGACGAGCGCGCCTTCATGGAGGCGATCGAGGACGCCCGCAAGGCGGCCGAGAGCGAGCTGGGCACCGTGCTGCGCTGGTGCTTCGACATCCCGGGCGAGGCCGGCCTGGAGGCGGCCGAGGAGACGACGCGGCTCGCGACCGACGACCGGCTGCGCCCGGAGGGCCTGGTCTCCTTCGGGCTGGGCGGCCCCGAGATCGGCGTGCCGCGCCCGCAGTTCAAGCCGTACTTCGACCGGGCCCTCGCGGCCGGGCTGCGCTCGGTGCCGCACGCGGGCGAGACCACGGGACCGGAGACGATCTGGGACGCGCTGAACGAGCTGGGCGCCGAGCGCATCGGCCACGGCACCAGCGCCGCCCAGGACCCGAAGCTGCTGGAGCACCTCGCCGAGCGGCGCATCCCGCTGGAGGTGTGCCCGACGTCGAACATCGCCACCCGCGCGGTCGCCACCCTGGACGAGCACCCCGTCAGGGAGTTCACCCGGGCCGGCGTGCTGGTGACGATCAACTCCGACGACCCGCCGATGTTCGGCACCGACCTCTGCAACGAGTACGCGGTCGCCGCCCGGCTGCTGGACCTCGACGAGCGGGGTCTCGCGGATCTCGCCAAGAACGCGGTCGAGGCGTCGTTCCTGGACCCGGCCGGCAAGGCGCGGCTGGCGGCCGGGATCGACTCGTACACCTCCTCCTGGCTCGCCTCCTGACCACTCCCGCCTCCTGACCACCCGCGAAGGGCACCATGCAGAACGTGACGGCCGTGGCCCACCGCGGCGACCCCTACCGCGTCCGGGAGAACACCCTGGCGTCGCTGCGCTCCGCGATGCGGCGGGGCGCGGACGCGGTCGAGATCGACGTGCGGCTGACCCGGGACGGCGTCCCGGTGCTGCTGCACGACGCGACGCTCGGCCGCCTGTGGGACCACGACCGTCCCCTCGCCTCCCTCACCTGGGACGAGGTGCGCGCGGTGACGGACGGCGGGGTGCCCGCCCTCGCCGACGCGCTGGCGGCGACCGAGGGCAGCAGGGTGATGATCGACCTGCCCGGCGCCCCGGGCGAGCGCGCCGTGCGCCGCATCGTGGACGTGGTCCGGGAGCGGGGCGCCGAGGACCGCGTGTACTACTGCGCGGGCGCCCCCGCCATGCTGGCCGTGCGGGCGGTGGACCCGGACGCGGAGATCGCGCTCACCCACACGTCCACCGCGCCGCCGCGCGCCGGTCTGCTGGAGGCGGTCCGGCCGCGCTGGCTCAACTACCGCTTCAGCCTGGTGGACCGGGCGCTCGCGGACCGCGTGCACCGCGACGGCTGTCTGCTGTCCGTGTGGACCCCGGACACCCGCCGCTCGATGCGCCGCCTGCTGGCCGCGGGCGTGGACTCGATCACCACCAACCGCATCGACGTCCTGTGCGAGCTGCGCGACCGCCCCGTCTCATGACGACCGGCGCAGCGGGCGAACGCGCCCCCTCATGACGCCCGGAGCGCCGTGCCGAGCAGCCGGCGCGCCACGACGTGCGACGCGGCCGTGGCCGCCCCGGCGGCCGCGAGCCCGGCCACCGCGTCCCGGGGCCGGGCGGGACGCAGCACCCCGGCCCTCCGCAGCCGGCCCCGCGCCCACAGCGTGAACGGGACGACGACCAGCGACGACGTCACGGAGCCAGGGGTGTAGCCGCGTACGGCGACGGCCTGGGCCATGTGCGTCACGCCGTGCAGCCCGAAGCCGGTCAACGCGCCCTGATAGAAGCCGGAGCGTCCTCCGGTCAGCCGCCCGGCGGCGGACGCTGCCCCGACGAGGACCCCCATGACGCCCACGGCGGCGGCGAATTCGGCCGCGTCCATGGTTTCGGCCCGCCGCCACACCCGCTCCGGCACCCGCGGGAACCGCTTCCGCAGCTCCGGCACGTTGCGCCTCGACCAGCCCGGCACGGTGACCAGTTCCTCGATGTCGTGCACGACCCACGCGCCCAGGAGCCCCCAGGTGACGGCCCCGCCCACCCGTTCGCCTCTCATGGACCCGACCCTACTGAGCAGGGACGGCGGCGGCCCCCGGAACGGCTGCCTCCGTGAGCGCCTCCAGCCGCTTGATCTTCTTCCGGACGAGGTACAGCGGGATCGCGCCGAACACGCCGAACGCCATGTCGATGACGCTCCACCAGAAGGGGATGCCGCGCACCGGGCCGCAGATCAGGGCGAGCGGGATGACGCCCGCGCAGGCGATGAGACCGAACTCCACGACCCAGACGTTGCGTACGGGGTCCCGGTAGGGGCCGAGGAAGGCGACCGCGATGACGAGATGGGCGAAGGCCAGCCAGTCGGTGCCGTAGAGCAGGAAGGGGTGCTCGGCGTCGGCGGTGTCGAGCCCGTCCCGTACGCGCTCGATCCATTCCATGAGGCCGGGGAGGCGCTCGGGCGCCCCGAGGGTCCGCAGCGCCTCCTCGGTCCAGCGCAGTTCGTGCACCAGAGGGAAGGCCGTGGCCCCGCTGAGCACCAGACAGACGACGAAGAACACCAGCCAGACGCGAATGCCCTTGAGCAGGGCGGCTCTGTCGCTCATGGCAGGAGCGTACGCCCGAAGTTGAACATGTTCAAAACTGAGGGACGGCGGGTCGCCGAACGCACGTCGGCCCCGGACCGGTGCGGTGCACCGTCCGGGGCCGACGATCGGCGCGTCAGTCCTCCAGCGAGGTCATCACGTGCTTGATCCGCGTGTAGTCGTCGAAGCCGTAGGCCGACAGGTCCTTGCCGTAGCCCGACTTCTTGAAGCCGCCGTGCGGCATCTCCGCGACCAGCGGGATGTGGGTGTTGATCCACACGCAGCCGAAGTCCAGCTTCTTGGACATCCGCATCGCGCGGGCGTGGTCCTTGGTCCACACCGACGACGCCAGCGCGTACTCCACGCCGTTGGCGTACGCGACGGCCTGGTCCTCGTCCGTGAAGGACTGGACGGTGATGACCGGTCCGAAGACCTCCTTCTGGACGATCTCGTCGTCCTGCTTGAGGCCGGAGACGACGGTCGGCGCGTAGAAGTAGCCCTGGTCGCCGACCCGCTTGCCGCCGGCCTCGACGCGCGCGTGCGCGGGCAGCCGCTCGATGAAGCCCTCGACCTGGGCGAGCTGGTTGGGGTTGTTGAGCGGGCCGTAGAGGACGTCCTCGTCGTCGGGCATGCCCGTCCTGATGCCGGAGGCGGCCTTGGCGAGCGCCCGCACGAACTCGTCGTGCACGGACTCGTGCACCAGCACGCGCGTGGCGGCCGTGCAGTCCTGGCCGGCGTTGAAGTAACCGGCCTCGGAGATGCCCGCGACCGCCTTGGCGATGTCGACGTCCTCGAACACCACGACCGGGGCCTTGCCGCCCAGCTCCAGGTGGACCCGCTTGAGGTCCTTGGACGCGGACTCGGCGACCGCCATGCCCGCGCGCACCGAGCCGGTGATGGAGGCCATCGCCGGGGTCGGGTGCTCGACCATCAGGCGGCCGGTCTCACGGTCGCCGCAGACGACGTTGAAGACGCCCTTGGGGAGGATCGAGCCGAGGATCTCGGCGATCAGGACGGTGGAGGCGGGGGTGGTGTCCGACGGCTTGAGGACGACCGTGTTGCCCGCGGCGATCGCCGGGGCGAACTTCCACACGGCCATCATCATCGGGTAGTTCCAGGGCGCCACCTGGGCGCAGACGCCGACCGGCTCGCGGCGCACGAAGGAGGTCAGGCCCTCCATGTACTCACCGGCGCCCTTGCCCTCGAGCATCCGCGCCGCGCCCGCGAAGAAGCGGATCTGGTCCACCATCGGCGGGATCTCCTCGGTGCGGGTCAGCCCGGTCGGCTTGCCCGTGTTCTCCACCTCGGCGGCGATGAGTTCCTCGGCGCGCTCCTCGAAGGCGTCCGCGATCTTCAGCAGCGCCTTCTGCCGCTCGGCCGGGGTGGTGTCGCGCCAGCCGGGGAAGGCCTCGGCGGCGGCGGCCATCGCGGCGTCGACGTCCGCGGCACCGGACAGCGGAGCCGTCGCGTACGCCTCGCCGGTCGCGGGGTTGACCACCTCGGTGGTCCGTCCGTCGGCGGCGTCCCGGAACTCACCGCCGATGTAGTTGCGCAGACGACGCAGCTCGGTGCTCACTGCAGGCCCTCCTGGTGTTCCTCGTGGGTGCCCGAGGTGTCGGGTGTGTACGGGTGCGAGGTGTCCAACCTCTGAGACACCCACCCTAGACGGACCGCTGACGTTTTCAACACCCCCACTCCCCCCGCATCTGCGAAATCCGCAAGCATCGGCTTCGTCAACAACGGATTTCATCGATCACGCCTTGCGAAACTGTCGATACGTCGTGCACAGTGGCCCCGTGGCCAGTCGAAGCGCAGACCCCAAGGACTCCCGCGAGTCCAGGAACGGCGGCGTACCGCAGTTGGACGCCGTCTCCCTCGCCATCATCGAGCAGCTCCAGGAGGACGGCCGCCGGCCGTACGCCGCGATCGGCAAGGCCGTGGGCCTGTCGGAGGCGGCCGTGCGCCAGCGGGTGCAGAAGCTGCTCGACCAGGGCGTGATGCAGATCGTCGCCGTCACGGACCCGCTCACCGTGGGCTTCCGCCGGCAGGCGATGGTCGGCGTCAACGTCGAGGGGGACGTGGAGGCCGTCGCCGACGCGCTGGCCGCGATGTCCGAGTGCGAGTACGTGGTGATGACCGCCGGATCCTTCGACCTGATGGTCGAGATCGTCTGCGAGGACGACGACCACCTGCTGGAGGTCATCAACAAACGCATCCGGGCCGTGCCCGGCGTGCGCTCCACCGAGAGTTTCGTCTACCTCAAGCTCAAGAAGCAGACCTACATGTGGGGAACCCGATAACCGTGAGCACCGACACCCCCAAGGACCTCAGCAAGTCCGCGTACGACCACCTGTGGATGCACTTCACCCGCATGTCGTCGTACGAGAACGCGCCCGTCCCCACCATCGTCCGCGGTGAGGGCACCCACATCTACGACGACCGGGGCAGGCGCTACCTCGACGGCCTGGCGGGCCTGTTCGTGGTGCAGGCCGGCCACGGCCGCCAGGAGCTCGCCGAGACCGCCGCGAAGCAGGCGCAGGAGCTGGCGTTCTTCCCGGTGTGGTCCTACGCCCACCCCAAGGCCGTGGAGCTCGCGGAGCGGCTCGCGCACGAGGCGCCGGGCGACCTCAACAAGGTCTTCTTCACCACTGGCGGCGGCGAGGCGGTGGAGACCGCGTGGAAGCTCGCCAAGCAGTACTACAAGCTGACCGGCAAGCCGACCAAGTACAAGGTCATCTCCCGCGCGGTCGCCTACCACGGCACCCCGCAGGGCGCCCTGTCCATCACCGGCCTGCCCGCCCTCAAGGCGCCCTTCGAGCCGCTGGTGCCGGGCGCGCACAAGGTGCCCAACACCAACATCTACCGGGCGCCGATCCACGGCGACGACCCGGAGGCGTTCGGCCGCTGGGCCGCCGACCAGATCGAGCAGCAGATCCTCTTCGAGGGCCCGGACACCGTCGCCGCGGTCTTCCTGGAGCCCGTGCAGAACGCGGGCGGCTGCTTCCCGCCCCCGCCCGGCTACTTCCAGCGGGTCCGCGAGATCTGCGACCGGTACGACGTGCTGCTGGTCTCCGACGAGGTCATCTGCGCCTTCGGCCGCCTCGGCACCACCTTCGCCTGCGACAAGTTCGGCTACGTCCCGGACATGATCACCTGCGCCAAGGGCATGACCTCGGGCTACTCCCCGATCGGCGCGTGCATCGTCTCCGACCGGCTCGCCGAGCCGTTCTACCAGGGCGACAACACCTTCCTGCACGGCTACACCTTCGGCGGCCACCCGGTGTCCGCGGCGGTCGGCCTCGCCAACCTCGACCTGTTCGAGCGCGAGGGCCTCAACCAGCACGTCCTCGACAACGAGGGCGCGTTCCGCGCCACCCTGGAGAAGCTGCACGACCTGCCGATCGTCGGCGACGTCCGCGGCAACGGCTTCTTCTACGGCATCGAGCTGGTCAAGGACAAGGCGACCAAGGAGTCCTTCGACGCCGACGAGACCGAGCGCGTGCTGTACGGCTTCCTGTCCAAGAAGCTGTTCGAGAACGGCCTGTACTGCCGTGCCGACGACCGCGGCGACCCGGTGATCCAGCTCGCGCCGCCGCTGATCTCCGACCAGGAGACCTTCGACGAGATCGAGCAGATCCTGCGCGCGACCCTCACGGAGGCATGGACCAAGCTGTAGGCCGACGAGCCGGCCGCGGCCGTAGGCCGTCCGAGGTACCGATCTTCTCTTTGAATGATCAACACCGGCCCCGGTGCCGCCCGTTCGAGTGAGAAACGGCGGTCCGGGGCCGCGTGCTGTCCTGCCGCCCGCCACCGCCTGCCTAGCGTGCCAGTGACCGATCGGCCCGCCCTTCGTTCCCCCGGACGGGGGAATTACCCGAAGAGCGCACGGCATTTCCGATCCGAACCGAGGTGTACGCCATGGTGGCCCCACCGGACAACGACGTGCTCTGGGCGCGTGCCCTGCACTTCCGGCACGACGACGGCTCGCCCGGCCTGAGCGGGGTCTCGCTCGGCGTCCGGGAGGGCGAGATCCTCGCCGTCTCAGGCCCGCGCGGCAGCGGCAAGTCGACCCTGCTGCGCTGCCTGTCCGGCCTGGTGCCCGCCGACGACGGCGAGGTCTGGTTCAACAGCGTGCCCGTGCACACCATGGGCCCTGCGGCCCGGGAGCGGCTGCGCCGCGACCGGTTCGGCTGGATCGACCCGGCCCCGGTGCTGGTGCCCGAGCTGAACGTCTGGGAGAACGCCGCGCTGCCGCTCATGCTGCGCGGCATTGGACGCCGCCGCGCCAAGGCCGCCGCCCTGGAGTGGATGGAGCGCCTCGACGTCGGCGACCGGGCGCGCAAGCACCCCGTCGAACTCACGCACGCGGAGCGGCAGCGGGTGTGCATCGCCCGTGCGCTGGCCCCGGCGCCCTCGGTGCTGTTCGCCGACGAGCCGACCGCACCGCTGCACCGCGGCGACCACGCCCACGTGCTGCGCACGCTCACCACGGCGGCCCGCTCGCACGGCATCACCGTGGTCCTCGCCACCCACGACGCGCGGACCGCCGCCCTCGCCGACCGCACCGTGTCGCTGCTCGACGGGCGGTGCGTGCGGACCGTGCACCTCCCCCCGGTCTCCGGACCGGCCGAGTCGGAAGGCCGGGCGGCGTGCTCGCTCTCCGTCTGAGCCTCGGGGCCCAGCCCGCCGTCCAGGTCCGCCGGCTCCTCGTCGCGGGCGCCTCGGCCGGGACGGGCTTCCTGCTGCTGAGCGCCCTCGGGCATGCGCTGACCCACCCGGACCCCGCCGCCTCCTCGCTGCGGCTGGCCTGGTGCACGGCGCCGCTCGCGGCCACGGTCTACCTGGCGGTCGCGGTCGCCCGCACCGATCCGGCGACCCGGCCCCGGCCCGGTCTGTCGGCGGTCGGGCTCGGCCCGGTCAAGCTGATGGCGATCTCCGCGGCGACCACCGCCCTGTCCTGCCTGCTGGGTTCGGCGCTGGCGCTGCTCGTCTTCCTCCAGCTGCGCGGCGACCTGACCGGCATGCCCCTCGACGGGGGCGCGCGGGAGTTCCTGGCCGCCGGGCGGCCCCTGCCGATGCCTGCCGCGCTGACGCTGCTGGCCCTGGTGCCGCTGAGCGCCTCGGCGGCGGCCGCCGTGTCGCTGCGGCCGCGCGAGCCGGTGAGGGGCGCGGGCCGCGCGGCACGGACGTACGGCCGGTTCGGCGGGTACCGGCGCTCCCCGGCGCGGGAGTCGTTCGGCGCGTACGGGCGGTTCGGGCGGCAGTTCGGAGCCGCCGCGCGCGGACGGCGTACGGCGGTGGAGGCGCCCGCGGAGGAGCGGAACGGCGCACCGGTGGAGGCGGCCGACGCGACCGGCGCGGAAGCCGGCGACGCCTCCCCCGTCGCCTCCCCCGCCGTCGTACCGCCCCCGGTGCCGACCGCGGCCCCGGCGGGGCTGCCCTGGGGCGTCGCGGTGCTCGCGGTGGGGCTGGCGGTGGAGGCGCTCACCAGCCGTACCGGCTCCACGGGCGGACCGGCCGCGTTCCTCGGGCTGGCGCTGACCTCGCTCGGCCTGGCCCTGGTCGGCCCCGGGCTCGCCCATCTGTGCGGGCGGCTGCTCCAGGCGGTGCGGCCGGGCGCGCTGCGGCTGCTGGCCGGGCGGGTGCTGATGACGGAGGCGACGCGCATCGGACGGCCGCTGGGCGTGGTCTGCGCGGTGGTGTCGGCCGCATACGCGATGGCGTCGCTGCACGACCGGGACGACCCGTCGGCCGGTCCGCTCGTGGTGCTCGGCGTGCTGCTGGTGGCCGGCTGCACGGTGGCGACGCTGCTCACGGCGGCCGTCGAGGCGAAGCAGGCGCACGCGGACACCACCGCCTCGCTGCGCCGGCTGGGGGCGCCGGCGGGCACGCTGCGCCGGGCCGCCGCCCTGCGCGCGGTCGCGCTGCTCGCCCTGTTCGGGCCGCTCACCGTGGCGGTGGCCGAGCTGTCGGCGTGGCCGCTGGGCGGCTGAGCGGAGACGGGCCGAAAAAAGTGTCCTGGGCGCGATGAGTTCCGCGCAAGCCCGGGGTCTACCCCCTCGAACGGCAACGAACACAGGGAGAGGCCCCGTCATGTACCAGCAGATGATCTTCGTGAACCTGCCCGTCGAGAACATCGAGGCGTCGCGGGCGTTCTACACGGCGCTCGGTTACTCCGTCAACGAGCAGTTCAGCGACGAGTCCACGGCGTCCGTCGTGATCAGCGACACGATCATCGCGATGCTGCTGACGAAGGAGAAGTACGCGCAGTTCACGAAGAAGGAGATCGCGGACGCCCGCAAGACCAGCGCGGTGCTGCTGGCGCTGAGCGCCGAGAGCCGCGAGAAGGTCGACACCCTGGTGGAGAAGGCGCTGGCGGCGGGCGGCTCCGTGGCCGGCGACACCCAGGACCTCGGCTTCATGTACGGCCGTTCCTTCGACGACCTCGACGGCCACACCTGGGAGGTCGTCTGGATGGACCCGGCGGCCGTGGAGGGCTGACGGCAGCCCGGCGCCGTACCGGACGCGGCAGGGGCGGGGTGCTCGCGCGAGCACCCCGCCCCTGCCGCGTTCCCGTGAGCGGAGGCAACGTAAGCTGGTGACCTGCCTGTTGACCGGACGTCACGGCAACTCCCCCGCCGCACACGGTCGGTGACCGTTCCCGGAC